>CAZLMY010000133.1:0-15004 GCA_964560845.1 uncultured Occallatibacter sp. | reverse complement strand
CAATGCGCGGCATTTTGGAGAAGATGTTGGAGACCGGCTGCATGCGGGCCTTCATCACGCTCTCGCGCAGGTCGGCGGTGACCATGTCGAGGCGCCGGGAGAGCAGCGTCAGGTTGGGATCGGCCGCAGTGGCCTGCAGCACCTGGTTGCGGGTCAACACCAGCTCGCCCACCAGGTTCATCATGCGATTCAAGAGGGTGACGTCGACGCGCAGAGTGCTTTCGGCGGCGGTTCCGATGCCCTGAGCGCGAGGACGGGCAACCGGCTCTTCGGCCTCTGCGGGCGCCTTTTGCTCAACGACCGGAGCAGCTGATTCGACGACAATGGGTTTTTCCGGAGCGGGAGCTGGAGGCGGAGGCGGAAATCCGGGGCCGCGGGCGCCAACTGGCGGTGCTGCCGCAGGAGGCGCTGCGGCCTTGGCCGTGGCAGTCTGCTTGGCAAGGGCCATAGCTGGAGCCTGCAACAGCTCCAACTGCTCAATCAGCTCTGTATCTTCGGCGTCGCCTTCGCTTTGCTCAGTCTCAATGGTCTTGAGAATCACGCGCAGGCCGTCGAGCAGGTGCAGAAGTCCTGTAATGGTGGGACGGTCCGCGGTCAACTTGCCTTCGCGCAACATTCCCAGGAGGTTCTCGCCGGCGTGGGCCAGCTTCTCGAGCCTTTTGAAACCAAGAAAACCGGTGGTTCCCTTGATCGTGTGAACGGAGCGAAAGATCTCCGCTATCAGGGCCGAATCTTCAGGCCGCTCTTCCAGGTCGGTAAGGCACCGCTCCATGCGGTCCAAACCTTCCTGGCTTTCGATCAGGAATTCCCTCGTTAATTCATCCATTCGTCCACTCATCCGCCCGTCCGGGATAAGCGCTCCCGGAACGACAGCACACAATCTGTTTATCGGTAAGACGGCTCTCAACTTGAGGGTTCCGAATCGAGACGAGTGCCGAGAAGGGCACATAAGGGCAAAAAGACCCATTTATGGCCGGTTTTAGAGGTTTTGAGCCAAGATTCCATTTACCCAGGCACGATCGCAAAGATAAGAATCTGCCAATGTTTGCCTCTTTTGGAAGCAATGTACAGGGAGCGGACCGATGCGGTAGCCTCAGGACTCATGGCATACGAAGACGACAACGCGACCCGGCCGCGGGGGTCCGGCAAGGGCGAACTTTTTGAGTTGGCCCGGAAGGTGGCAAGCCATTCCTACTCGCCCTATTCGGGCTTCCGGGTGGGTGCGGCGCTGCGTTTGAGCGGGGGGCAGGTGGTGGTTGGGACCAATGTGGAAAACGTCAGCTACGGGCTGACCATTTGCGCCGAGCGGGCGGCGCTGGTGACAGCGGTGTCGCAGTTTGGGCCGGAAATCCGCATTGTGGCCGTGGCGGTGGCCAACTTGAACGACGCTCCCAGCCCGCCATGCGGGGCCTGCCGGCAGATGCTGGCGGAGTTCACGCTGGCGGAGGCACTGGTCGAGTTTGCCTCTGCGGACGGGGTGCGGACGATGGCGTTTTCGGAATTGCTGCCGCTGGCGTTCGAAATGAAGCGAAGGTAGCAACATTTCTGGTGCGCAAATTCGGGAGACCTCGGACCTGATCGGGAAACCTCTGCCGCCCACAGTTACCGCGCGCCCCGCTCAGTCTTGCGATAATTTGATCACCACCCGAGGCCTGGACAAACCATGCATAGTTCTCATCCCTACCATACAGTGGATCTGATCCGGAAAAAGCGAGATGGCCTGGCCTTGGACGAGGACGAGATCGGCTTTCTGGTCGCGGGGGCGGCAACGGGATCGATCCCGCTGGAACAGCTTGCGGCTTGGCTGATGGCCAGTTGGCTGCGCGGGATGACGGTGGAGGAGACGCGCGCGCTGACCATGGCCATGCGCGATTCCGGTGAGCACTTGCTTGCCGGGCGCCTGGGAAGAGTTGCTGTGGACAAGCACTCAACCGGCGGCGTGGGCGACAAGACCAGCTTTCTGGTGGCGCCGATTGCGGCGGCCTGTGGCCTGGCGGTGCCCATGATCAGCGGGCGGGCCTTGGGACATACCGGCGGCACGCTGGACAAGCTGGAGTCGATTCCCGGATATCGGACTGCGCTTTCGCTGCCGGAGTTCGAGACGGTCTTGAAACAGTGTGGGGTCTCGATTGTGAGCCAGACGCCGACGCTGGTGCCCGCCGACCGGGTTCTCTACGCTCTGCGGGACCGAACGGGCACGGTGGAAAGCCCTTATCTGATTACCGCTTCGATCTTGAGCAAGAAGCTGGCCGAGGGTCTGGACGGACTGGTGCTGGATGTGAAAACCGGCTCGGGGGCGTTCCTGCGCAAGCGAGAAGATGCCGAGTACCTGGCTGCACTGATGGTGGCGACGGCAGAGGCGGCGGGGACGCGAACGGTGGCCCTGCTGAGCGACATGGGGCAGCCGCTGGGATATGCAGCGGGCAACTGGATCGAAATCATGGAGTGCCTGGAACTGCTGCGCGGCAATACGCCGGCAGAGAGCGAAGACCTGCGGGAACTGTCGCTGATTCTGGCGGGGTGGATGCTTCATCTGGGGGGCTTGGCGGACCGGGCCGAAGAGGGATTTCGCCGTGCGGAGGCGGCCCTGCAGGATGGATCGGCATGGCGCGTTTTCGTGGGGATGGTTGCGGCCCAGGGCGGGGACGTTTCAGTGTTCGAAAACCCAGCGGAGTTTCATCGGCCAGGAGAGACGGCGGTGGTGGAGGCATGGGAGAGCGGCTATGTGTCCACCATGGATACGACACAGGTTGGCTGGGCCGTACAGCGCACCGGCGCAGGCCGCGAGAAAGCCGGGGAACCGGTCGATCCTCATGCGGGAATCGTGTTTCATGCACGCCGAGGGGCGAGGGTGGAGCGCGGGCAAGCGATGGCGACGATTTATGCCACAACGAACGACATGCTGCAGGAAGCCAGCGAACTGCTGAAAGATGCGATTGAAATCTCTGCCAAGCCACCTGCGTTTGTGCCGTTGGTGACCAAGATCTTCACCTGCGAAAATGCCGGGGCGCATCTGCACAGTGCGATAAGGTAAAGCAATAGCCTGCGCTACTCACCGTTCCCTCGTCCCTCAAGGAATCTCTGATTGAGCCGTTGTTTTGAAAGGGCACGACTGAAGTCATGCCGTATGCGCCTCAAATGAGCGGGGCTTAACAGGCTGCGGAAAAGGCCGTTTTGCGAATCGAGAAGCTCGAAAAGCATCCCTCGTGGGGCTAAAGCCCCACTCATTCTAAACACCTTACGGCACGACTGAAATCGTGCCCTGACACTTCTAGCCATCGAAAGTGAATTTTTCCGCAGCCTGTTTAGCCCCAGGGGATGTTTTCGACCTTCGCCTCAGGCTGCCGACAAGGAGTAATCTCTTGGATCGATTTACAGGCGTATTGGGCATTCTGGCCGTACTTCTGGCCGCCTGGCTCGGCTCGACCGACCGCAAACACATTCGCTGGCGCACAGTAGCGTGGGGCTTGGGGCTGCAGTTGACGTTTGCCTTCCTGGTGCTGCGCTTCGACTACGGCCAGCGAGCGATGGCATGGGCTGGGGGCGTGGTGGGCGCGATGCTGGCCTGCACGGCTGCCGGAACCAAGGTGCTGTTCGGCGCGCTGGGCACGCCCAATACTTCGCTCGGCTCGATCTTCGCCTTTCAGGTGCTGCCCACCATCATCTTCATCTCGGCCTTCTTTGCCGTGCTGTACCACATCGGGGTGATGCAGATCGTGATCCGGGCGCTGGCCTGGGTAATGCTGAAGACCATGCGGATCTCGGGCGCGGAGAGCATGAATGTGGCCGCGTCGATCTTCATGGGGCAGACCGAGGCTCCGCTGACCATCAGGCCGTTTCTGAAGGGGGCGACGCGCTCGGAGCTGATGACCATCATGACCAGCGGCATGGCGCATGTGTCGGGCGGCATCATGGCCATGTACATTGCGCAGGGCGTGGAGGCGCGTCACCTGCTGGCGGCGGTGATCATGACTTCTCCCGGCACCATCCTGATGGCCAAGATGCTGGTTCCGGAGACCGGGGTGCCCGCCACCGAGGGCCGGGTGGTGATTCCCAAGGACGAGTTGCACAAGGAAGAGAACCTGATCGGAGCCATTGCCCGGGGGACCATCGACGGCGGCAAGCTGGCGCTGAATGTGGCCATTATGCTGATCAGTTTTCTGGCGCTGGTGGCGCTGTTGGACAGCATTCTCAACTGGACCCATGGCCTCTACGGCATGTTTTGGGTTCCGCCTTCGCTTGGCCAGATCCTCGGTTTCGTCTTTGCACCGGTTGCCTGGCTCATCGGGGTGCCGTGGCACGATTGCGGCGCGATCGGCAACCTGCTGGGCACGCGCATGGCGTTGAACGAAGTAATCGCCTATATCGCACTGGGCGCGCAGCGGGCGACTTTGAATCCGCGCTCGTTCACCATTGCCACGTTTGCGCTGTGCGGATTTGCGAACCTGGGATCGATCGGGATGCAGATCGGCGGCATCGGCGCTCTGGTTCCTGAGCGGCGGAACGATTTGGCGAAGTTAGGCGTACGGGCCATGCTGGCCGGGACCATGGCTAACTTAATCTCAGCGGCGATTGCCGGGATGTTTCTGGGGTAGAAAAACCCGGGCCTCTATGTTATTTTCGGCTCGAAAGGGAGCGTAGAGGTCTCTAATGACTCAATCGGAACAAAACAAAGTGTTGGCCGAACTCGCCGATGGGCGCACCGAATTGGTCTTCGATCTTATCGCCAATGGACTGGCCGCAGATCACGAAGACGCCAACGGGGTTTCGCTCATCCGTCAGTGCGCCTACTACGGAGATGTGAGTGCCGTGCGGTATCTTCTGGAGCACGGCGAATCGCTGCGTTCGCTCGGCGACAACTTCGATCTCAACATCGCTTGCTTTCATGGCCATTGGCGGCTGGCCAAGTTCCTTTTGGAGAACGGCGCCGATGTGAACAATCCGCAGCCGGACACGGGAGAAACGCCGCTGCACGCCGCTTTGTCAAAGACAGATCGCATGGTCTACGACCGGGTTGTAATGGTGCTTCTGCAACATGGCGCCAATCCGAACGTGGCCACTCTTCCAGGCACGGAAACGGGCTGCTTCATGCGCGACTCGCAGACCAAGGGTGAGACGCCGCTGCACCGTGCGGCTGCCTTCGGCGAAGTGGAGACTATTCGCCTGCTGAAGGATGCCGGGGCGATCATCGATGCGAAAGATGCGAACGGAGAGACGCCGCTTGGATGGGCGAGTTGGTATTTGCGGCCCACACCCATCCTCAGAGAACTTTTGTATGGAGACTTCCGCATCCATCCGCAAAACCAACCGATGCGCGCCAACTTGCTGGGCAAACCGCACGGCCAGAGCGGTTCCAGAATTGCTGTACCCCGAAGGAACTGACTTCAAGTGGCTTTTTTCTCGAGAAAAAGCCACATTCCGCAGTGCCACAAAGGGCCTGTGAATTGTGGAACGGCTCTAGTGTTTGCCGCCAAGCGAAACAGGGGAGCGAAGGCGGCGAATGCGGTAGTAGATGGTGAGTGCCGTGACGGAGCCGCAAGTCAGCAGGCTGGCGGCCATGCCGAGAATCAGCGACAAATCGCGCTGATAAACGCCGTGAACGATGCCGATGGCTTGCAGGACGCTGAAGCCGCCAAACGTGATCAGCGAGATGCCTTCGTCGGTCTTCTTGCGCCAGACGGCCAGGATTTGCGGCACAAACAGCAACGCGTTGCAGCCCAGGCCCAGGCCAAAGATCACGGCAACGATTTCCATCATGCCACACCTCTCCCGTCGGGGAACCTCTCCGTACTGCGCGCCCTGGCCTTGGCCGCCTCTTCCTCCCGGCTGCGGGCTGGCGCGTTGGTTTCAAGCGAATTGAGAAGCCGGGACGAGGCTGCGACGATTTCGTCCACCGCCAACAGGAACGCAATCTCGTTGGCCTTCGAGGGCTTGTTGAAGCCGGTGACTTTGCGCACGAATTGCAGCGAGGCCGCGCGGATCTCCTCATCCGTCACCGGCGGATCGAAGTTGAAAAGCATCTTGATATTCCTGCACATCTCCGCACACCTCCGTCCCCAGCCACACGCCTGTCCCTCCATCCTCAAAACCCGGTGGAAGCCGGCGACGTCCCCGCCATGTTCGCATTGCCTGTTCCTGGCGCCCAGCGGAATGTTCCCCGCCCGCTGGCAACGTCGTATAGCCGGTTTTGTTATCCTACGATGCCTGCAGGGAGTTAGGGCAGCCGCTGCTCAGTCACGGCTTGCAGATCGGTTGCGGAGCCATTTGGCTACGCCGAGGCCCAGCAACAAACCGCCGAATGGGATGCAGCTTGCAGCAATGATCAGTGCGAACCAGCCGGTATTGGTCTTGGCGCCGGTGGGGCTGAAGCCTCCGAGAACGGTGACCAGCAGAACGGCGCCCAGAAGACCTGCGCCAAAGATTGATCCCCCCCACTGCAGGAGTTGAAGGGTGCCGTCGTTGGAGCGGGTTTGGGGCATGAGGTCTTTCGTGAAACAGGGATCAGAGGTCAGAGATCGGGGATCAGGGATTTGAGGTTTCCCAGGTCCCAAAATCGGGACCTGGGGCACCCGGCTTTGTGTTTCGCATCCAGCTCTTTTAGTTCGCGCTGGAACACTTGCGCTTTTAACCTTGCGCCAGGCGGAGCATGACGTAGGTGATGACGCCGGTGACGGAGACATAAAGCCACAAGGGGAAGGTCCAGCGGGCGATTTTGCGGTGTTGGGAGATGCGGCCGGTGAGCGAGAAGAAGAAGGTGACCAGAATCAGCGGCAAGGTGAGAGTTGCCAGGATAATATGGCTGGCCAGCAGCGGCAGGTAGACCATCCGGAGCGGCGCACCGGCGGGGTAACGGACATCGCCATGCAGGGCGTGGTGGAGGATGTAGCTAACCAGAAAAAGCGTGGAGAAGCCGAAGGCCGTGAACATGGCGGCGCGGTGGGCCGGGATGCGGCGGGCGCGGATGAAGGTGTAGCCGAGAAGCAGGGCGGTAGCGCTGAGGGCGTTCAGTAAGGCGTTCAGCGCGGGCAGGAACGCATATTGCGTGCTGGTGGCCGCGGCGGGATGGATGTAGATCAGCCAGAAGAGAAACAGCGTGGCTGCCAGGCTGACGGCCAGGATGGCTGCGATGGCGGGGCGAGTGCTTGCGGTGGGTGCGACGCTAACGGGCATGATTCCGCTTCCTTAGTGTTTGGCGATGGCGCAGAGCATGAGGCTGGTGAAGAGCAGGGGCAGGTAAAGGACGCTGACCTTGAGCAGGTCGCGGGCCAACATGCGGCTCACAGTTTCATCGGACGTCCGCAGGATGCCTGCAAACCGGATCGTATAGGCCAGGTAAAACAGGCCCAGCGCGCAGGCCAGCGCAGCGTAGGGGATTCCGGCCATCCCCAACATCCATGGGGTGAGGCTGACGGGGATCATCACCACGGCGAAGAAGAGCGCCTCGGCCACGGTGGACCATCCGTCGGGCTGGACGACCGGCAACATGCGGATGCCGGCGCGGGCATATTCATGGCGGTACATCCAGGAGATAGCCATGAAGTGAGGAAATTGCCAGACAAAGAGGATGGCGAAGAGAGCCAGGCCCTGCCACTCGATGCGGCCGCGCGCGGCGGTCCAGCCGAGCAGCGGGCCCATGGCGCCGGGAAAAGCGCCGATGAAGGTGGCCAGGGCAGTGTAGCGCTTGAGCGGAGTGTAAATGGCCACATAAGTGAAGGCCGTGAGCAATGCAAGAGAGACGGTGAGCAGGTTGGTGTGCGCCGCGAGCCAGAAGGCGCCGAGGCCGAGTGCGCCGAGGCCGGCCAGGATGCCTTGGGCCAGCGAAATGCGACCTGCGGCGAGGGGGCGATTGGCGGTACGGACCATAAGGGCGTCGATGCGGCGCTCGAGTGCCTCGTTGAGCGCGCCGGCTCCGGCGGAGACCAGGCCGATGCCCATGAGTGTGTCAAGCAGACCGCGCTGCATGCTGGAGATGCCGGAGAGCAGCGAGCCGAGATAAAAGCCTCCCCAGCCGGTGACCAGGACCAGCGCCACCACTTTGACCTTGAACAGCTCGCGCAGGTCGTGAATGAAGGTAGCCGTGGCGCCGGGGCTGGGGGCGTGGATGTGCGCCGGACCGTGGGGGCCGTGTTCCGCGGAAGGGATTTCGATTTCTGCCGGAAGTGCGGCCTGGGGAGCGGAAGTCATAGCGGTCTTTGAGAACCTCTGCGGGTGTGCCCGGTCTGACTGACGCCGGGAGCCTGTGGTGATGATAGCAAGCCGGGTAGTTTTGATGCCTTTGACTAGCTCAGCCCAGATACGCGACCTTGAGGATGGCGTCTACGGCTTGCTGCGGGGTGAGGGCGTCGACCGGAATGGAGACATGCGCGGTGCGGTAAAGGGGCAGGCGGCGCTGGTAGCGGGCGGCTAGGTTGGCCTGGTCGGCAAGGATGGGGCGCGTGTGCTCGGTGCCCTGGCAGCGTGCCAGGGTAGTGGCCAATTCGACTTCGAGATGAACCAGCAGAGTGTCTGGAGCGGCGAGCAGCAGGCTGCGGGTGCCCGGGTGCTCGATGGCGCCGCCGCCGAGGGCGAGAATCAGCGATTCGTTTGCAGCGAGGCGGGCGATGGCCTGGTGCTCGCGGTCGCGGAAGGCGGGTTCCCCGTGGAGCGAGAACAATGCGGCGATGGTGACGCCGGCTTCAGACTCGATGACCTCGTCGACGTCGAGGAAGTTCCAGCCCAGGCGGGCAGCCAGCAGGGGCCCGACGGTGCTCTTGCCCGAGCCCATAAAGCCGGTGAGGACAATGCGGCGGGGCGGCAGGGCGAGGGTTTCGGATTGGGTTTCGGCAGTCATCGATTGGTTCGCGGCCTGGGTCTGGATGGTGTTTCAATTCAGTATAAGGAAAACCCGAGGCGCGCCCCCGCGATGATCAACCCAGAACCATGACCACCGCGCCGGCGGTGATGAGCAGGCCGCCGACGAGGGTGGGGGCGGTGAGTTTTTCGCCCAGCAGCAACCATGCGAAGACCATCACCAGGGGGACCGAGAGCTTGTCGAGCGGGGCGACGCGGGATGCGGGGCCGAGTTGCAGGGCGCGAAAATAGCAGATCCAGGAAAGGCCTGTGGCCAGGCCGCTGAGGGTGAGAAAGAGAACGGTGCGGCGATCGAGAGAGCGGAGTTCGCCGTGTTTGCCCAGCGCCAGGGCGATGCCCCAGGCAAAGGCCACCACCACGCTGGTGCGCAGGGCCATGGCCAGGTTCGAATCGACATGCGCGACACCCACCTTGGCCAGCAAGGCGGTGGCGGCAGCAAAGACGGCGGAAAGCAGTGCCCATCCAATCCAGCTCATGGGGACCATGGTAACGGGCGCAGGTGCAAGGTGAGCGAATTTGGGGCTCGTTTACACTGCAAATATGGAGATTGGGCAGGTGAGCAAGACCGCGCTGGGCGTGGCCATCCGGCGCGCGGCGCACCAGTTGATGGAGAATCCGCGGATTCTGGAGGACCCCATCGCAGTGCGGCTGGTGGGGACGGACCACCCGCGGCACATGGAGCGGGCCAAGCACCCGGTGGGGAGGGACTTCAGGGCCTTCATGGCGGTGCGCAGCCGCTACACCGAGGACCAGTTGGCGGCGGCGGTTGTTCAGGGGGTAACGCAGTACGTGATTCTGGGAGCCGGCCTCGATACCTTTGCCTATCGCAATCCCTTCCCTTCCCTGCGGGTGTTCGAGGCGGACTTTCCCGCCACGCAGGAGATGAAGCGGGCGATGCTGGCCGAAGCCGGAATCGCGGTGCCGGAGAACCTAACCTTTGTGCCGCTGGATTTTGAGCACAAGACACTGGCGGCGAGTTTGACCGAGTCCGGTGTGGATGCGGCTGCGCCCACGTTCTTCGGCTGGTTGGGAGTGATTCCCTACCTGACGCTTGAGGCTTTTCAGGCGACGCTCGCTACCATTGGGCAGTGGCCGGAGGGGTCCGGGGTGAGCTTCGACTATGCACTGCCGCCGGAAACCCTCAGCCCGCAGGGCCGGATAGCGTTTGAAAGGCTCGCTGGGCGGGTAGCGGCCGCGGGCGAGCCGTTTCAACTGTTTTTGACGGCGGAAGCGCTGGAAGCCGAGTTGCGCCAGGCAGGATTTGGGCGCGTGGAGCAACTGGATTACGACAAGCTAAACGAAATCTACTTCAAAGAGCGCGCCGACGGGCTGAAGCTTTCCGCGGTGGGATTGGCGATGCTGGCAACCGCCTGGGTGTAGGCGATGCGGGGCGGTGCGGCCGCGGGATAAGATGAGTCATGCGCCGATTCTTGGTTGGATTGATGGCATTGGCCCTGCTGGGGCTTTCAGGATGCGGGTATCACACGCTGGGGGCCGCAACCCATCTGCCGCCCGATGTGCGAACGCTCTCGGTGCCAATGTTTGCCACGCGGACCGACACCTACCATACGGAAACCGTGATGACCGAAGCGGTGATCCGGGAGTTTGCGGCGCGCACCCGCTATCGGGTGAGGCCGGACGCCCCGGAAGACGCGGATGCGGTATTGCACGGAACAATCTTGAAAGAGATGGTCGCGCCGCTGACCTACAACTCCTCGACGCAACAGTCTTCCAGCTTTCTGATCACGATTGTGGCTTCAGTGACGCTGAACGGCAGGGACGGCAAGGTGCTGTTTCAAAACAAGAACTACGTCTACAGGCAGCAGTACCAGTCGACCACCGATCTGCCGACGTTTCTGCAGGAGAACCCTGCGGCGGTGGAACGCCTGAGCCGAGAGTTCGCTCAAGCTTTGGTGGCCGATGTACTGGAAGGGTTCTGAGGCCTGAGAGTGCCGATTCCCGGTGAAAAACATCCATGCCATCGCAAACAAGCGCCCATGTGCGGGAAACCGAAGGCTGTGTGCGCTATTCGCGGGATGCCTCAACCAACTCGATTGCGCTTGCCGCGCACAAGGTTGGTTGAGCAGTTTGGATCAACTGCTTTGCCGCGAATTTGGATTCCGGGATTGAAGGGGTTGCTAGCTCTTCAATCAGGTCAAGACGCGCTTTCCAGGGATCTGGGCCCACGACCGGACCGGAATTGGTGAGATTCATCAGAAAGTCTGTGTCGGGCTTCTGGATCTGCCACTTCGGAGCACCGGAAATGGATGGATCGCCTGTCTTGGCAAAGTTGACCCACGCTTCGAGAGCCTTCAGCGAAAGCGCGTTGTCGGCGGGTGTCAGCTTGTCCTTGTAGACAGCGCTGACAGTGTTGAATACGTAGGGAATCTCGGTTGCATGAGGTGCGCCGGGCAATTTGTCGCGCATCGATTCCGCTACATACGAAAAGCGATATTCATAGCCCGGAATGCCCTGTGCCGAGACCGCGCGGGCGACAAAGCGCGAAGGCTCAACCATCATCTGATCCATGGCGATGCGTGCACCGACCAACCAGACATTCTCTGAGTGTTCTGGATTGTAAATCGCCTTGGCTTTTTCGATGTCTGCACCGAACGGAGCGAAGAGTTCCTCGATGGTACGTCCAGGGGGAAGCCAATGTCCGGGCTGTTGGCGCCGATCGTCACCGGCACCTTGGCCCAGCGCCCCGCCAGAATGGCAGATTCAGGACTCTCGCGCACAATCCTGTCGTCCTTCATAGGCCCTGCATAGGTGGTTGCAGCCTGCCTCATGCTGGCCATGTTCAGACCGTCAACGACTTGTTCGGCGGGGAGTTTCCGCAATTCAGCCAATCCGGTGGCGCCGGTGGCGGGGATGCCTTTGCTCTTGGCGAAGTTCACGCCGATCGACTCTGCCGAGGGCATGCCAAGGGACGAATCCTTGCTAATGAGCCGCTCGCCCATGAGCAGCCTGCGCCCACCGCCGGACTCGACAATTGCGCGTTGAAAGAGACCCTGTGAAAGAGGTGAAGTGAGCAGGGTAAGCACAGAGTCACCGCCTGCGGATTCGCCGAACAGGGTCACCTGATTGGGATCGCCGCCAAATGCCGCGATGATTCGCTGGACCCACTTGAGCCCCGCGATCTGGTCCATATAGTCGTAGTTTCCGTGCGGCTCCTGTGGGTTTTCCTCGGTTAGTGCGGGGAAAGCAAAGAAGCCGAAGCGGCCGACACGATAATTGATGCTGACAAAGACCACACCTTGTTCCGCGAAATGAGTGCCGTCATAAACGGAGGGCGACGTGCCGCCATTTACAAAGCCACCACCATAGATCCAAACCATTACCGGGAGTTTTTTGCCGGTCGCGGAAGCTGGCGTCCAAACGTTGACATACAGGCAGTCTTCATTCAGTTTGGCGCCCAGTGGCGCTGCATCCGAAGGGAAAGGGACCTGCATGCAATCCGCGCCATATCCGGTGGCAGATCGAACTCCAGACCAGGGAGCCACCGGTTGCGGTGCGCGCCAGCGCAATGCGCCCGTTGGAGGAGTTGCGAAAGGGATGCCTTTGAAGGAATGAACGCCACTTGCACGGACGCCAACAATCAATCCACTTTCCAGTTTGACTTGAGGGGCAGAGTCCGGTGCCGCGCTGCATGAACCACGCCCTCTCTCGAGCCTGTTATGAACTTTCGCGCGGGCGGCGTTGCGCGCGAAGTTTGCGCGTTGGGGTGGAAGCCGGAGGGCTGGGGCCAATTTCCCCCATTTCGTCGTCGCTTGTCGCTCGCAGATACTCAATATTCGTCGCTCCGCGTTCCTCGAACTGAGAAGAATTAGCTCCCAGCGCCGCTCGTGGGAAAGTTCATAACAGGCTCTAGAGCAAAAGACGGAGTGGGCACGTACCAGAAACCAGGGGTTGAGGCGGACAATTTGAGGTGACACTTCCAGGCGCTGCGAAATACCGTCTGCAATTGGGAATCAAGAAGCGAATGGGTGGGAACGGGGCATGGTCCTGACCCCGCCGGCGGGGGCTGCTTGCCAGTTTCGCAAATATCTCGCGGGAGATGGAAATGACCATGCACCCCCAAGAAAAGCGATTTACATTAGATGTTGATCAGTTTTCCTTTGTGAGGAAACATGTAAGGACGCATTCTCCGCATCTCTGTCATCAGCGTATTTGGCCTCAGCGCCCTTGCCGGTTGGCAGCTAAGGAACGATCAAAATCTCCGAATGGCACCACGTCCCCGGCTCTTTGATTGAGATGCCGGGGACACAAGGAGAAGCTCATGCAAGCGAAACACTTTTCGCTGTTTTTACTTGTCTCAATCCTCTCTTGTGCAATCGCGGCCGCTCAAACGGCAACAAAGCCCACTGGGCCGCTTCTTGTGCCCAGTCCGCCGCTGGGCTGGAATAGCTGGGACTCATACGGGCTCCGTATCAATGAGCAGCAGTTCCGCGACAATGTGGATGTAATCGCCGCCCGACTCAAACCGGCCGGCTACAAGTACGCCGTGATCGACGAAGGCTGGTATATGTTCAACCCGCAGGACCGGCCCAGGCCTGAGCAGCTCAAGTACTCCTTTGACGTCTTCGGCCGCTTCATTCCCGTGCCGGATCGCTTTCCGTCTTCACTCGAAGCGGGCAAGATCACGGGCTTCGAACAACTCGGTGCATGGGTTCACTCCAAGGGCCTGAAGTTCGGCATTCACATCATCCGCGGCATCCCGCGCGAAAGCGTGGAAAAGAACGCGCCGATCGAAGGCTCTTCGTTCAAAGCGCAGAACGCGGCCGACACCAGCGACCCGTGCCCCTGGGATCCCACCAGTTGGGGAATCAAGGATAATGCCGCTGGTCAGGCCTGGTACGATTCGCTGCTCCGTCAGTACGCGCGGTGGGGAGTCGATTTTGTGAAGGTCGATTGCATTGCGGACCATCCCTACAAGGTGAGCGAGATTCGCCAGATCCGCAGCGCAATTGAGCACAGCGGACGAGCAATGGTTTTGAGCTTGTCTCCCGGCCCGATGCAGTTGGAGCACCATGCCGAAGTCGCCGAGTTGGCCGAGATGTGGCGCATGTCAAACGACATCTGGGATATCTGGGATAGCGGCAATGCCGTCTACCCAATCGGCATGAGGAATCAGTTCGCGAACGCAGCGCGATGGGCGCAGTACAACACGCCGGGCCACTGGCCTGACGCCGACATGCTGCCGGTGGGCGAGTTGCGCCCTTATCCAGATGCCGGTCCAGGACCGCGCCACACGCGGCTTACGTCCTCGGAGCAGCAGATGATGCTCACGCTCTGGGCCATGGCGCGCAGCCCGTTGATCGTCGGCGCCAACCTGACGCTGCTCGATGACGCCACCGCGAGACTGCTTACCAATCCCGATATGTTGCGCATCGATCAGACGGCAACCGCGTCGCGCGAGGCGCTGCGCGAAGGCGATTTCGTCGCCTGGACCGCTAACCTGCCCGGCAAGGAATTTGCCTTGGCGCTTTTCAACATCGGCGAGAAACCGATCACGGTGGATCGTTCGCTGAGCGACTTCGCACTGTCTGAGGGTGTGTACTCGATGTGCGACGTCTGGACCGGCAAGAAGCTCACCGCGAGCGCACGGACCGTGGCTGCCCTCGCTCCGCACGCAGCGATTCTGCTCGTGCTGAAGAAAGACTAACCAGTGGGCCACCAGGTAACCATTGCAAGGAGTAAATCATGAAGAGACGCAGCTTTTGCAAACTGCTGGCACTGGGCGCGGCATCCAGGGCGCTGGGCGGCTTGGCACAGACCGCTCAACCCGAGTTTCCAGCCGGCTTCAACCGCTTGACGAGGAGCTATGCCGATTTTTGCGCACTGCCGCCCGAGAAACGTGTCTTCTACCAGGTAAGCGGGGACCGGATCATCGAGACCAGGCTGGACGAAGCAAACTGGAAGTCGTCGATCTGGAACTACAGCCCGACGCCTTCACCCGTCGCGGGCGGAATGTGGGACGACGTGCCTGTTCATGCGCCCCTGCCGGATCTTGCCGGGGACGGCCCATTCCAGCCCGACTGGGATTCCCTGCTGGGCTATGAAGCGCCGGAGTGGTATCAGGATGCGAAGTTCGGGATCTGGGCGCATTGGAGCCCGCAATGCGTTCCCGAAGATGGCGACTGGTACGCGCGCA
>CAZLMY010000132.1:0-15125 GCA_964560845.1 uncultured Occallatibacter sp. | reverse complement strand
GCCAGCGCCATGCGGTCTTTCATGCTGCCGGTGGGGTTTTCGCTTTCAAGCTTTAGCAGAATGCGTGCGCCGTTCGCGGGAAGAATCCTCCGCAAGGTCAAAATCGAGGTGTCGCCAATGCAATGCAGGATGTCGTGCTTCAAGGAGGTCCTTTCGTAGCAAGTCAGCGCGTTAGCAAGTCAGCAAGTCAGTGCCGGAAGCTTGCGGCTATCCAACGAAGCAAGCAATCCATTGATCATCCGCGCCGCCTCTTCGCACTGGCAAATCAGTTCGGCAGATCGAGCGTCGCTCAGCAAGTTCAAACCTGCGGCGAGTTCCAACTGGGTTTCCAACTCGAAAAGTGAACCGCGCGAGAAGGCCAGGAATTGCCGGAAGTGCCGATCATCCAGCCTGCCATGGCCTTCTGCAATGTTGCTCGGAACAGAAACAGCGGCGCGCCGCATTTGAGATTGGAGCCCGTACAGCTCCTTCGGCGGAAGCATCTCCGTTTCCCGATAGACATCCTTTGCCAAAGTCATAGCCTTCGGCCATACCAGGAGTTCGCGGAAATGGCGTGTTCTTCCGAAGGCCGTCGAGGCATTGTTCTCGTCCATACTTGCACCTGTCTATCTGACAATCCGACTCGCTAACCTGCTGACCCGCTACTCCCGCACGCTGATCCCCAGCGCCTTCATCTTGCGATACAGGTGACTCCGCTCAAGGCCCAATAACTCCGCGGCATGGCTCACGTTGTTCCGCGCTTCCTCAATCTTCTTGAGAATGTACTCGCGCTCGTACGCGTCGCGGGCCTGCTGCAGGGACGAAAACTCCTCGCTGGAGCGGCTGCCGGCCTTGTGCACCAGCGGAGGCAAGTGCTTGCGCTCGATGCGCAGGGTGCGGGGGTTCAGAATAATCACCCGCTCCATCACGTTCTTCAACTCGCGCACATTGCCCGGCCAGTGATAGGCGGCCAGCACCTCGAGCGCTTCGTCGCCAATCTCCATGCGCGGGCGGCCGTATTGGCGGCCGAATTCGGCCAAAAATTCGCGCGCCAAGAGCGGTATGTCCTGCTTGCGTTCCCTTAGTGGCGGCACAAAGAACGGCACCACGTTGAGCCGGTAAAACAGATCCTCGCGGAAGTTGCCTTTGGCGATCTCCTCTTCGAGATCCTTGTTGGTCGAGGCGATCAGGCGCACGTCCACCTGCAGCGGCTGCGTGCCGCCCAGCGGGGTAAACAGCTGGTCGTCGAGCGCCGACAGCACCTTGGCCTGGGTCTTCAGGCTCATGTCGCCCACTTCGTCCAGAAAGAGCGATCCGCCGTCGGCGCGCTCCAGCGTGCCGCGCTGCTCCGTGGGCCCGCCGGGTTGCGCCCCGTGCCGGTAGCCGAACAGTTCGGACTCGATGAAGGCTTCGGGGATGGCGGCGCAGTTCAGCTCCACAAACACCCGGTCGCGCCGAAGGCTCTCGGCATGGATGGCGCGCGCAATCAGCTCCTTGCCCGTGCCCGACTCGCCGTAGATGAGCACGCGGCCGTTGCTGGGCGCCATCAGGCGGATCTGCTGCCGCAGCGCCTTCACCGGGATGCTTTCGCCGGTCAGCGCCGAAGCCACGTTGAACTGGCGCTTGAATTCCAGGTTCTCCGTGCGCAGCCGCCGCGCTTCCACCGCGTTCTTCAGCACAATCAGGGTGCGATCCAGCGAGAGCGGCTTCTCCAGGAAGTCGTAAGCCCCCAGCTTGGTGGCCTTCACCGCGGCCTCAATGGTCCCGTGTCCGCTGATGATCACCACTTCCGGCCGCATCTCCGCGGCCAGGTCCTTCATATCCGCCAGCATGTCCAGCCCGTCCCGGTCCGGCAGCCAGATGTCCAGCAGGACCACGTCGTATGGCGCATCCCGCAACAGCACCATGGCCTCGCCGGCACTGGCCGCGCTCGCCACCCCGTAACCCTCTTCGCGCAGAATCTCTTCCAGCGACGAGCGAATCTCCGCCTCGTCGTCTACTACCAGAATATGGTTCATGAATGCAGTCTCCCCAGCGGAACAGCAGAGACGCCCAGAGCGGGCGAGGTGGCTTCAAGGGCTGGAGGAAGCGACTGTCCCGCGGCCAGGGGCTCCATCAACGGGAGACGAAGCATGAATCGTGCGCCCTTGGGGCTGTTGGGCTCGGCACGCAGCACGCCGCCGTGTTCCTGCACGATCTTTGCGGCAATGGAGAGCCCCAGCCCGGTGCCGCGATGTTTCGTGGAATAGAAGGGCAGAAAGAGCCGTTCGCGGATCTCGTCGGTCAGGCCGTGCCCGGTATCGGAAACCACCACATCTACGGCTGCGCCATCCTCGCTGAGCGAACTCGACAGCCCCAGCACGCGCAGCAGGCTGCCTTGCATGGCCTCGGCGGCGTTGTCGATTAGATTGGCCAAAGCGCGGCGAATGGCTTCCGGATCGGCCAGCACCGTCGGCAGTCCCGGTTCCAGGTCCCATTGCACCGTAATGCCGTCGAGACGGCCTGCGAACAGCGCCAGCGCCTGTTCGGCCACCTGGTTCATGTCGCAGGCGCGCGGCTGCGGCGCGGGAAACTGCGCCAGCGCCGAGAACTGGTCCACCAGCGTTCGCAACGTGCCCACGCAGCCCAGAATCACCTCGCTGCATTTGCGGATCACGTTGGGCGAGTCCGGCTGTGCGCGGTCAAGATGCTTGGCAATCCGCTCGGCGCTCAGGGCGATGGGCGTCAGCGGGTTCTTGATTTCGTGGGCCACGCGCTGTGCCACTTCTTTCCAGGCCAGTTGCCGCTGGGCGCGCAGCAACTCGGTCATGTCTTCCACCACCACTACGCTGCCCGGATGCCCATGAGCCAACTCCAGGCGCGCACTGGTAACAGCCAGGTGGAACGTGCGTCCGCGAGCGTGGAACTCCAGCTCGGTGCTGGCGGCGCCCATGCGCTGGCCGCGGCGCAATACGCCTGCCAAATCGTCGGTGCAATCGCCGGGCAGCAGCGCGATGATCTTCTCGCCTTTCAGGTTGATGTCTTCGCCATGCCCCAGCAATGCGCCGAAGGCCCGATTCGATTGCAGCACCATGCCGTGGCCGTCCAACGTCACCACGCCCGAGGGGATGGTCTCGACAATGGTTTCCAATTCGCGCCGGCGCTCCTCGATGGCCTGGTTGGCCGCGGTGAGCTGGGACGATGCACTTTCAGCCAACTGCCGGCTGGCGTCAAGATCGGCCGCCATGTGATTGAACGCCCGCACCAGGTCGCCCATCTCCCCACTGGCCATGACGTTGACGCGGTGTTCGTACTTGCCGGTGGCGATCTCGTCCATCGCATCGGCCAGGGCTTCCACAGGGCGAGTGATCTGTTTGGAAAGAAACAGCGCCAGCCACACGCTTGAAAAGAACACAAAGGCGGTGATCAGCAACAACATCAGGAAAAATGTGGTGCGCAACTGGTGCCGTTTACGAAACAGATCCCAATAGGCGTCGGCCCCGGCGTGAATCCGCACTACCGTCTGGCTGAGTCCCGGCGGCATGGGCAGCGCCACCACCACCACTTTGCCCGAAGCCGTCGCCGCCATCCCCAACGCGTAGTCGATGCCCCCTACCCGAACCACCGATTCGTCGTTCCGTCGTGCTGCCGCCAGCAGGCTCTTTGAGAGTGGGCCATGTAACGGAACCGGGGTGCCCCGTTCGTGCTCGTCGAGCCAGGGAAGCAGGCTGGCCGGACTTTGCTCCGGAGGGGCCTGGAACGTGGTCATCACCCGCTGGTTCTTGCCGAAGATCACCGCAAAGCCGCCCGCCAGCGTAATGCGATGAGAGCCCAACTCCCCTTCCATGGTCTTGCTGTCGTGATCGGGAACGCCCGCCGTGGCAATCGATTCAGCCTCCACACGAGCGTTGTCCGTGACGTATTGCGCCAGTTCCAGCACGACCCGGGTAGAGTCCTCGCGCAACTCCGAAGTGTTGGGTGAGAACCACCGATCAATGGACCGGTTCATCAACTGAAAGCTGAACAGGAACATGAACACGGCGGGCGTCAGGGCGATCAGCGCCGCGCCCAGCACCATGCGCGTGCGCAGCCGTGCCCCCACCGCACTCGTGCTCTGGTCGGCATAGAGCTTCAGAATGTTCTTGAGCAGCAGCATCAAGAGCACCATCAGAAGCAGAAACACCACTACCGTGATGCTGGTAAAAATCAGGGTCTCGCTGGCGGTTTCGGGATTCAAGAATCGGACATTCGAGGTGTTGAATGCCTGCAGTCCGCCCAGAAGACCAAGAAACAGCAGCACCCCGGCCGCAAGCAGCACAACGGATCGGCGTCGAGGATCGGCCAGGAAAGACATGGGGCGATTATAGGACAGGGATCACAGATCGGGGATCGGAGACCGGAGATCGGGGGGCAGGGATCGGGGCCGTACCACCGCTCCCCGCCACCTCATCGTTACAGTTGGCAGCAGCCTTCGCCGCCGCTAACCTGCTAACTCGCGCCGAAGTCGACACCAAGCGCATCGCCCTGGTGGCTAGCCCACTAAAATGAGTGGCGCTTTAGCCCCCGGGGTTCGCTTCTCGGACTGAAGCCCTCAGAACCACCCGGATGTTTCCACCTCACACCTGCGAGCAATCCAGCGGGCTCAGAATCAGATTGCCGATGTTGGTCACCAACTGGTCGGCGCTGAACCGCGGGCTGGTCGACAGCTTCTTCCAGGCCGGATCGTTGCGGAACACATCCCACCTGGCCTCCAACTCCGCCATGTCGGCAAAGGTCAGCATGTAGGTCAGGTTCGGCATCCGCGCGCCGATCAACGTATCGCCGAAAAACACCGGATGCAAACCGGCATTCAGAAAGATCTCGATCTCGCCGGAGTGGAACATCTGCACCTTGAGCATGTGGGCGGCGTTGCTGGGGCTCTCGTAGGTGCGCAGTTGGAAGATGCGCTTGCCCTTGGTGGCCGCTGAAGCCGGGGGCGTCAACCGCGGCCAGCCTTGGAAATTCACCAGCAGGGAAGTGTCGACCCGCTGAAACGACGGCGCGGCGGCAGTGGCATTCCAGAACGGCTCCGCTGCCTTCAGGAAAACCGGATCCTCGCCCAGAGTCTGCTCCAGGATGGAGAGCGTTCCCAACACCACGCTGGGAATCAGTACATAGTAAGCAGGCGTATCCGGCCCGATGTCGAGTTTGAAGGCGCCGACCGGGCTAAAACCCATGCGGTCGAGCGCCGGAATGAGCGCATCGGCAAAGTAGCTTTCGGCTAGCCTGGTCTGCGGGCCCTGCTGCAGCATATAACGGCGAAGCTGATAGAACTGCCGGGGAAGGACGATTTTAGCCTTCGAGTCCTCTGCTGCGGAATCTCCCGCCATGGCGACGGCTGAAGCAGCAATTGAAGCAGCGAGAAATTGGCGGCGTTCCATGAGGGCCTCCCGGGCGAAGCCCCATTCTACGACAGGAGCAGAGAGCAGAGAGCAGGGAAAAGGAAAAGAGCCGGGCTGGTCCGACCTCCGGAAAGAAAAGTTGGTTCTCCCATACGGATGGGTGCCCCCTCGCTGTTGGGGACCGGGGTTGGAAGCGAGCGAGGTTGGCAGCTGCCCGGGTGAATGCGCTACCCGCATTCCGGCTCTTTCTCCCCGGTCCCCAAAGGCGAGGGACCGGGAGCGCCCTGAACGAGCTTGAATCCCCTTGGGATCGGCTCCAAACGGCCCTACGGCTTCGCCATCTGAATCCCCAACTGCGCAAACAGGAAGCTGTAGATATCGGCCGACTCCTCCAGCGCTTCGTCCTTGTCGGTGCTGATGCCGTGCCCTGCATTGGCGCTTGTCCGCAGCATCACCGGCAGCCCCGAAGCCGTGGCCGCCTGCAGCGCCGCGGTCATCTTGCGCGAGTGCGCCGGATTCACCCGGTGGTCGTTGTCGCCCGTAATCAGCAGCACCGCTGGATACTTCACTCCGGCTTGCACGTGATGGTAAGGCGAGTAGGCATAAAGGGCCTTGAACTGCGCCGGATCTTTGACCGATCCGAACTCCGTCACATTGAAGCTGCCGTTGGGGTCCAGCTCCACGCGCAGCATGTCGTAGATGCCCACGCCGGACAGCACCACTTTGGCCATCTGCGGATGCTGGGTCAGCTCCGCGCCCATCAGCAGGCCGCCGTTGCTGTCTCCCTCAATGGCCAGATGCTCGGCCGCGGTATATTTCGCCTCCACCAGGTGTTGCGCGCAGGCCGCGAAGTCGTCGAAGACATTCTGCTTGTTCAGCAAGTTGCCGCTGCTGTGCCAGCTCTCGCCGTACTCGGCGCCGCCGCGCAAATTGGCAATCGCCAGCACCCCGCCATGGTCCAGCCACAGACGTCCGAAAGCGCCCTGAAAATACGGGGTCATGCTGATGCCGTAACCGCCGTATCCATATAGCAGCGTGGGATTGCTTCCGTCCAGTTTTGTCCCCTTGCGGACCAGCACGGTCATTGGAACCCGCGTGCCGTCCTTCGACGTGGCGAACTCGCGCCGCACCTCCACGTCGTCCATCTTGATGGCGGTTTCGGTCTTGAAAGGCAGGGCTACTGCCTGCCCCGCGCCATCGTAGCGATACCACGCCCCCGGCTGGGTATTGGTCTCTGCGTTGAACAGAAACGAATCCCCTTCGGCCGGAACCAGCGAACTGACCGAAGCCACTGCGGGCGCAGGCACTTTGCCCTCGGCTTTTCCCTGCAGATCGAACTTCAGAATCTCCTCCGGGCCGCCGTCGATGACCGTGACATAGAGGGCGTGGTTGGCGGCCCAATAGCGCCGCATCTCGCCCACCGAGCTCACGCCTTCCATGCTTCCCGTCAACGGGGCTATTACCCGTACCGCATCCTTCAGATTGGTGTTGCCCGCGGCCAGATGGTCCAGTTCGCCGCGATCGCTTTTGGCGTGGCTCAGCAGCCAAAGACTGTCGTCGGCCCCAAATTGCACATCCACAATCTTGTCTTCGAAATGCGTAATCTGCGCGGCCGTTCCGTCCGGCGCAAGCAGAAAATGTTCGTACTTCCCGCCGTCTCCGTCTTCCACCGCAACCAGAATGTGCTTTCCGTCGTGGGCAGTTTCCAGCTCCGTTTCGCCAATGCGCGGAAACTCCTTGCCCATCGCATAGCGGTCTTGCGCGGAACTGGTGCCCAGCACATGGTAGTAAACCTGCTGATAGAAATTCGCATCCTCGGCAGGCCGCTCGGCGCCCTGCGGATAGCGCGTGTAATAGAAGCCGCGGTTGTCGCCGCTCCAGGCCATGTCGCCGCCCGCGGTGGCAAACTGCACGCGCGGCACCGGCTCGCCGATCTGCTTACCCGTGGCCACGTCGATAACATAAAGCGCGGCGTCCTCGCTGCCGCCCGTCGATAACGCCATGCCCACCATCGAACCATCCGGCGAGGGCTTGTACCAACTGGACTGAAACACCTTGCCCGCAACCAGCGTATTCAGGTCCACCACGGTGCGCTCGCTGGCCTTGTCTTCCGGCGAACGAAACACCACCAGCGCCGCGCCCGACTTCAGCGGATCGAACTTCAGAGCGAACAACCGTCCGCCCACATAACGAAGGCCCCAATACTCAATGTGCGCCTGCTGCCGCGCTTTCTTCAGAAAATCCACGATGGCGGGGCGCTGCGGAAGATTGCTCAAATAAGACTGGGTGTAGTCGTTCTGTGCGGCCACCCAGGCCTTTTCCTTATCGGTGCCGCCGTTTTCAAGCCAGCGGTAGGGGTCCGCCACGCTTATGCCGTAATACGAATCCATAACTGGCGACATTTCAGTTTTTGGCGGGGTCGCCAAGGTCGTCTGGGCGGCGGAGAAGGGAACGAACACTGCAATGGCAGTCAGCACCAGAACCAAGCGGCACAACGCGAAATCTCTTCCCATCATTTTGCGATTCTCTCCTCTTTCGTAGCCTTGTTCCCCGCCATCATAGCTTGTGGATTTGCTTCCACGTCGAACTTTCGCCACGCGTTGACCAAAGATCGCTTTCCCGCGCAATCGCAGGCAACTAACTCGGCCGGAAAGGGTTGGCACCTGTAGCATGGAAATGGGCCGGCTCCGGCGCTGTGCCGGCACGCCTTGAAGCGCCTTTTGCTCGATGTGGATTGGAGAAAGCCATGAAGAAAGCCCTGGTTGCTCTTTTACTGCTGGTCCCGGTATTTGCCGGCGCGCAAAAAACAACGCCGAACCCCGCAAGCTACCCAATCACCGTTCACGTGCAGGCCTCTCGTCTGGTCAACGAGTGCTTTACCGGAGATTCATGGTGGCTCGCGCTTCGTGAGAGAGCGGTTGTGACCGAGGCCGACAGAACCCGTTGCGCTCTGTTCCAGCACCTGACCGTGGTCATCGAAGGAAAAAAGCTGGAGCTTGCCGACGAAACACCTCGCGCCGACCTGCTGCGTATAGGCGATTACAAGGCCGGCATCATCAACCAGGAATCTCAGCGCAGTTACGAGTACCAGCGGACCTACGAGTTTCTGTTCCCAGACGGCAAGGCCCGCAACTACCATGTGGTCGCCGAATCGGAATAATCCCGGCGACCCCCTGATCCCTGTCCCTGCTCTCTGTTCTCCGATCTCTGTTCAGGCCGTCTACTCCATCGCTTTTTCTGCCGGCGTCCAGGGCCGCAACTGGCTTTCCGCCACGCCGCGATGGGTCAGTGTCCCCATCCAGGTATTCAGCCCGTCGGCCAATCCGGGGTCGAGCCGCAATGCCTCGCGCGCACCCAGGTTGGCCAGTCGAAGCAGGTAAGGGAACGTCGCGTTGGTCAACGCCAATGTCGACGTATTGGGCACCGCCCCCGGCATGTTGGTCACGCAATAGTGCACCACGCCATCCACCACGTAACTCGGGTTCGAGTGCGATGTGGGCCGCGCCGTCTCCACGCAGCCGCCCTGGTCGATGGCCACGTCCACAATCACCGAGCCCTTTTTCATCTGAGCCACCATGGCGCGCGTCACCAGCTTGGGAGCGGTACTGCCCGGAATCAGCACTCCGCCGATCACCAGGTCGGCCTCCCGCGTGGCGTGACCCACGTTATAGCTATTCGATGCCAGCGTGTAGAGCCGCCCGCCAAAGATGTCTTCCAACTCCCGCAGGCGATTCAGATTCACGTCAATCAGTGTTGTCTTGGCCCCAAAGCCCAAGGCAATGCGAGCCGCGTTGGTGCCCACAATGCCTCCGCCGATAATGCAGACGTGGGCCGGTGGCACACCCGGCACACCGCCCAGCAGAATGCCTCGCCCGCCGCGCTCCTTTTCGAGATAGGCCGCTCCCACCTGGACGCTCATCCTGCCCGCTACCTCGCTCATCGGCGTCAGCAGCGGCAACGTGCCCTGGCGGTCGCGAACCGTCTCGTACGCGATGCCGATCACCTTGGCCTCCAGCAGTTTGTCGGTCAACCCGGGCAGCGGCGCCAGGTGCAGATACGTGAACAGCAACAGTCCCTCGCGGAAGAACACATACTCGCTCTCGATCGGCTCCTTGACCTTCACTACCATGTCGGCCTTGCCCCAGACATACCCCGCCTCGCCCACCATCTCGGCGCCGGCGTTCTGGTACTCCTCATCGGGAAAGCCGGACTGCTCGCCCGCCCGTGTCTCCACCAAAACCGTGTGGCCGGCCTCGCTGAGCGCCTTCACGCCCGCCGGAGTCACGCCGACACGGGCCTCGTTGTCCTTCACTTCTTTGGGAACGCCGATGATCATCGTGGTTTCTCCTGGGAGGATTGCTCCCTCTGCGATGGATGCGGGCTGGGGATAGCCGGCAGGCTCCGGCATGTCGTTACGGTCAACTGCTAGGAATGTTACGGCGCAAAGAGCTTTCAATGTGTGCAAAGATCGTGGTAAAACGCCAACATGAGAACGAATCGTGACGAACTCGATCATGCAGCGCAAGAATCGAGCGCTGCCCCGGCCCAGAACGCCCACGGCGGGCTCGACGAGCTGGACACGGCCATCCTGCGCCACCTCGAACTCTACGGCCGCGCCACCAACTACGAGGTCGGTGAGGCCGTGGGGCTGTCGGCATCGGCTGCGTCCCGGCGCATCCAGGCCCTGGAGGCTTCGGGAGCCATTCGCGGATACCGGGCCCAGATCGACGACCGCCTGATGGGCAAGCGCATGACGGTCTACATCCGCGTCACGCTCGAGCGCCAATCGGCGACGGTGCTGGCGGCCTTCGAAGCCGCGGTGAGGCGGTCGAAGAGCGTGGCAAGTTGCCACTTGATGGCCGGGCAATACGATTACATGCTGGTCGTCCGGGTCGCCGACATTGACGATTATGGACAACTCCACCAGAACGAATTATCCCGCCTGCCCGGCGTCACGCGCCTTGAAACCAGCTTCGCCCTCAGGGATGTTTTGGATGGCGCAAAGTGACCTGCGAGAGAACCTGAGGTTCGAATTTCCACAAGCGAACGTGCTAACTCGCATTTCCCCCGAGGCGGGTCCGCGAATTTGTAGCGCTGGCCTCCTGGCCGGCTGTAGCGTGGGTCTCCCGACCCACACCGGACCCCATGCCGGACCCCACTGACTCCGCCACGACATTTGCAAACCGTATCGGCGGACGCGCTTTTGTTCCGGCGGCGAGGACGCCACCAGTTCCGCCGGCCAGGAAGGCGGCGCTGCAGAGAGTCGATCTGGCTTTGAGAAATGCAGCCCCTCCGACTGCACTTTGCCCTTTTGTGGAGTAAATCTCCAACCTGCCGCTTTGGCTTGGGGTACATCCATCGCAGAATTGCGGCAAATCCGTTACCAATGGATGAATCGTGCAGCATTTCGGCCCGTATGCCGGGCTCCACGTGTTCCAATCCAGGTAAAGCAGAAATCTGAATCTCAAGACCAGCAGGAAGGGGAACTGCATGAGCAGCGATGCCGGCGGGCAAACACCCAATGAAAAGAAGACCGGCGGAAGCCAGCGGCATTTAAGGTCCGGCTTCGACTATGCCAGCAATCAGCCACCCCCTGACCCGACTCCCGTTGCGCCTCCAAACCCGCTCAAATCGATGCTGGCCGCGCTTGCGGTCAAATTGCTGACCAAGACGCTGCCAAAGCTGCTGGCCAAGTTCCGGACAAATCCAATCTATGCCATTGCCATCGGCGGCGTAGCCCTTGGAATCCTGGTAGGCATCTTTTTCGCAGGCGTCATCCGCCGCATGCAAACCCCGGGACGATACGACCTGGGCATCGTGAGTGCCGAAACCCAAGGGCTCAAGGGTCATCTCTACACGGAATGGAATCAGAATCTGGATTACCATCTGTCCGTTGAACCGGACTACTCCGAACACGAAGACGGGTTTGCCAACGCCGTGAACCATTCGCCCCGGCCCTTGTCCATCGGCATCCAGTTGAAAAACAGCAAGGGGCAGGTGGTGTGCAGCGACAGCGTTTTGCTGAAGTTCGATACGCATCCGGTTGCCGCGCCCCCCGCCCCCAATGCCGACCCCGCCATCGCTGCCGCGGACCTCGCCGCACAGGAGGCTGCCAACGCGCGCTTGGACGCACAGGAACTTGAGCGGGAGCGGGGCAAGCATGTGTTTCAGAATGGCCAGAACCGCGACGGCGAAGTGGATGCGATTCACTCCCAGGGCGAGATTCCCTGCTCCAGGAAGGCTTACGACAGCATCGTGACCTGGAGCCTGGCGCCGGACTTTCCCACCCTTGCAGAGCAGGAAGACTGGCTGCATCCGCTGGTGGCCCCGGAGCCGCCCAAGATGGTAGAGGTTCCCAAGAAGCTCGCGCGGAAACCTGTGGCCAAGCCCTTCTCGTTCTTTGTGGAAGGAGACGACACCATCGCCGGGTTCGATTCCTCCACTGGAACCATCGAAACCGGCTCCGGCCGAGCCTTCCTTATCGACAAGACCGGCCCCGCGGCCGCCGCCATCAAGTCGCTGGACTACCCGGTGCCCATCCATTACAAATGCGATCAGTTCAATGGCTGTTCCATCGCCCGCCATGGCGCGGCCGTAATGATGGTCAAGCGGCGAAAGTAGCCGTCCTCGGTCGGCTTCGGCCTAATTCTGTCGCAAAGATGAGAGCAGGGCGGCGAAGTACCGCCGGCCTCCGGACTGGTTCCCCACGGAAAGGTCTTTGGCCGTGGCGTAGTGGATCGGCGGTCGTGCCGGCGTCCACGCCGGTGCCTGTTCAGGGTCCACCACCGAAACACGCACGAGTGGCACTAATCCTGAAGAACCAGTCTCTCGGAGACTTCCATCACCGCTTCAGAGCAATTGGCGCAGACCATGTTGACTGTCTTGCCATTGGGCGAGAGGGCGACGGGAACCACGCCGACCGTGGCGGACAGGTTGCCGGATTCATCCATGATCACGGTGACCTTGTGACCCTCCTGGCATTCGCATTCAACAGAAAAAGGCATTGCGATCACCCCAAGCCGGAATCCTATACGGAGAGCAGTACCCCGTCAATGCAACTGCATAGGATGCCCAGGCAGATTCAGATTCGTTTCAGCCAATAGCCGGGGCGGCGCTTGGCGTGTGCCACAGCGACGATATGGACCTCATCGCGCCAATCGAGAAAGACGATGAAATAGGGGAAATCCTTGAGCAATATTCTTTGTGTTCCATGCAGATAGGAAGGATAGCGCTGAGGAGAAGCTGCGGCATGGGAAAAGCAAGCCAGCAACTCGTCTCTAAACCTTCCAGCGACGGACAAGCTGCGCTCGGCATACCAAACCGTTGCCTGAGCGGCCTCACGACGAGCACCCTCATGGATCTTCAGGGTTCTCAATGGCCGACGATGGCACGCAAATCTGCCTCGACCTCTTGCAACGAACAGGTCACAGCGGTCCCGGCCTCGATTTCGGCCACCCTGCGCTCAATTTCCCCGTCCCAAGCAGCATCGACGTCTGTCCCAGGTAGATCGTTCTCCCCATCCAATACGCTCTCCCAAAGCGAGTTCGCGAGCAGGATGCGTTGATCATCGGGCAGTTCGTAGGCGATTTCCCGGATTTCCTCGTAAGAACGTGCCATGGCAGAGATTGTAGCGCGAAATGCGGAGCAAAAGCGCGTGCATTCCCAGGCCTCAAACGCGAGACCTGGGGAACCCGGCTACATGCTCAAGAATGCAGAAGTCAGACCGCCATACCAGCCGACCAATGTCGGATGTTCATCGCCAGGCCCCCCCGAAGAAAGGCCAAACTGTAGCCCGTCTTCCCTCATTACAATCCCATACCCGCCCTCCGAGTTCTCTTTCCCCACGAGCCAGACAGTTTGCTCTCTGCCGATGACGCGGCCGTTCCGAACTGTCTGCACGATTATGGGAATCAATTTCGGTGGTACAAGAGCTTGCCGCAGGGTGATTCCGTGGTCATTCTTGGTTGAAAGATAGTCTTCGCTCTGTGAACGGATCAGTTCTCGAACTTGTTCGACTGTCATATTGAATTGCTCACCTTTGAACTTACTCCGCGTTATCGATCTGCGCCCTTTGCAGCTTGTCGGAATAATCGACATACACCGCCTTCCAGGTGGTGTAGAAGTCGATCGCGCCGTTTCCTTCGCGATGCCCGTTGCCGGTCTGCTTCACGCCGCCAAAGGGCAAGTGCACCTCGGCCCCGATGGTCGGCGCGTTGATATACGTGATGCCCGACTCCAGGTCGCGCATGGCGGTGAAAGCCCTGTTCACATCCCGGGTATAAATCGAGGTCGATAACCCATAGTCGATCGAGTTAGCTATCTCGATCGCTTGCTCGAACGTATCGAACTCGATCAGACTTACCACCGGCCCAAAAACCTCTTCCCGGGCAATGCGCATCGCGGGAGTCACTCCGCCTAGCACCGTCGGCTCGAAGAAAGTGCCATGCGCATAAATGCCCTCGGTAAGCCTGTGTCCGCCGATTAGCAACTGCGCGCCCTCAGCCAGCGCAATGGCCACATACTTCTCCGACGTCTCAATCTGGTTGCTGTTCACCTGCGGACCCACTTCGACGGTCTCGTCGAGCCCATTGCCGACCTTCAGTTTCTTTGCCCGCGCCACAAACTCTGCCGTAAACTTCTCGGCAATGCCCCTCTGCAACAGAATCCTGCTGGTCGCCGTGCATCGCTGCCCCGTAGTGCCGAACGAGCCCCACAGCGCTCCATCCAGAGCCAGTTCCAGGTTGGCGTCGTCCATCACAATCTGCGCGTTCTTGCCGCCCATTTCGAGCGATACCGGCTTGAATGTGGCTGCGGAGCGCTGCGCCACCAGCGAACCCACCTCGCTGGAGCCGGTAAAGCTGATGGCCCGCACGTCGGCGTGCTCGATCAGCGCCCGACCCACCGCCGCGCCGTTGCCGGCAACCAGGTTCACCACCCCGGCCGGCAGCCCCGCATCCACCAGCGCCTGCACCAGGTTGTAGGTCGAGAGCGGCGTGTCCGTGGCCGGCTTGATCACGCAGGTATTGCCCGAGACCAGCGCCGGAAACAGCTTCCACGAGGGAATCGCCATGGGAAAATTCCATGGCGTAATCAGCCCCACCACCCCCAGCGGCATGCGCACGCTCATGCAGAACTTGTTCTGCAACTCGCTCGGCGTGGTCTGCCCAAACAGCCGCCTGCCCTCGCCCGCCACATAAAAGGCCTCGTCGATGGCCTCCTGCACGTCGCCGCGGGTCTCGGCAAGCACCTTGCCCATCTCCCGCGTCATCTCCCGGGCGTACTTCTCTTTTCTTTCCCGCAACAAACCGCCCGCGCGCACCAGGATCTCCGCCCGTTTCGGCGCCGGCACCAGCCGCCAGGTGGCGAATGCCTTTTTCGCCGCGGCCACGGCCTGGGCCACGTCGTCGGCGTGCGACGATGGAAAGGCGCCCACCACGTCGGTGTGGTCCGCCGGATTGATGTTCAGGATGGTCTTGCCTTCGGCAGCCGGCAGCCACTGGCCGCCAATCAGATTGTGGTACGTCGGATAGTGCATGGCAACCTCGGAAAAGCAGGGATCGAGGAACAGGGAACGGGGATCGGGACACCGGGTTCGCAGCCGCTCCGGCAACCCACGAGTTTACCCCAAAGGTGCGCTTGCGGGTACGGGATTCAAAGCCACTTTGCAGCTTTCGGTACAGGCATGGCCCGTGGGCCGTACAATAAGCCTTGAGGTAGAACCAAGCCCCCAATGTCATTGAATGGTTATCCTTCGCGCTCCTCGCGCTCGCACGGCCTGCGCTCGCT
>CAZLMY010000131.1:0-15195 GCA_964560845.1 uncultured Occallatibacter sp. | reverse complement strand
CCGGCAGGAATATTATCGCATAGATGTAAATACTTAAATTAGAACCGCTCTAGAATCTGTTTCATCGCTGGCACTCACATCTCCTGAATTCCTGTTTCAATACGTCTTCCGAAATCGTCACCCAGATTCAAAAGAGCTCTACTTCGTTTCCTGCAAAACTCTGCCGTGCCGGCGGGGGCGGGTCTCCGCGCAGCGCCGCACGCATGACCGCCCGCTCCATCTCTGTGGTATACGAGGCTGACAGCGTGGCTTCCAATTCCTTTTGGTTGGAAAGACCAAGAACGTGGGGAAACTCGGCTTCGAATTGGCGTTTTATTTCCGCAATTTGATGGGGTACCGCGCCGAGGAGGGCGAAACTGGCGTCGAGGCGGTCTCCTGTTGCCCTGACTTCGCTGATCCTTCCCCGTAGCTTGCAGATCACGCCTTCGATCTGGATGGCTTGCGTGGCGGCAAAGCGAGCCGCAGTGCGCAAGCTTTCAAGACTGGCAGAAGCCTCTGCGCGGGCAGCACGCAAGGCCTCACTGCCGGCGTCGGAGAACACTTGCATGCCTTCTCTGGCCTTTTCCACCAGCAGCAGCATCTCCTCTTTCACTTGAGCCGATTGATCCGTGATCTCGCTCCAGGCAATCGATATGCGCTTGATGCTCTGCGAGATCTCCAGAATCGCGTCGGCCTCTGAACCCAGATGGCTGGCCTCGATAATGGAGTTGAAGGTAAGCAGTTGCAGGCGATCGCGCACCAGCTTGGAACGTTCTAGGTGTTCGCTAACCAGTTGCATCAGGGTGCTCAGGCCGGCGAGCGTATCTTCCACTCCGGCTGTCTCTTGCTGGCATTCCTGCTCCAACGCTTCGATACGCACCAACTGCTTGGAAAGCGCTAGCTCTTGCTCGAGGACAACCGGACCGATTCCGACAATCTCCGACGCGCTGATCTGAAGAATGCCGTCGATGCAGCTACGGAGTTGGAATACCCAGCCACCCACGGTCGTGTCGATGCTTTTTAGTTGGTAAACCTGCACCAAGAGGCCGGCTGAAATGTCAGGCAACTCCTCCGATTCCTGAGATCCATCGCTATAGACCCTCTCTAGTTGCTCCACGAGAGTCGCCAGCGCAAGCTGCACGTGTTCCAATTGCTGGCGGGTAATATCGTGCGCTTGAATGGCGGCGACCACATGAGCAATCTGAGCGGCAATCTCGGAGACACAGCCACGAAACTGTTCCGGCGTCCGCGCCAGTTCGTTCAGGCTGGAGCCCACGACGTCGAGGGCCTCGGCAAGATCCTTCTCAATCCGTGCGAATTCCTGGCGTACCCGAGGCAGACCGGCTGCTAGAGCCCGACGGGTACTCTCAATGGCTGTCTTTCGCTCATCTGTGTGGCTGGCTAGTTCCTTGGTGCTTGCGCTGACGGACTGGGAGAACTCATCCAGTTGCTGCGCGAGGTACTGGAAACCGGCCCCGAGTTGGCCAAGCCGCGCCACTTCAATATTGGTGAGTACACTGAGGGTTTGCGTCTCCCGAGCAATGGAGCGTTGTTTGCGCGTGAGTTGGGATAGGGAATCAAGCAGCTTCACTTCGGCGGAAGCGGTCTCCAGGATACCGGCCGTTGCGGCAACCCTTTCATAAATAAAGGCCTTGGCCGCCGAATCGAGCGCTTGCACCTTGGGCAGGATCGAGCCGATGCTCTGCTGTTCCACGCATCCGATGACCCCCGCCGCAAGGTCCAGGATGGCTTCGGTCTGGTGCGCGAGACCCTCAAATTGAGTACCCGCAGCCTGGATTTCAACCTCGGACGAACGCAATAGGGATTGAATCCCTTGTTCAACCCGTTCAAGACCTCCGGTAATCTCCGGCATGCTGGATACGCTCATCGACACTGGCCTTTCCACAAAACCTCTGGACCCCATTGATGCTGTTGGTCACCCGAATCGAGCGCGGGTACCGGCACGGCATGAGCGCTGCTTGGTGCTCAAAATACAGCCCTGACACCAGCCACATGGCCAGGATGTGACTGGAGTACGCAACCGTGTCTGCACTCCCACATTGACCCTATCGGAAGAAACGTGCCGTAACTTGAGGAGGCCTTCCATTCGCCCTGCCCACCCGGTTCCCTCAATTGGCATCCAGTGCTCATCGAGCATTCCGTTAGGCCGCGTTGGCCGATATTCGAGTTCATGACGGAAGGCTCCGGAATGACTGCGTCGAAAACGAGCTCCGGTAGAGAGTCATCAGCGGCTGACGCACGCCTGAAGGCGCGAGCCCTCAGGCTTCAAGACCGAAGCCCGCGAAATTCCGATCATGGGGGGCGAGCCAAGGCTTTCACCCTTCGAAACTCGCATTGCCTCGTCGATTTGAATTCAGGCGCATGTTGGTAGTTTTTATTTAGTTAATACGGGGTTACCGCGCGGTCTGAGTTACGAATTTAATCCAAATTCCCGTTGCGTTGACTCGCGGTTTAGGGTAGAGTTGTCGCATCTTTGGAATGCTGATTCCCCAACCCCCAATTTCCGCATTCCAATTGGTTCAAGTCAGAGCGGAGGAAGCCTAACCGGGTAACTCCACCACCACTGCTTCAGATTGACACTTACCCAATCTCTTTGACCCTCCGCGTTCTCATGAGAAAACAGAACCCAGAGAGTCGCGCATTCGGGCTAAGTATTCCGAGCAACTGTTTTTGCCTCTGGCCTGCAATCATTTGCGGGCGCGGGGAAGCCTGTGTCGCCGAGAACCCTCTAGAGCGCAGAGAACTGAAGTCGCAGGATATGCGAAGTCGAAGGAGAGAAGCTTATGCCGGTTTTGACCTCTTACCCTGGTGTCTACGTCGAAGAGATTCCGAGCGGTGTCCATAACATCGCGGGCGTCAGCACGGCGAGCACTGCCTTTGTCGATTACTTTTCGCAAGGCCCGATGGGAGTTGCTACCCAGGTGAGCAGCTTCACCGAGTTTCAGACTGTCTTTGGAGGTCTGAATCAGCTCAGCGAAGCAAGCTACGGGGTCATGCAGTACTTTCTCAACGGAGGTCAGACGGCCTGGATTGTGCGCGTGGCTGCGGGCAGCCCCGCGCCTGCGGTGCTGACCCTTGACACTGCCGCGGCAACCGCAACCCTCACGGTGACGGCCAGCAGCCCCGGCCAATGGGGCAACAATCTGCAGGTGGGCATCGACTACAACACCAAGCCGACGGGGTTGTTCAATCTGGTGGTTCGCCAGGTCGACTCCATCAGCAAACCTACCCAGGTGGTGAACTCCGAGATCTATCGCAACCTGAGCATGAACAGCGCCAGCCCGAGCTACGCTATCGGGGTAGTCAATGTGGCTTCGGCGCTCATACAACTGACTGACTTGGGAAATGGCGGGCTCCCCGCCAGCACTGGATCGGATGTGATCTCGCCGATTTCAAACCCCACCAGCAGCGTCTATACCGCGGTGAGCACGGCGGCCACGCCGGCCAGCGACGGCCTGGTTCCCGACGCCAATGCGCTGGAAAACGGCATCCTTGCGCTGGACCGGCTCGACCCCTATATTTTCAACATTCTCTGCCTTCCGGCCGCAGTAAACCTGGTCAAGGCTGGAGCGCCGGACGCGACGGGGATAGCGGGAGTCTATGCCAATGCAGCTGCCTTCTGCGACACCAAGCGCGCCATGCTTCTGGTGGACATTCCGGCGGTCATCAACTCGCCTAGCAGCACCGCCTCATCCGGAGTCGTGACCTGGTTGAACTCGCTCGAGAGCAACGGCTTCAATCCCGACGCCAACTCGGCCATCTACTTTCCGCGCCTGCAGGTGCCCGACCCGTTGAACCAGGGGCGCCCCAGAAATGTGGCCGTGAGCGGGACAATGGCCGGCATCTGGGCCTCGACGGATGCCAATCGCGGGGTGTGGAAGTCGCCTGCAGGCATCGATGCCACGGTCGCGGGGGCCAGCCTGGCTTATGTGATGAACGATGCCGACAGCGGGTCAATCAATCCGCTGGGGATCAATGGGCTGCGCAACTTCAAGACCTATGGCAACGTGACCTGGGGAGCACGGACCATGCAGGGTGCCGATCAACTGGCCAGCGAATGGGCCTATATAGCAGTTCGCCGCACCGCCCTCTACATAGAAGAGAGTCTGTTCGAGGGGTTGAAGTGGGTGGTCTTTGAACCCAACGACACTCCTCTGTGGGCTCAGATTCGGCTCAACGCGACCTCGTTCATGCAGAACCTGTTCCGTCAAGGCGCGTTCCAGGGCTCGTCGGCGGCCAGCGCCTATTTTGTGAAATGCGATAGCGAGACCACGACCCAGACTGACATCAACTCCGGCGTGGTCAACATTCTGGTGGGCTTTGCGCCGTTGAAGCCGGCCGAGTTCGTGGTACTTCAGATTCAACAGATGGCCGGGCAAGCGGCCTCGTAGCGAGGAGGAAGAGATGGCGCAGTTCAGCGTGAATCCGCAGAGATTCGATCCGTACAAGAACTTCAAGTTCCGCGTTAAGTGGGACGGCAAGTATGTATTGGGCGTGAGCAAGGTGGGTGGTCTGAAACGCACCACCGAGGTGGTGAAGCACCGCGAGGGCGGCGACCAATCCAGCAGCCGAAAATCTCCCGGCAGAACCGAATACGAGGCGCTGACGCTGGGGCGCGGCGTTACCCAAGACACGGAGTTCGAGAAGTGGGCCAACAAGGTCTGGGACTACGGTGCGGGCTTGGGCGCGGAAGTCTCGCTCGCCGATTTCCGAAAGGACATCCTGCTGGAGTTGTACAACGAAGCAGGACAATTGGTGCTCTCCTACCACATCTTTCGCTGCTGGGTTTCGGAGTTCCAGGCGATGCCCGATCTGGACTCCAACGCCAATGCAGTTGCCATTCAGCACATCAAGCTGGAAAACGAAGGCTGGGAACGCGACATGTCGGTGGTTGAGCCAGCCGAGCCCAGCTTCACGATTCCATCGAATTAGGCTGCGGAGCGCCGATGCATGGACTCTCATCAAGCGAATTGCTGGAGTTGTGGGAACGCGGGTCGCAGAGCACGGCGATCACTCGCGGCCTGCTAATGCTCTCCTATAGCCTCCCAGGTAAATCCTGGAATGAGCTTGCGGCGGTCAGCATCGGACGCCGCGATTGCCTTCTGCTGGAATTGCGCCGGGCTACGCTTGGACCAACTCTCGATGCCTTTGCCGTTTGTCCGACTTGCAGCGACGAATTGGAGTTCAGCCTGAATACTCAGGAACTTGGGCTGAACGCAGAAGCTGAGGAGTTAGCCCGAGAGCGCCGATTCAAGCAAGACTCGCTCACTGTGACCTGCCATCTGCCGGACAGCGATGACCTCGAAGCAGCCAGTGGCTGCGCCGGTGTGGAAGAGGCGCAGAAAACCCTTGTTTCACGCTGCATCCATTTGATCGAAGCAGAGAACGGTGAAACGCTGACGGAAATTCCCTCTGCTGTGGAGGAACAGTTCTCCGCGTACCTTGCCGAACGAGACCCTGCTGCCGAGATCTCATTGGCGTTGGAGTGTCCCTCGTGCGGCATTCAGTGGGAGATGGCTCTGGACATTGTGAGCTTCTTCTGGCGCGAAATCCAATCGGCAGCTCGGCGCATTGTTTTGGAAGTGGATGCCCTGGCACGCAGCTACGGATGGGCCGAGACTGCGATCCTGAGCATGAGCCCTGCGCGGCGCCAGATGTACCTGGAAATGGTGGGCTGATGGCCAACCTGTTGCGACACATGGCAGAGCGCGCCATCGGAGTTAGACCCGTTGCCATGCCGGTGCTGCGTCCCATGTTTGCCGCACAGGAGAGGCTGGAAGAGCAAATGACCAATCGGTTCGCACCGACCGAACTAGAGCGACCGGCCGTCCGGCATGGGGAGCGGTTTGTGCCCCCATCGCCACCGGAAACCAGGCAAACGCAAGAGAGGGATTCGTCCCCGAGTCTGGCAGTGAAGGCGCAACGACCGGCGCCGACCCAGACCGTTGAGCACCGCACCCAAGCCGGTCCCGTGCCCTTGCGCGAACAGAACGGCCCCCCGACAAAGCCAACGCTCAAGGAAGTGATTGAACACATCTATCAGCCACGGGAACACCATCGTGAAAACCCCCGCGAATCGTCGGCTCCCGCAGTCGTCGCGAATCCTGAAGGCCCCGCCTCCGGCAGAACCGACAATGTCCATGCGGGGCGCCGGAAGCCGGAAGAAGCTGTTGAACCTCGACTGGTGCGCACACCTCCGCAGAGAGCTAATTCTCAGCCATCGAGAGAGATCGCGGACAGGCCGCAAAGACCGTCGATGGAAGCTCGACCCCAGCCTGTGAAGCTGCAGGTAGGAGCATTGCCGCCAACCAATGAAGTGCATGTCAGCATTGGAAGGATTGAATTGAAGGCCGCACCGCAGCCTCCTGCGGCGCTTCCGCCTCGTCAAGAAACTTCACGGAGGGCGCATCTCAGCCTCGACGAGTATCTGGAACATAGACGGGGAGGCCGGCGGTGAGCAACTATCTCGCAGTTGCAACGGTTACGGCGACGCTGCGCTACATGCTGTTGGAAGCGTTGCCGCCGGACCTCTCCGGAGCGTCTGTAACTACGCTGCGTCCCGACGCTTCGCTCAGCGATGCCGATGCGACCGGAATCAACATCTTCCTCTACCAGGTGCTCCCCAATCCGGCATTGCGCAACTGCGATCTGCCCACCCGGCGAGGCGATGGAACCCTCATTCAGCGCCCTCGCATCGCCCTCGATCTGAATTATCTACTCACTTTTTATGGCAACGACGCAGAACTGGAACCGCAGCGATTGCTGGGCTCCGCGGCTTGCACCCTGAACGCCATGCCGATGCTCACCTCCGAAGAGATTGGCCAGGCACTGTTGAATTCACAGCCATTCAACGCGCCTCCTTTCACCGGCGCCCCATTCGACACGCCTCCGTACCAGCCCGATCTCGCCATGCAGGTGGAGCGGGTCAAGCTGACTATGCTGCCGCTGTCGCTTGATGAATTGTCGAAGCTATGGAGTGTCTTCTATCAGATCCCATTTGCGCTGACCATGGCGTGGCAGGCAAGTGTCGTTTTGATTGAACAGGAAAACATGGTCCCTCAACCTGCCCTGCCCGTGCAGAGCTGGACAGTCACCGCCATGAGCTTCGACACTCCGGCGCTGACCGGCGTAGTGGCGCAGAGCGGCGCCCTGCAGCCCATCACGGCGGGAACCACGGTGTTGATTCTGGGCAGCAACCTGCGTGGCAGCGGGATGAGCGTTCTGGTCAGCGGCTATCCAACTCCGCTGACTCCCACCACCATCTCCGACGCGCAAATGAGCGTCACGCTCCCTGCCGATGTGCCTGCAGGCGTGCGCGCGTTGCAGGTAGCTCAATCGGTGATGCTCGGCATTCCGGCCGTAGCGCACACCGGAAATGTATCCAACGCACAAGGCTTCGTTCTTCATCCCGTGATCGCTCCGCCCGTAACCGGATCGGCGAGCGCCGTTACAGTCACCGTGCAACCGGTTGCCAAGGCAGGACAGACCGCGATTCTGCTGCTGAATGAGTCCTCCACGCCGCCCCCTGTCTCCCCGGCGGCCTATACGTTTTCAGCCGGTACGCTGCCCGCAGATTCCAGCACCGTCACATTCCCAATTACGGGCGTGACGACCGGAATCACGTACTTTGTTCGCGTTCAGATCGATGGCGCGGAAAGCGCGTTGGACCTCGACCCATCGAGCGCAACCTACGGACCCACGGTGGCAATCACATGAGCATCGACACCAAATCGGCATGGACCCGCGCCAACCAGAGATATTTGATGGCCGCCATCGCGGACCTGCGCGCACGGATCGACGCTCATGCCGGGCAAAACGCAATGCCGCAAATCGTCTCTGATGCAATGGACGACGCGCTGAACGCGCCACCGGCCATCGAGGAGATCTGCCGCATCTTCGCTCTCTCCAGCTTTGAGCGAGCCGTCCTGTTGGCCTGCGCAGGCATGGAACTGGACGCGAACTTTGCGCAGAGTTGCGCCGGCGCGCAGGCGGATCAGCGGCCCTGCGTCACGTTCAGCCTGATGCTTGCCGCATGTGTCGATGCGCATTGGGACGCTACTTCGCCGGCTGCATCGCTGCGCCATTGGCGGCTGATCGAGATGGGCAACGGGTCAATGCTTATGACCAGCCCGCTGCGCATCGACGAGCGCATTCTCCACTATCTGACGGGCACCTCCTATTTGGATGAGCGCCTGAATGGCCTCCTGGAGCCGATAGACGCTTCCGACGTGCTGCCCGCCTCTCAGCAGGCCGTGGCGCAGAGAGCCGCCAAAACCTGGAGCACGCAAGCCGATAATGCTAGACCGCTGCTGATCGAGATATGCGGAGCCGACCAGCAGACCCGCCAGGCCGTTGCCGTGAATGCATGCGGTCTCGCCGGTCTCCCCCTGCATCGCATCTTCGCCGGCGCTCTTCCCTTGCAAAACGCTGAGATGCATAGTCTGCTGCGGCTGGTCGAGCGCGAAGCTTTGCTCACCGGCTCCGCAATGCTGTTGGACTGCATGGGCAGCGAGATACAGGAGGGCGCGCGCAGAAGCGCCATCCTGCTATTCGCCGAGGGATTGCACACGCCGCTGATGGTCAGCGCGCCGCAGCGCCTTGGCGGATATCTGCGGCGAGCCGTGTATCTGGAGATTGCCAAGCCACTTGTGGAAGAGCAGCGCAGTTTGTGGCAGACCAGCCTGGGCGATGCTGCAGTACGCATGAATGGCCACATGAACGCGTTATTGGCGCAGTTCAATTTGAGCGGTGAGCAGATTCGCGCCAGCAGCACGCAAGCCGCAGTCAAACCCAACGGCTCCGCCGAGCACACCTTTGAAGCCGTGTGGGAGTGTTGCCGTGTACAAGCTCGTCCTGCCCTCGACGGACTGGCACAGAGAGTAGACACGAACGCCGGTTGGGATGCACTGGTACTGCCGGCTCCGCAATTGGAAATGCTTCGCGAAATCGCCAAGCAGATTCGGCATCGCTCGCTGGTTCACAACGCTTGGGGCTTCGGCAGCATGAATGGCCGTGGACTAGGCATTACAGCCCTGTTTTCCGGGGCCAGCGGCACGGGCAAAACAACGGCGGCCGAAGTGTTGGCGCACGAGTTGAAGCTCGATCTCTATCGCATCGATTTGAGCCAGGTGGTAAGCAAGTACATCGGCGAAACCGAGAAGAGCCTGCGGCGCATCTTTGACGCTGCCGAAGAAGGCGGCGCGTTGCTGTTCTTCGACGAGGCCGATGCCCTTTTTGGCAAACGCACCGAGGTCAAAGACAGTCACGACCGATACGCCAACATCGAAGTCTCCTACCTGCTGCAGCGCATGGAGCAGTATCGCGGATTGGCAGTTCTCGCTACCAACATGAAGCAGGCGCTCGATCCAGCGTTCCTGCGGCGCATTCGATTTGTGGTCGCATTTCCATTTCCCGATGCAGCACTGCGCGAGCAGATCTGGCGGCGCGCCATTCCGCTCCAGGCGCCGACCGAAGCCGTCAACCTGCAACAGCTTGCGCGTCTCGGCATCACCGGCGGCAACATTCGTAACATCGCGCTGAGCGCCGCGTTCCTGGCCGCAGAGGCCGGACAGCCCATCGGAATGAGACATCTGCTGGAGGCGGCGCGAAGCGAATATCTGAAGATCGAAAAGCCTCTGACCGAGCCGGAGATTCGGGGGTGGGTGCGATGAAGCCTTCTCTGTTGAGCATCAATGCGCCAAGAACGCGCCGGGTTGCTGCGACGCATTGGGCTCCCGCATCTCGGCTCTCGCTGCAGATTGATGAAGTCGCGCTGATTGGATTCGAGCAGGTGGATTCCGAACGCCTTCGTGCGGCGTTGCAACAGTCCCTCGCCTCCGCGATCGAAGACGGCGGCCAATTCAAACACGATGTTCATTTCGAAAAAGCTGGCGGCAAACTGAAGCTTTTGCCCGGGAGCGATGCGCGGGACATCGGCACAACTCTCGGAAATGCGCTGGCGCAGACAATTCATACGGCAGGGCGGATTTCGGGACAACCCGCACGGCGTGCAACCGGCAGCGCCAATGCACGGCAGAGCAAGGGAAGAAGGTAGCGGCGATGGGAGCATTTCCTGGTTCACCGAGGTTGATGCGCGGAGGTATCGTGCAGATCGATCCCGATACGGGAGCGGTCCAGAATATCGTGGTGTTGCAATACAACCCGGACACCTTGACCCGCACATTGCAGGTGCAAAGCATCGCCCCCGAACATCAGAACCGCTCCGAAGCGCTGCGCCTGACCGGGCCTCCTATCGAGACATTCAAACTCGATGCAGAGATCGACGCGACCGACCAGTTGGAGCAGCCAACGCTCTATCCCAATGCCGTGGAGTTTGGAATTCTGCCGCAATTGGCAGCGCTTGAGACCATGATCTATCCCACCAGCACGCAATTGCTGGGCAACAACACGCTGGCACAATCGGGAACGCTGGAAATCACGCCCATGGAGGCGCCTCTCTCGCTCTTCGTGTGGAGCATGAATCGCATCGTGCCGGTGCGCATTACCGACTTCAGCGTGACCGAAGAGGCATTCGATCCCACGCTGAATCCGATTCGCGCCAAGGTGAGCCTGGGCATGCGCGTGTTGAGCGTGGACGATCTGGGCTTTGATAACGTGGGCGGCAATCTCTACATGGCCTATCAACTGCAGAAGGAAAGACTCAGCGCGCTGGCGCCCACTGGCACCTTCAGTGCGCTGGGAATCGGAGGCATCTAGTGAGCGCATCGACACTTGCAATCTTTCAGTTCGCTGGCTTGAAGGCCAGCCTGTTCGCGGCCAATAGCCGCTACCAAGGCATCGGCACTGACACCATGATCGCGGCCGGCGGACAAACCATTGTGTATCTGCAGCGCCGCTTTGTTCCCCAGGCAAGTTCGTTTGCCGTGCTTCAGCAATACACCGTGCAACAAGGCGATCGGCTAGACAACATGTCCGCGCAGTTGCTCGGCGATCCGCAACTTTATTGGCGCTTGTGCGACGCCAATGGCGCGCTGCGGCCCGAAGAGCTTGAGATCGAGAACTTGGTGCTGAACGTAACCCTGCCGCAAGGCATACCGGGACCGACGAATGCTTAATGGAATCCATCTCACGCTGATGATTGGGCCGGCAGTTCCCCTGCCGGTATCGCAGGACGTGCTCAACGCCCTGACCTCGATTGAGGTGACCAACAGCAGCGAAGGACCGAGCGGATTCCAGTTGCACTTTACGCTGAACAAGCAATCCATTCTGGAGACGCTGTTTCTGGTGGCGGCGGGAGCATCGATTCCGCTGATCCGCGTCGTGGTTGCAGTCACCGTCAATGGCCTGACGCAAGTATTAATCGACGGCGTGATGACTCACCACCAAATCTCGCCGGGCGGCAGCGGGCAAAGCCCTAGCTTGACCATTACCGGCGAAGACCTGACCAAGGTGATGGACTATATCGACTTCAGCGGCATTCCCTATCCGGCCATGCCGGCAGAGGCGCGTGTGCTTCTGATCCTCGCCAAATACGCGGTGTTCGGCGTCATTCCCCTGGTAATTCCGAGCGTGCTGATCGATGTGCCGATCCCCATCCTGCAGATTCCGCGCCAGCAGGGGAAAGACCTGGCCTATGTGCGTCAGCTCGCCGAAGAAGTGGGCTACGTCTTCTACATCGAGCCGGGCCCGGCGCCTGGAACCAGCGTCGCTTACTGGGGCCCGGAGATCAAAGTCGGCGTGCCGCAGGCCGCGCTCAACATGGACATGGACGCACAGACCAACGTGGAATCGCTCAGCTTCACCTATAACAGCGATTCGGCGCAGTTGCCCATCGTCTTCATTCAAGATCCCAACTCAAAGGTCGTGATCCCAATTCCGATACCCGACGTTACCCCGCTGAATCCACCGCTGGGCGCCATTCCACCCATTCCCAAAGACATTTTCGTGATCGATGAAACTGCCAAGTATTCGCCGGTACGCGCCGCGCTGATCGGACTCGCGAAGGCCGCCAAGTCCGCCGATGTTGTCTCTGCCAGTGGCACGCTCGACGTGCTTCGTTATGGCTCGGTGTTGAAGTCCAGGCGACTGGTTGGCGTGCGCGGCGCGGGGCCGGCCTTTGACGGCCTTTTCTATGTGCGCTCGGTAACTCATAACATCAAGCGCGGCGAATACAAGCAGAACTTCACGCTGGGACGCAACGGCCTGCTTTCAACCCTCAGTTCGGTGCCTGCATGAGTGACGCAAAAAAGTACTACGGCAAATACCGGGGCACGGTGATGAACAACCTCGATCCGATGCAGATCGGGCGAATCCAGGTGATTGTGCCGGACGTTTCGAATTACGTTCCCTCATCGTTCGCCATGCCCTGTGTGCCGTTGGCGGGCAAACAGATGGGATCTTATATGGTGCCGCAGATCGGCTCCGGCGTTTGGATCGAGTTTGAACAGGGTGACCCGGACTATCCCATCTGGAGCGGCTGCTTCTGGGGTGTGGTGGCCGAAGTTCCCGCGCTTGGCCTGGCAGGCAACCCGGTAAGTCCGAGTATTGTTTTGCAAACAGGATTACAGAACTCGATTATCGTGAGCGACCTGCCGGGTCCGACCGGAGGCATCATGCTGAAGAGCACGACGGGAGCCACACTGATTGTGAACGACACGGGGATCTATATCCAAAACGGCAAGGGCGCCAGCATCGTGATGGTGGGCAACACCACCACCATCAATGCCGGCGCCTTGGTGGTGATGTAAGAAGCAAGGAGGCACGAGATGCCGGGATTTTTGCTGCATGTTGGCGCTCAGGTGACCTGCTCTCACGGCGGGCAGGCGCAGCCGACGGTACCTGTGCCGCGGGTGCTGGTCTCAGCGCAACCGGTAACCGCGCTTGCCGGACCTTATGTGGTTGCGGGTTGCGCGCTTCCTCCGCCGCCTGTCGCTAACGGGCCTTGTCTCACGGCACAGTTCGTCACCAGTGCAACGCGGGTGTTTGCCAATGGCGTGCCGGTGCTTCTGCTGGATAGCCAATCTCTCTGCGCTCCATCGGGAGCGCCTCTGATGATTGTGCAGACTCAAACGCGGGTGACAGGAATCTGAGATGGCTACGAATATCGCATTTCCATTTCGCATCGACGGCCGGGGGCGCACAGCCGGGCCCCCCGACATCGACACGCACATCCAGCAACTCATTGAGCAATTGCTGTTCACCTATCCTGGCGAGCGCGTGAACCGCTCCGATTTCGGCAGCGGCTTGCTGCAGTCGGTGTTTGCTCCGAATAGCACGGAGTTGGCCGCCGCCACGCAATTCTTGGTGCAGGGCGGCCTTCAACAATGGCTGGGCAACCTGATCCAGGTACAAGCGGTTCAGGTTGCGGCACAGGATTCTCAAGTTGTAGTCACAGTGCAGTACAAGGTGCGCAATACGCAGAGGGTGCAGTCGGCACAGTTCACCCGCGGTATCTAGGAGACGCTGATATGGCAACGCAGTATTCCTGCGAAAACTCGCTCAGACGCAGCCTGGTTGCGCAACAGGGCTTGCTGAATGGCATCGACTTCGTTGAGGTATTGGATAACGAAGCCAAGGCCATCGGCAGCCCACCTCAGCAGACGCTGGTGGTACATCTTCTGCTGCCGGGCGCAGGGCTTGGCGGCGCGAACTTCGTCGTCACCGGCGGCGTGCGCATCACCAATATCAACTGCGTGTGGGCCTATCCGGCAACCTCGGTGCCGATTCCTCCGGCATCCGGCGCAGAGCAGGGGTACTTCAGTGCGCTTCCCGACGCAGCGAAGATCTACATAGTGCGCACCAGCGCTTATGGAGATTTCTCGACTTACACCTTGCAAATTGTGAGCGCCACCGCCAGCGGCGCAGCTCCGGCGGGCTTCGACCCCAGGCTTTGCTCTGTCGACTTTTCTTTCAAAGTGGAGTGCCCCAGCAACTTCGACTGTCAGACCACACAAGCTTGCCAACCGGCGCCCAAGCCTGCTCCTCTGATCGATTATCTTGCCAAGGACTACAACAGCTTTGTGCAGTTGATGCTCGACCGCATGGCGAGTACGGTTCCCGCGTGGCAAGAACGCAACGCGGCGGATCTGGGCGTTGCGCTGGTTGAGACGCTGGCCTATGCCGCTGACCATCTCAGCTATTTCCAGGATGCCGTCGCGACCGAGGCCTACCTGGGCACGGCGCGCAGGCGAACCTCTGTCCGCCGCCATGCTGTGCTGCTGGACTACGCGATGCACACCGGTTGCACTTCGCGCGCCTGGGTCAATCTGCAGCTCGATCCAGGACAAGTGAAATTGCTGGTGCCAGGCCCCAGTTCCCAAGTAGGCGGCGAGCCTGGGACGAGGCTGTTGACGCAGACCACGTTCAACAGCGGCTCCATCACCGTTGCGGAAATGAATCAGGCAATGCTGCAAGGTGCGTTGGTATTCGAGACCATGGCCGACATCGTTGCTTACTCCGCACACAACGAGATCAGGATCTATACATGGAGCGACGAGCAATGTTGTTTGCCGGTCGGTGCAACCTCGGCCACGCTCTACAACACCGGCTATGTGTTGGAACTCGCGGCAGGAGACGCACTACTTTTCGAAGAGGTGTTGAGCCCCGTGACCGGCGTTGCCGCCGACGCAGATCCCTCGCATCGCTGCGTAGTGCGGTTGGTCAGCGTTAGCCAAAACCTTGACTACTATAACAACCAGGAGTTGCTCGATATTACGTGGGCTGCGGGCGACGCGCTTCCCTTTCCGTTGTGCATCTCGAGTTCAATCAACAGCGGCGGTGGTTCCGTGGTGGTGCCGGATTTGAGTGTGGCGCGCGGCAATATGGTTCTGGCCGATTGCGGCATCACCATCGGCGGCGAAGCACTCAACCCATCGATTGTCCCTGCCACTGGGTTGTATCAGCCTCAGTTGCAGAATGCCAACGTAACCTTCTCAACGCCGTACAACGACACAGCCGCGCGGCAAGCGGCCGTGGCCGGCCTCACCACGCAAGACCCACGCGCCGCGTTGCCGGAGATTGTACTTCAATCTTCCGCGGGTCAATGGACTCCGGCGATCGATTTGCTTGAAAGCTCGGCATACGACCTGGATTTTGTGGTCGAGACTGAAGACGACGGAACAGCAACATTGCGATTCGGCGACGGAGAACTGGGAGCGCTGCCCGTCGGCGGCATGGCGGCCACCTATCGCATGGGCAATGGCTCCAGCGGCAACGTGGGTGCCGAATCCATCGTCA
>CAZLMY010000130.1:0-15379 GCA_964560845.1 uncultured Occallatibacter sp. | reverse complement strand
CTTTAGCCCCCGAGGGATGCTTTCCTGGCTTTTTGAACCCCGAACAACACTTTTTCCGCAGCCTGTTTAGCCCTGAGGGACGGGCTCTTGCGGCTTATCGCCCGCTGCTAAACAGTTTTTATGCAGGATCTTAGGGACTCGTTGGACCTCTGGGCGGCTTTGCATAGCAATGCCTTGAGCTGGGGGCAAGTTCTCGACGAGGTTCTGCTAGGGAGAGTGGGGCGGCAGGTCGAGAACGGTGGCTCCTGCGCTTTGGATGGTCTCTTGTACGCCTGGAACCTCGTGGCTCCCCCGGTTGTCGAGGAGAACGATCTCTCCAGGTGGGAGGTTGAGAACCAGCACTTGGTACTGAACCGGGAAAACGCTACCCTCTGGGAGCCCGGCCGAAGCGGCGCGTCATGTTGGTCGATGTCCAGGTTTCATCGATGAAGACCAGCTTTTTCCGCGCTCATCGTGGGCAGCGCTTCGATCTACGCCCGACGCGCCGCCACGACGTCCTCGCATTCTTGCTTGCTTGCTTGCTCGCTTGCATGCAGTGTTTTCTAAAAGGTAAGGTTCCACGTGTTCGACCGATGCCAAAGCACCTCGGGCTTGATGGCAACGCCCTTTTTCTGCTAGCCGGTCGCAAATCTGATTCAACGCCGGCTCCGGTTCGGCTTCGATCCAGTTCAATTAATGATTCAATAGCTCTCGTGCCGCCATCCTGCCCAGCCGAATGCAATCTGGGATTCCGATGCCGTCGTAGGCATTCCCCGCCAACCGCAGCCCGGCCAGCTCCGCCGCCCGCTCCGCGATCAGCTTTCGCCGCTCCTGGTGCCCGACTGCGTACTGGGCCATGGCTCTCCGCCAGCGCGAAACCTGCGTATGTTCCGGGGCCACATCGAGGCCGATGACCTTGCTGCCCAAAATCTCGCTCAACTCCCGCTGCACAATCGACACAAGGACCTCGTCCGTTTCTGCCAGCAAAGGTTCGTTCTTCGCCCCGCCCAGGAAAGCGCGGATCACAACTTTGCCCGTCGGCGTCCGGCCCAGAAACTTGCGATGAACAAAGGTGCAGGCCAGCATCGTGCGCCCCTCGGTGGCGGGCACCAGGAAGCCGAACCCGTCCGGCAGGATCCCCAGATTGGTCTCGTCGTAGACCAGGTTGACCGTGATCGACGAGGAATATGGAATCGCCCCCAGCTCTTTTCCAAGCACCGGGTCCGCAGCCCCAAGCAGCTCACCCGCAGCCCAGGCAGGCACTGCCACGATCACCGAATCGTAGAACTCCGCATGTCCCCCGGCCAGAACCATCCAGCCTTCGGTGACCTTTTCCAGTGCGCTCACCGGGGTCGACAGTCGCACGGACCTGGAGTCGAGCCTAGCCACGATAGCATCCACCAGTTGCTGCATCCCGCCCTGCAGCGTGGTAAAAATCGACCGCGGGGCCGACGGTCTGGCTCCCACACCCGGACCAGGTGCCGGCGACGCCTGGCCGATCTTGGCTGCGGCCTGCATCTTCGCCTTCATTTTCCGGTGCGCCGCCAGCATCCCTCGCGTCAGCGATCCGTACTCGGTTTCCATCTCCACCAGCCGCGGAAGAACGGTCCGCGCGCTCAGTTGCCGCGAGTCGCCCCCGTAGATTCCGCTCAGCAGCGGATCGGCCAGACGGTCGACAGCCTCCGTGCCGAAGTGGCGCTCCACCAGCGACGCCACCGATTCGTCCGGCAGACCGGTCTTGCGCGGAGGTAACAACAGTTCCAGCGCCATCCGCACCTTTGTCGGAATGCTGAAAAGCCGGGTCAACGCCGTCGGAATCAGCTTGGTTGGAATCAGGAACATGAGTCCATCCGGCAGGGGCACCAGCCGGTTCCGCACCAGGATATAGGTCTTGCGCGCCGCATCGTTCGAGGGCACAAGGTCCGCTCCCAGACCCAGTTCGCGGCACAACTCCGCGCCCGCAGGCTTCTCGCTCAGGAAGGAGTCCGGACCGCGCTCCAGCACAGCGCCATTTACCACTTCCGACGCCAAAGACCCGCCCAGCCGCCCGCCCGCTTCATACAGGGTGTACTCTACTGCCGCGCCGGCGCCGCGAGCCTTCTCCAGCTCATAGGCAGCCGCCAGCCCCGCTATGCCTCCGCCAATGATTGCTGTTCGCATCCTCGACCCCATCCCATTCTTACAGCAGCAGCCGCTATCCCGGTTGGCTGGGTGGGAAACTTCTCGATCTCGAAAAAGCTCGGGCGCCGAACCATCGGAATCTTCGTCCCGCCCGTCTCAGGCAACTGATTCAAATCGCATGAAGAGCGCCAGCAGGCGAGTCGATCGACCCTGGACGAGGGTTTCAGTCCGTTATCCCAAGTCGGCCCCTCCCTCGGTGGAACGGGAAATGGAAGGAGTACGGAGCCTGTGTGGTGGGGCTTGCTGCTTTAGTGAACCCCGTGCCCATTCATCCATGGACCGTAGGCTCGATCTTCCTTCTGGATATGGTTGGTGAGCCAATCGTGGAGAAAGGTAAGGAGTTCGAGGTTCATGCGTTCGCCGCTTTGGTAGCGAATGACAAAGTCATTTACCTGTTTGTTCAGGTCTTCATGGTGCTTGCGGTGAGCATCAAGTGCCGGATAGCCCGCGCCCGACAACATGTTTTCTTCCCACGAAAAGTGGTCGTGCGTATAATCCAGCAGCTTCTGCAGCAGCGGCCCCGTCACCGTACCCGCATGGCCCTTCATCATCGCGGCATGCAGTTCGTTCAGGGCATCGACCAAGCCCATGTGCTGCCTGTCGATTTCCTTCACACCCGTGGAGAACTTTTCAGTCCAATTCAAAAATGCCATCTGGTCCCTCCCATCGCTGGCCCTTCGGCCGATTGGTCTTTGCCTCACGCAAGACGAAACCGAGTTGAATTTCGGACGCCCCTGGTATTCTCGCCGTGGAACGGAGCTTCGCCGCTCAACCTGCGCCAAGGCGCTCCACTGAAAACCTCAAATCAAACTTGCCGAGCCAGAAGGAACGGGAAGAACTTCCGGTCTTCCTGCAGCATATGCTTGGCGACGATATCGTGAATGATGAACCGCAACAGATCTGTCTCTGAGCCCTGACCTTGTTCGAATTGATCTGCCAACTTGTCAGCGCCTTTCTCCAACTCGCGGTGGATCTCGCCGTGATCCGCGGATAACGAGTACCCGGCCGCGCGGAGAATCTCCTCTTCGTGCAGGAAGTGCATCCGCACGTGGGCGATCAACTCCCGCACCAGGGGCAGCAAACTCGTTTCTCCGCCTCCCACAGTCATGACACCGATAATGCGGTTGGCCATGCGGAACAATTCCTGGTGTTCCGCGTCAATGACCGGATGCCCACACAGGTAAGAGGGTTTCCAGTGCAGAATGAGCACCGGAGGCATGATGTTTCCGCCCACCGCTTCTTTCTTTGCGTCTTCCCAATCCAGCACCACCAGATTTCGTCCGCCCTGCTTGGCCTCGTACAACGCGGAATCGGCCCGCTCCAGGAGGGCGTGCAATTCTTCATCTTCCCGGTGCCCGGCCACTCCCATGCTCACCGTAACCTGAATATCCCCTTCAAAGCGGAATTCCTCCAGCTTTAACCGAATCCGCTCCGCGACGATCCGAGCCCCGGCAGGCCCCGTTTCCGGCAACAGGATGACGAACTCCTCGCCTCCCCAACGGCCCAGCATGTCGATCGAACGCAGGCAGCTCTGCGCGATCTCGCAAAACCCGCGCAAAACCCGGTCACCGGCATTGTGTCCGTGGGTATCGTTGACCACCTTGAAGTGATCCAGATCCATGATCACCAGCGAGAGTTTGTCGCCATACCGGTCCGAGCGCAACAGCTCGAACCGCGCCCTCTCGTCCAGGCGGTTCCGATTCATGGCGCCCGTAAGCGGGTCGGTGGACGCCTGTTGCTCGAGCATCGCCTGCAGCCGCTTGCTTTCGGTGACGTCGCGCAGACTGAAGGTAAAGTACATGGGCGTGCTCGCCTTGCTCTGCACCAGTCCCCTGGTCACTTCGGCGCACAACAGTTCCCCGTGCTTGTTCACGAATCGCCGCTCAAAGACTGTCCTGAACCTCTCCTTGGTGGCCGCGTCGTTGAATTCAACGAGTGCCTGGGCCTGTTCGTCGGGGGCCCAGATATCGCGAAGATTCAAGCGCTTTAACTCTGCCTCGCTGTAGCCCAGAATCGCGCAAAGCGATTGGTTTGCTTCAAAAATGTTGCCGTCCAGGTCGGCCATGCCGATCCCTGTATTGGAGAACTCGAAGGCCAGCCGGAATCGCTCCTGATCTTCGACAAACGCCTTGGAACCGCCATTCAAGGTATTGATTTCGCGCGCAGTTATCAAGACGCGGAGGGGCTCTCCCTCCATGCGCACGCCCTGGCATTGCAAATGCCAGACCGCGCCTTCTCCGGCCTTCAGTTCCAGAAGATGCTTGGCTGCTTTGCCTTTGCTTACCGCAGCGGCATGAAGAGCGCTGGCGCGCTCGGGGTTGGTGAAGAAACTCGCGAAATCCGTTCCGATCAGCTGTTCAAGCGAGAGACCCCAAGCCTTCACCGCTGCAGGGTTGGCGTCCACGATGGCCATGTGGGAGTTCAGGGTCAACTTCAAGACCGTGGTGGCCGGAAGCACTTCCGAACGGCCAGTTCCCATGCTTCGATCATCGTTGGCGGCAACTATCTGCAAGCACTATCTCCCTGAGCACCCGGTCTCCGTAGATCCCTTATCGTCCAATCCAGACAGCCCGATAGACCGCAAGGGTCTGCCATAGAGTTTATCCATCTTGAATACCGCCGCCGTCATGCGGCCGGGCGAAAACTCGATTCGCCTTCCACCATCCGTACGAGACCCACAACCCTGCTCTTCTAAAGCAGCTCGAAGGACCCGGCCGCGCTCTGCAACTCCGCGTCCCAGTGCTTCGGTTGATAGATACAGCACGGTTCCTGCGCCAGCGGGTCCCCGGTCAGCGCATACGCCCGCGCCCGCGAGCCGCCGCAGATCTCCTTGTATTCGCACGCACCGCACTTGCCCTCCAGCTTGCTGGAGTCGCGCAACGACTTGAAGATAGGCGCATTCTGGTAGATCTCCTTGAGCGGCGTGAGCTTGACGTTGCCCGCGTGGATCGGCAGAAATCCGCTCGGGTACACGTTGCCCACATGCGAAACGAACAGGAACCCCTTACCGTCGTTCACCCGGCGCGTGGCCCAGCCCATGGTGCGGGTTTTGGCGTCGGAGGTCGGCGCCCCGGCTTCATAACCGGCTTCTTTGGCAGCCGGGTGGCCACTGCCATGCCCCATCTTCCGTTCTTCGAGGTTGTGTTGCAGCAGGTAGCGCCGGTAGTGCATGGCTTCGGTGGTCTTGATCTGGAAGCTCACCCGGTGCGACAGTTCGTAGATCTTGCCGAAGACGCTCTCGAACTCCTCGCCCGACAGAAGATCGGCCTGCTGGCCTCGCCCGACGGGCACCAGGAAGAACACGTTCCACATCACGATGGCCAGCTTTTCAAACAGCGCGCACAACTCGTCGAGCTCGTGCGCGTTATGCCGGCTGATGGTGGTGTGCACCTGAATCGGCAAACCCGCCTCGTTGGCCCATTCGATGGCCTGGATGGTGCGCGCCCATGCCCCGGGAAGACCGCGGAACTTGTCGTGAATCTCCGGCGTGGATCCGTCCAGCGAAATCCCCAGCCTAACCAGCCCGGCTTCTTTCAACTGGAAAATCGCTTCCCGGGTCAACAGCGGCGTCGCGCTCGGCGTCAGCGCCACCATGACGCCCTTGCCGGCCGCGTAGCGGATCAGCTCGAACACGTCCTTGCGCTTCAGCGGGTCGCCCCCGGTAAACACAAAGATCGGCACATGCATGTCGGCGATCTGGTCGATCAGCTTCTTGCCTTCTTCGGTGTTGAGCTCGTCGGGATGGGCAATGGGCTGGGCCGCCGCACGGCAGTGCTTGCAGGCCAGATCGCAGGATTGGGTGACTTCCCAGATGGCGAGAAACGGGGTTTCGTCGAAATTCAACCCGCCACGGGCGGGGATATTGTGCATCGGTTCCATCAAAAAGACCTCCACTCGATTCGCGCCGGCCGGCTTCGGGGGCCCAGGGGGCGGGGAGACCGTGCTGCGAATCATTCTCAGCAGACCAGTATTTCCCCTCCACAAGATGTGATTGAGATCACTTTATCTTGCTGGATTCAGGACCCCGGCCCCCGGGCACTGGACAAGAAGATAAAAAATGGCTCATTATTTGATCCTCAGGCAACAATTTCGATCTGAGGTTCGTGCACCAGAAGGCTGGGCTGCGCCAACAGGCGTGATGCCGGTCACGTGCAACTGTGCCCTTCGGCACCGCATTCCAGGCGCCGTTCTGTCAACATTCGTCCGCACCATCAGGAGGTTCCCATGGCAGCCGTTATCAAGCCTGGTTGGAGCAAACCTTCCACTCTCCTCTTTGCCGCCGAGATTCCCACCAATGAGAAGGCCTTCGCCTTCGCTCTTGCCCAAGCCTCCGAATTTGGTGCGGACCTCATCCTCTTCCACGCCTATGACACCCTGGTCGTTGCGGCTTCTGAGACTTCCGGCATCCGCTACTACGACTACGCCGCTGCCGCCCACTCTGAAATGAAACACCTCGAGCCCCTCGCCCAGCGGGTGCGCGCCGCCGGGGTTCGCTGCGAGGTTGTGGTGCGCCCCGGCTTGGCAGCCGACCAGATCCTGTCCTTTCTGAGGGAGCGCTCCATCGATCGCATCGTCATGGGCACGCATTCCCCCGGCCCCATCGGCAAGTTGCTGGTTGGCTCAGTCGCCGAGGCCGTCCTGCGCACCGCCGTGGTCCCGGTCTACATCGTTGGACCTGAGGTGGTCGAAGGCACGTACCGCAACTACGCTACCCGCACCATCCTCTGTGCCGTCAGCCTCCATGAGGTCAGCTCAACCGTCGCGGCATTTGCCGCCGAATTGGCCGCGCAGCACAATGCCCGGCTCATCCTGCAGCACGTCATTCGACCTCAGGAACGTGCCGAGGTCCTGGCCGGACGCAGCCTCGATGAGCTCGAAGCCGACCTGCTTTCGCTGGTCCCTGCCGAATTGCGCCGGACCATCGCCGTGCAGGCCATCGTCGTTCCCGGCGATCCGACTGAGGAGCTGCTCTATCAGGCGCGGGCCCAGCAAGCCGACCTGGTGGTGCTCGGGGCACAAGGCGCTTCGGCCTTTGCCGCCATCACCCGCCACGGCGTGGTCTATAAGGTCCTGGCCCATTCTCACTGCCCGGTCATGACCCTGTCGCCGGTCGTGCTGGCAGAATACGGCGTCAGCGGAGAAAAGCATCGTGCCGCCGAAGTCTACATGGCAGGCGTCTTTTAGCCTGTCGCAAAAGTGGAGTCTTGCGGCACGACTTCGGTCGTGCCGTAAGACGCTGAAAGAAAAGCTGGGCTTCAGCCCCCGAGGGAAGTTCCAAGCGATTCCTGCTTTCGCCACAGCCAGTTAGTCACCAAACCCAGCGGGGTGGAAAATCAACTCCACCCCGACCATCACCACAGCCTCAGCGCGCCTTCCCGGAAGGTTTTGCGCTCTTCGCCGGCACACGCGGCTTGGCCGTCGGCTTTTCAAGACATGGCTGCACCGCGCACAGCACGCCCGTGATGCCTTTTCCTTCGGTAATAGTGAAAATCCTGTCTTCCGCGGGCAGTTTGACGGTTTCCTCCGCTCCAGACGGCCAGTGAATCTCCGCGCTCCCCGCATCGGTCGCGTCGCCCAAGCCGAAATGCGGCCGCTGATCGTTCGACGAGATATAGCTCCCCCCGCTCAATACGTCTTCCCGCTGACGCATCCCGTTGGCGGCCAGATAAACCGTCGCCCCCACCGCATCGCGCGGACTCTTCGGCCCGCCCACCAGCTTCAACTCCACCCAGTGATGCTTGTCCGGGTTCACGTTCTTCAGCAGCACCGGCGGCCCGTCGATGGGGTTGATCACCACATCGATCTTGCCGTTGTTGAACAGATCGCCGAAGGCCGCTCCCCTTCCCGACGTCAGCGTGGCCAGCCCTGAACCACGCACCGGCGGCACGTATTCGAACTTGCCGTCCCGCGTGTTGTGAAACAGCAGCGGACGCTCGGCAAAGGTGGTGCCAAAGTCGTGCTGGTCCACCTGCGGATAGACATGCCCGTTGATCATCACGATGTCTTTCCAGCCGTCGTTGTCGTAGTCGATGAACCCATCGCCCCAGCCCACAAACGGCACAGCCATCTGCGTGATTCCCGCGCGATCGCCCACGTCGGTAAAGCTGGCCTCGCCGTCGTTATGATAGAGAGCCTTGAAGTCGTCGCTGAAGTCCGTCACCAGCAGATCCAGCAGGCCGTTGTTCATGTAGTCGCCCACGGCCAGGCCCATCGACGCAATCTCGCGGCCGTCCTTGTTCAGCGCAAAGCCCGAGACGTAGCTCTGGTCTTCAAACGTGCCGTCGCCCTTGTTGATGTAGAGAAAATTGGGCTCCGAGTCGTTGGCCACCAGCAGGTCCACCTTCCCGTCGTTGTTCACGTCCACAAAAATGGCGGTGAAGCCGTAATAGGCGTTCGGGTCGGAGACACCGGCCTTCACGCTCACGTCGGTAAAAGTCCCATCGCCGTTGTTGTGAAACAGGTGATCCGGCTCGCCCGGCAATCCGTGCGGCCCGCACATCACCTGGACCCCGTGCAACTGGCAAAAGGCCAGCGGAACGCTCCCGTTTTCCGGATCGGGCTCGTGCTTCAGGTCGTAGTGCACATAGCCGGAGACGAACAGATCCAGCCGCCCGTCGCCGTCGTAGTCGCCCCAGGTGGCCCCGTCCGACCAGTTGCCCAGGGTGACGCCGGCCTTCTCGCCGACATCGGTGAACGTCCCGTTGTGGTTGTTGTGGTAGAGGCGGTTGTTGCCGAAGTTGGCCACAAAGATATCGGGCCAGCCGTCGTTGTCGTAGTCGCCGATGGCCACGCCGAAACCCCATCGGTCGTTGGTGACCCCCGCCTTGGCGGCCACATCGGTAAACGTCCCGTCGTGGTTGTTGTGGAACAGGGCGGCATGAGGCGGCGTGGTTTTGCCGCTCATCGCATCGTAGGTCGAGCCGTTCACCAGGTAGATATCCAGCCAGCCGTCGTTGTCGTAGTCCAGCAGGCCCACGCCCGAGCCGTCCGTTTCCAGAATGTACTTCTTCGCGGCTGTGCCCATGACGTGCTGCCACTTGGAAAGGCCCGAGGCCTTGCTGGCGTCCTCGAACACCACCGTCCCCTGGTCCTTCTCCACAAATCCACCCGCGGTGATGGGTCTCTTTTCGGCGTCGTAGACCGGGGCGAAAGTTCCCGCCGACGAAATGCCGCCCATGCCGCTCTGCGGTGGTGGAGTTTGGCCGAAGCTGGACGAATGCAGCACCATCCAGAGGCCGAGCGCCGGCAGGAAGGTTCTAGAACGCCACGGCGAGGCGCAGGCAGAATCCGTGGCGAAGGTAGAACGACGTACTGGCGGCAAGGGCCTCTCCTAACCCGGCGCAGCCGGAATCAAAGTGTCCCGCCCCAATAGAAGTTGACAAAAACCACTGTCATCCTGAGCGAACGGGGCCCCAGACGCTTTTCAGTCTGGGGGTGGTGAGACGAAGGATCTGCGGTTGCTTTTCGGAATTCCTGAACCAACCTTGGAGTCCGTGCAGTCGTGCCGAAAAAGTTCGGACTGGGCGGGTGGTCAAGACCTCAAAGAGCCGCGAATGGAGGGCGGGTGGGCACAAACCTCCGCCGTTTTGGGTTCGTGCTCGCCCATCCGCCTTGGTGACGGGTCAAGGTTGGGCCAACCGCCTGAGCGGGGATTATCGACTTCGACGCACCTGATACCAAGCGAACACCGCCAGGAGAACAAAAACGGCAAGAATGACAAGCGCGGTTTTCGCCCATGACAGAAAGACTTGAGGCCAATTTAAGGGAACGCGGTCGATAACTCGCTGCTCGGTGTCTCCCCAAAGCCATTCACCAGGAGTTCCTTTGCATTTGAACCGATAGGATGCAAGTGGAACGATTGGCAAACCAGCCAGAGCGAACCACTTGGTTCGAAGCCGAATGTTGGCCGCTTTGTCGGCCTCGTTGAGGCAGCGGTTGCCAAAGAATAGTAGGGCTGGCCCGTAGTCTGCGAATCCCTTTTGTTGCGCTTCATCGCGAAGATTGATGCGATTCTTGTGTGCCGTGTTCCGTTTCACATCGCTGGATTTGAAACTGCGCCGCTTGAGTTCTTCCGTCAACACCTGTTCCGCTTGCTCGGTGAATCCGTCCTCGGCCCTCAAATTCAAGAGTTGAGTGTCGGTAAGAGTCTCGTAATACTTTGCAAGTGCTTCCGCATCCGGCATGGTTTTGAATACATGCTATCTCAGCCTACCGGCTTCTTCTACGGGAATCAGAGATCGCGCCTCGGTAGTCGCCAAACCAGTAGCCACCCCCAAAGTCACTCTCCTTAATGCCCCGGCGCCGAGGCAACGCTAGCCGCCACAGGTGCCTTCGCATCCACGCACGCTGCCCCGCCGCACAGGGCGCCGGTAATCCCCTGCCCTTCGGTGATGGTATAGATGCGATCCTCTGCAGGTATTTTGACCGTCTCCTTGGCGCCCGATGGCCAGTGGATCTCCGCCGTCCCTGCGTCCACCGCGTCGCCCAGCCCAAAGTGAAGTCGCCTGTCGTTGGAGCTGATGTAGCTCCCGCTCGACAGCACGTCTTGCCTCATGCGCAGCCCGTTGGCCTTCAGATAAACCGTGGCGCAAGTCGCGTCGCGCGGACTCTTCGGCCCGCCCACCAGCCGCATCTCCACCCAGTGATGATGGTCGGGATTCACATTCCGCAGCAGCACCGGTGGTCCGTCAATGGGATTGATGATGACATCGATCTTGCCGTCGTTGAATAGGTCGCCAAAGGCCGCTCCCCGGCCCCCCGTCACCACCGCTAGCCCCGTGCCCTTCACGGGTGGCACGTAGCTGAACTTGCCGCCCTTCTCGTTGTGAAACAGCAGCGGCCGTTCGGCAAAGGTCGTTCCCCAGTCGTGCTGGTCCACCTGGGGATACACATGCCCGTTGGTCATGAACAGATCGAGCCAGCCGTCGTTGTCGTAGTCCAGGAACCCGTCGCCCCAGCCCACAAACGGGATCGTCGTCTGCGCGATCCCGGCCTTGTAGCTCACATCGCTGAAGCTGGCGTCGCCGTCGTTGTGGTAGAGCACCTTGTAGTCGTCGCCAAAATCGGTCACGAAAAAGTCCACCAGCCCGTTGTTCTCGTAGTCGCCCGCGGCAATGCCCATGGAGGCGATCTCCCGCCCGTCCTTGTTCAGCGCGAACCCCGACACGTAGCTCTGGTCGTCGAAGGTGCCGTCCCCCTTGTTGATATAGAGATAATTCGGCTCCGAGTCGTTACCCACCACCAGGTCCGGCTTGCCGTTCCCGTTCAGGCTCACAAAGATCGCGGTAAAGCCGTAGTAGGCGTCCTTGTCCTCCACGCCGGCCTTCACCGCTACATCGGTGAAAGTGCCGTTGCCGTTGTTGTGGAACAAGTGGTCGGGCTCACCCTTCAGCCCACGGGGCCCGCAGTTCACGCTTGCTCCGCGATATTGGCAGTTGGCATAACCCACAGCCTTGGTCCCGGCAATCGGCAAGTTATCCCGGTCGAAATGCACATACCCGGTCACATACAGGTCCAGCAGTCCGTCGCCGTCGTAGTCGCCCCAGCTCGATCCAGGCGACCAGTTGCCCAGTGCCACCCCTGCCTTCTCGGCGATGTCGGTAAAGGTCCCGTCGTGATTGTTGTGGTAAAGCCGGTTCTTGCCGTAGTTGCCAACATAGATGTCGGGCCAGCCGTCGTTGTCGAAGTCGGCAATGCTCACCCCGTAGCCCCAGCGGTCGTTGGTTACCCCCGCCTTGGCCGCCACGTCGGTAAAGGTGCCGTCGTGGTTGTTGTGGAACAGCGCGGCATGAGGCGGCGTCTCCTTGCCGTCCAGAGCGTCGAAGGTCGAGCCATTCACCAGGTAGATATCCAGCCAGCCGTCGTTGTCGTAGTCCAGCAGCCCCACGCCTGAGCCGTTGGTCTCCACGATGAAGGTCTTCTCCGGCACGCCCATTTTGTGCGACCAGCCTGAAAGCCCGGCCTTCTTGGTGATGTCTTCAAACACCACGGGTCCTTTGTCCACAAATCCGCCCGCGGTGATGGGCCGTTTCAGCTCGTCGTAAACCGCGGCCGCGCCCAGCCCTCCTGCGATGCCGCCGCCCATGCCGCCCTGTTGCGGCGGGGGCGCCTGTTGTCCACTTGCCTGCTGGGGCCAGAACGTCGCCGGCGCCGTCAATGTGGCAATCAGGAGAGCGGAACAGAAATCTCTAAAGGTAAACCGCAAGAGGCCTCCACGGCCTGAAGTGTATCGCATTGTCTTATTGGATCAGATTGCACCGGGGTCCGGCGAAACACGTGTTTCGTTGACGCGGGCCTTTGTCAACTCGCGAACATGCCGGGACGCACAATGCGGATGCGTGAAGTAACTGGGTGTCCGGTTCCAGGCGCGCGGCAGTTTGTTTTGCGGCCGCTGCCTTCTCCGATTGTGGGCTTTGCAGAAATCGCCATCCCAGCTTCGGCGTTTGGCGTATCGCTAGAGCAATTCGTAGCCCGCGAACCAGTAGCCGATCTCGAAGGCTGCGGTCTCTTCGGCGTCGGAGCCGTGAATGGCGTTTTCCTGGATCGACCCGGCGAACTGCTTGCGGATGGTTCCCTCTTCGGCGTTGGCAGGATTGGTGGCGCCCATCAGCTTGCGCAGGTCGGCGATGGCGTTGTCTTTCTCCAACACCATCAACACCAGCGGACCGGAGGACATAAAGGAGCAAAGGCCGTCGAAGAAGGGACGCTGGGCGTGGACGGCATAGAAGCCCTTGGCTTGCTCGATGGAGATCGACTGCTTCTTGATGGCTGCAATCTTGAAGCCGGCCTTGTGGATCTCGGTCAGAATGGCTCCGACGAAGCCCTTGCGAACCGCGTCCGGTTTGACGATGCTGAAAGTGCGTTGCGCCACGGGGATAGCTCCTTGAATAAAATACCTTTGCCTTCGTATTGTAATCGGGACAATCGGGCACTGCCCCGGGAACCTGGAATCTGGTAAAGTTTCCGCATGTTGCGGATGAAAGCGTTGCCTTGTATGGATTCGATTCTGTTGGTTGCGGCGGTTACCACGGCCTTGATGGGCCTTCAGGCCTCCGGACAGACGCCTGCGGGAGATCCAGCTTCTACCGCCTCCGCGGCAGAGCTGCGGGTGTTCGACCCCACGCTGATCGATAAGGCAGTGGATCCCTGCGACAACTTCTACCGGTTCAGCTGTAACGGCTGGTTCAAGCGCAACCCATTGCCGCCCGATCAGGCAGTCTATGGAAGGTTTACCGAGCTGTTCGAGATCAATCGGCTGCACTTGCGGCAGATTCTGGAAGAGGCTGCGGTTCCTGCTCCGGAGCGCTCGGCCAACATGCAAAAGATTGGCGACGATTATGCCAGTTGCATGGACACAGCCATAGTGGACAAGCTGGGCCTGGCGCCGCTGCAGCCGGAACTGGACCGCATTGCGGCGATGAAGACGCGGGCTGAATTACCGGCCTTGCTGGCGCATCTGCACTCGATCGGCGTGAACGCCTTCTTTGGAATGGGGTCGAACCAGGATTTTGCCGACGCCAATTCGGTGATCGCCTTTTACGGGGCCGGCGGGCTGGGTTTGCCGGAGCGTGACTACTACACGCGAACCGACGCCAAGAGCGTGGAGCAGAGACAGCAATACGTGGCTCACGTGAAGGCCATGTTTGCGCTGGCCGGCGAGCCGGAGACGCAAGCCGCCAGGGATGCCGAGACAGTGATGAGGATCGAGACCCGGCTGGCCAAGGCTTCGCTCACCATGACCGAACAGCGCGACCCGCAAAACCTGAACCACCCCACGGACGTGGCCGCTTTCCAAAAAGAACTGACCCATTTCGCCGTGAGTGACTACGCCGCGGCTCTTCATGCGCCGGTCGCGGGCAAGATGAATGACACCGAGCCGAAGTTCTTTGAGGAATTCAACGCGCTCGTTGCCGACACCCCGGTGGAGGCGATCAAAACCTATCTGCGTTGGCATCTGCTTCATGCTTACGCCGGCCCGAGTTTGCCGCAGAGCTTCGATCACGAGAATTGGAACTTCTATGCGCATATTCTGAACGGCGCGGAAAAGCAGCAGGAGCGCTGGAAACGCTGCACCAGTCGCGTGGACCTTGAGCTGGGTGAGGCGCTGGGACAGGCCTATGTGGGCCGCTATTTTCCACCCGCCGAAAAGCATCATGCCCTGGAAATGACCCTTGCCATTGAGCAGACGATGGCGAAGGATATCGATGCTCTGGACTGGATGAGCGCGGCGACCAAGGTGAAGGCCAAGGAAAAGCTCCAGGCGGTGATGAACAAGATCGGCTATCCCGACAAGTGGCGCGACTACTCCTCGGTTACGATTGTCCGCGGAGACGCGCTGGGAAACGCCGAGCGGGTCCACCAGTTCAACGAAGCGCGCGACCTGGCCAAGATCGGCAAGCCGGTCGACAAGGGCGAGTGGCAAATGACGCCGCCCACCGTAAACGCCTACTACGATCCGCAAATGAACAACGTGAACTTTCCGGCGGGCTATTTTCAGCCGCCGTTCTATAACGACAACGAGGACGACGCAGCCAACTACGGCGACATGGGCTCGACCGTTGGCCACGAGCTCACCCACGGATTCGACGATGAGGGCCGGCAATACGACAAGGACGGCAACCTGCGGAACTGGTGGACCAAAGACGACGAGCAGCAGTTCAACGACCGTGCCGATTGCATGGTGAAGCAGTACGACGCCATCGAGGCCGTCCCCGGTGTTCACTTGAACGGCAAGCTCACACTTGGCGAGAACCTGGCCGACCTGGGAGGCTTGTGGCTGGCCTGGCTGGCCTGGCTCGACAAGGCCGAGGCTGCACACCTGGACATGTCTGCAACCATGGAAGGCTATACGCCGGCGCAGCGTTTCTGGATCGCCTACGCGCAGCAGTGGTGCACACAGACCCGGCCGGAGCAGCTGAGGACGCAGGCGCAGAGCAATCCGCACGCTCCGGACGAGTACCGGACCAATACCGTGTTGCAGGATTTGCCGGACTTTGCCAAGAGCTTTTCATGCAAGAAAACCGCGCCGATGGTGAACCCCAAGCCTTGCCGGGTCTGGTAGCGGCGTGAAGCGCCTGGGCTGCAGGCTCGACTGTGACCTTGGCGCAAACACGATCCCGTATAGTTCGACGTTGCCTCAAGACGAGGCGGCGGAGGAAGTGAATGGATCAGATGTACGTTTTTTTGCCCTTGGCGTTTGTGGCTTTTATCGTTCTTATCC
>CAZLMY010000129.1:0-15429 GCA_964560845.1 uncultured Occallatibacter sp. | reverse complement strand
CAAAACCCTTGGCGTCATTAAACCACTTGACTGTTCCCTGTTCCATTGTGTGTTTCTCCTTCGATGCTGATTTACCGCGGACTCAATGTGGAAGTTTGCGAGCAGGCGGTAACCGGAACAGGCAAAAGCTTCAGATCGAATTCTACGATTGAATTGAGTGTAGCACGAATTTGCAAACGCGCTAGGGATTGTTGTTCCCTTTTCGGACAGGACGGAACTTCGGCGCCGATTGGCTCAATTTGGCGTGGTGCCCTGTCGAGGGTGACCGCACGAGCCGCTCTGCAGCGGCGGAACAAGATAAACTCGATGGCGCCAGAGAGGTGCAGTTTGCTTCAAACCAATAGCCGGGTCCTCACGCTCAATCCCGGGTCGACATCGACGAAGTTGGGGGTCTATACCCAGCAAGGTGCGGAGTGGGTGAAGACCATCCGCCACGGGGACGAGGAACTGGCGCGCTTCCGCGGGAAGCCCGTGACGGCGCGCCTGGACTACCGCGCGGCCCTGGTTGAGCAGGCGCTCACCGAGGCCGGGTATTCCCTGGATGGGTTTGCAGCGGTGGCGGGCCGGGGCGGCCTCATGCCGCCCACCGTCTGCGGCACCTACCTTGTGGACGAGACCATGCTGGAAGAGTTGCGGCTGGCGCGGCGGGGAGAGCACGCCTCGAACCTGGGAGCGATGCTGGCCTTCCGATTTGCCCAGATTGCCGGCGTGCAAGCGTACGTGGTCGACCCGGTCACGGTGGACGAGTGGCAAGACCGCGCGCGCGTTTCGGGCTCGCCGCTGGTGAAGCGCGCCTCGATCGGACATTGGCTGAACACCAAGGCGGTGGCGCGGCGGTTTGCACGGGAGCAGGCGCGGCCCTATGAGGCGTTGCGGCTCATCGTGGCCCACATGGGCAGCGGCATCACCGTGTCGGCGCACCGCGACGGCAGAGCGATCGACAGCAGCACCTGCGAGGAGGGCCCGTTCGGACCGGACCGGTCCGGAGGCCTCCCGGTGCGGGAGTTGATTAAGGTCTGCTTTAGCGGGGAGTTCACCGAGAAGGAGCTCGACCGCCAGGTCTTTGGCGACGGTGGGCTGTTCGCCTACCTGGGCACCCGGGATCTGGAAGAGGTGGAGCGGCGAATCGACGCGGGAGACGCCGAGGCGGCGCAGGTGTTTGACGCGATGGTCTACCAGATCGGAAAAGAAGTGGGGGCGTTGGCGGCAGCGCTGGAGGGCCGTGTGGACGGCGTGCTCCTGACCGGGGGGATGGCATACTCCGAGAGGCTGGTGAAGCTGTTGGTCCGGTTCGTTGACTGGATTGCGCCGGTGCGGGTTTATCCCGGCGAAGACGAGCTGCAGGCGCTGGCCGAAGGGGTCTTCCGGGTGCTGAATGCCGAGGAAGCGGCGAAGCGGCTGGTCGTGCGTTGAGGCAAGTCCCGCAGGCTTAGTGCGCCAGGGCACAACCGGCCCCAGGGAGTCATGGCGCCGGGTGCCCCGGGTCCCTCGCATTTGGGGACCCGGGAAAACCCCGAAACGCAACCACGCCACTTCCGGATTCCAGGCAGCTTTCGGAGAAGGACCGGCATCTCGTCCCGGATCTGGCTCCCAGCCCCTCCCCGGTCTCTGGAGGTCTAAAACCGGGATCGTGTCCGCTTTGGCGACCAACCGGGCACGATCTCGAAAAAACTCGGCGGCTGCCACCCTCATAACCAGCCAGATCGCCTTTGGATCGACCCTTCTTAATCGACTCCGAGATCTTTAGCGATCCTTGCGTGGTATGTCACATCTTCGGCTCTCAACGCCTGTTGATCAACGAAGACGGCAATCACGCAGTCCCATACACTCTGAGCCGACCACGGTAATACCTCAGCAGGTGCGGGCAATGGCGTGTGACGGCTCAAGAACAGGAATGCCTTTTCGCGATGCGTAATGACCGGCAGTTCTTCAGGAGTAACCGGAGATCCCAACGGAGGAATGGCCAGTTTGGAGCAAACCAACGCGTAGAATTGTCCGACCGTTTCGACCTTCGCGGCTTCTTCATCGGCAATGTTGATGCCGAACAACGCCTCTGTGCGAAGGATAATCTCGACCGCATCAAGTCCCATGTTTCTAGACTAGCCGGGTGCCCCGGGTCCCTCGCATTTGGGGACCCGGGAAACCCCGGATCTCAACCACGCCACTTCCGGATTCCAGGCAGCTTTCGGAGAAGGACCGGCATCTCGTCCATGATCCGGTTTTTGGCCCTCCCAGGTCCCCATCCCATCCCGCGGCCAGGGTGGGCGACCCATCGGCGACCAAGCGCCCCGAAGCAATAGATCATCGACGGAATGCAATAGAATCGAGCCATCCCTTTGGAGAAGCCAATAAAATGGAAGACAGTTCTATGCGGTGCTGGTCAAAACTATCTGGCTTGATCTTGTTGATTCTGCTCGGTGTGGTGCCACTCTGCAAAGCCCAGAGTTATAGCACCTCTGCTCCTGACGGGACGCCAGCCGCGACATTCTCTCAGAACTGCGTGACGAGCCGCCTCTTCAGCTTCACCTTCCACGCACCGGATGGAATGGACTTCGACGACATTTCCACGGCACCCAACGGTGGAAAGGACAGCACGGGCCGAAACTTCATCCTCTTCAAGGCCTACCGCCCTCGGGGTATCAACCGTGACGTTATAGATGCTGCTGCGGAGGATCGAACCTTAGCGAGCGATCCAAGTGCGGCTAGCTGGATGCGTGCGCTCCATCGCTGGAACGCAGTTAGAAGTGACGTGCCGTCACAGGGCGAAGTTGAATCAGTTATGGCGGGAGATCAGCAGTTTTCGAGATTGCGCTTTCAGCAGAGCCGGAATGATGGGGTAATCACCTACGAGACCGCATATGCAATTGGAGCTCACGGGTTCGTCGTCTACCTCATCTTCGGTTCGACCGATCAGACTGCCCTCACTTCCATGGAGAGATCCATCGATACCTTCTCGAACAAGACCGACGGTTGCTCTTTGCCCGAATCGTCGATGAGGTTGAAAGCCAGCCCCATGACAAAGAACACAAAGCCATATGTTGTCCCCGAGAAAACGATGGCGGCAAGGCTGCAGACATATGAGACGCCCGCTCTTTCAAAGCCCACGTTGGCGAATCGCTGCTCTAATGCACTGGCAGTAGTCCAGGTCGTCATCGACACAGATGGAAAGGTCAGGAGCGCCGACTTCGTTAGTGGCTATTCAGAGCTGAAAGATCCCGCGCTTGCTGCCATTGCCCGATGGTCATACGAGCCCTACACCGTCGAAGGCAAACCAGTGGTCGTTGAAACACACGCGTCAGTTTTCTTCCTTGGGGACGGAGAATCTATGCCCATGTTCGTGCCTGACGGAAAGGGCGGCGTCAAGGGTGGGCAACAGATCCCACTCCCGGTAAACTGCGGGCCGGGGCCCCAATTCAAGAGGCAAAACTAAGAGTCCCTCGCACCCGTTCCTTCGCGCGGCATAGTTGTGGCCGGGTTAACCGTCAAGCGGAAATTACCATCTCACCCACTCTTACTCCCCCTCAGCCCGGCGGCAGAGGAATCTGGCCGGAGACGTTCCCGAGCAAATTCCTGCCATATTGGGCAGGCCCTGGATTCTTTGGTAAGGATTGTGTGCGCTACGGTAAAGGTCAGGTGCCGCGAATGCACTGGCGCCGCACACCTGGCGCAGGTTGTTCTGCCGGATATCCGGCCGTTGGCCTTCAGAAAAGATGAGCCGCTTTGCGTGGAATTAGCCCCGCTTGGCGCATGATAGAGGAATCGAAGGCCTCTTAAAGAGCGATTTTGGGGCCTGAAACGGGAAGAATCCGGTACCCCCCAATCCTCCCCCCGCCTTTTCGTTGTATCCTCTAGAAAATAAAAAGTTACGTTCGAAATGGCGCTAAAATGCTATTGAAAAAAAAGGACTTACACAATAGGTACCTATGCTTTATGTGCCCGAAATCCCGCTTTCAGGGGCTCGGGCACATCGATTTGCCTGGTCAAAGGCATCAGTTTCTGCTGCGCAGCTTGGAGAGCAGGCGGAGAATCTCCAGGTAGAGCCAGACCAGCGTGACCATGATGCCGAAGGCGCCGTACCACTCCATGTACTTCGGTGCACCGTACTGCACGCCGCGCTCGATGACATCGAAGTTGAGCACCAGGTTGAGAGCCGCAATGGCCACAACGATAAGGCTGAATCCGATGCCGATGACGCCGGAGCCGTTGACGGTCATGAAGCGGAAGCCGAACAAGCCCATGAGCATCTGGATCATGTAGAAGAGGGCGACGCCGCCTGTAGCGGCCACGACGCCGAGGCGGAACTTGTCTGTAACCTTGATCATGCCCGAGCTATAGGCCATGAGCAGGGCGAAGAGTGTGCCGAAGGTGAGCGCCACGGCCTGCATGGCGATGCCGGGATACCGCAGTTCGAGCAAGGCCGAGATGCCGCCCAGGAAAAGGCCTTCAAGCAACGCATAGACGGGCGCTGTAACCGGCGACCACTCCTTCTTGAAGATGGTGACCATGGCGCAGATGAAGCCGCCGAACACGCCAAGCATCATCCAGGGCGCTACGTCGGCCATGTCGCGAGCCAGCAGGAACTGGTGCCAGGTCCAGGCCGCGGTGGCGATCACGCAGACCAGCAGGATGCCGGTCTTGTTGACCGTGCCGCCCAGGGTCATGCGGGCCGTCTGATCCATGATGCCGCCATATTGGCTGCCGGACAAGTCGCGAAATGTCTTGTCGCTCAGTGCGGGATTCGATGTTTTCATCAGTGCCATGTTTGCTTGTCCTCAAAAACAGAGATCGGTTTCCCCTGTGCCGGATCGAGTTATATGTTTCTTCCGCTCATGCAGGAGTCAGGCCGGGAAAGGCGGCATGACTCACAATCCTGATTCGATTTTACGGCAAGGGATGTTTCAGCGCTGCCAAACGGCGGCATCGAAGGTGTGCATGGTGGAGAAGCCTTCGGCCGCGTAGAGTTCGATCGCCTGAGTATTGGACTCGGTAACCGTCAACGAGATCTCGGTAATGCCCATGCGCATGAAGTGAAAGGCGGCAACGGAGAGCAACAGCCGAGCCAGGCCGCGGCGCCGATATTTCGGATGGACGCAAACCTGGGTGATGTGGCCGCTCTCCATGCTGACCCGCGAGCCCAGAACGAGGCCCACGAGTTCGCGGGTGGCGCGCTCCACCACCACGTGAGAAGTCTGTGCCGAGAAGGCGCCGCAGCCGGAGTAGCGCACGATGTTCTGCAGAAAGCGCTGAGAGCCGTGCGCGGAGCGGTATTGATCGTTGATGACGCTGTCGGGGTGGTTGCGATAGGCCTCGGAGATGAGGCGGGCCGCGGGAACCAGGTCGTCTTCGCGCCAGGGGCGCAGTTCGATGCCGTGGGGAAGGTGATCGGTGCGCGGCGGGGTCCAAAGCCCCTGCAGCTGCTGCACCATGAACAGTCGGCGGTAGACCTGAAAGCCGGCGTCGCGAAAAGCCTGTGTGTGGGTGCCGGAGGGGTGGAGCAGGATCTGGGACTCGATGCGGTCGAGGTGCGGCGAATTGAGCAGCGTCTCAAAGAGATGGCGAAGCAGGGTTTGCTCCACGTCGTGGGCAGAGACCGGCGCGTCGTCAGGCATGCTCTGAGCGGTCGGGCTGGCGAGAGCGAAGACGTCCCCGATGACGGCCTTGCTCTCCTCGTAGACGCAGAAGGCATAGCCGGTGATCTGTCCGGCCTCGATGGCAGCATAGCCGGGCAGCATGTGGCTGTCGAGATACTGCATCAGGAGCTTGGTAGAGGGGCGGTAGTCCCAATGCAGGCGCTGCTTCCATATTTCGCCCTCGGCCTCGAGCAGAGGGCGAAGAACCGGCGCGGCGAAGTGGCGCAGGTCGAGAATCTCGATGGAAACACCCGAAGACATCATTCTTCCCTTTTGACTCGACTCTGGCCCGCTACGGTGCAAGGAGGGTCTTGTTCACAATCGCTCGACTCGGGCCGGCCTTCCGGTCACCGTGCCCAGGATGATGAGCAAAGGCGTCCCGGCGCCCTGGCGGGCACAGTTCTTTGCCTGACCGGACAGTTACTTAGCGGCTGCCAACAAGATAGACGACGAGACCCTGTTCCGGCCAACTGAAGAGCTGTTCGTAGTGGCGGCCTTCCAGGTACTCCTCCAATGCAGCCGGCGAGTGCAGGTCGACACCGTTGCGGCCCGACACACGAACCACCAGAATATGCTGCCCGTCGGGCACACCGCTCTGCTCGTAGTTGACCACCTCGCGGTTGCGATAGAACGAGAGTCCGTATTCGACGTCGCGGCGAACCCGAAAGACCGCAACGGTCTCGTCTGCCGGAACCATGGTGGCGATTCTGTCCGCCAGCGGGCGGGAGGAGTAGGTGCGATCGAGCAGGTGGATGACGCGCTTGGTTGCCTCAACTTCGGGGATTCCGAAAACGGGCCCGACACCATAGAGAAAAACAACCAGGACCACCAGCACAGCGGTGGTGACCAAGCGAAGGCGGGCCACTCCGAAGCCATTGACAACGATGAGGATAAGGAGCGCGGCGCCTATCGCTGCCAAACCTGCGGCCACCATGGCGTGCACCGGCGGCATTTTGGAGCCGTGAATGACGAACCAGGGCAGCAGCAGCGCGAACATGGTCATGACGCCGCAGAGGACCGAGTGTCCGATCAGCACCCAGCGACTGAGCCCCAGTGCACGCCTGCGGAAAAGATAGTCCCCGGTAAGGATGGCAATGGGAGGAATGGAAGGCAGAACATAGCCGGGCAGTTTCGACCTGGAAAAGGAGAAGAAGACGATGGGGATAAGCGCCCACAAGACCAGGAATTCCGGAAAGGCGTCTCCGGGGTGGTTGGCACAGGGCAAAGCCGCGCGGGAGCGGCGCAGCCGCCATTCTGCCACGGAGGTCATTACGCCGTCCAGAAGGGCGCGCAGTGCAATGACGGTCCAGGGCATCATGGCCAGGATGACGACAATCAGGTAGTACCAGGGCGGCTGAACATGCTGGTAGCGGTCGGTGGCAAAGCGCTCGAGGTTGTGCTCGAGAAAGAACTCTCGGAAGAAGGTCGGGTTCTGATGCTGGACGGCGATGAACCATGGCAGGACCATGGCGAAATACAGGACAACGCCGGGCCACCAGAGGGAGCGGGCGAGGATGGACCACTCGCGGCGGAGGAAGGCAAAGGAGGCCAGGATGGTGAGGGCCAGAAACGGGGCCACGGGGCCCTTGGCCAGGGTCGCGAGGCCGGTGAAGAAGTAGATGTCGTAGAGCCAGAATTTTGACCCGGTCTCATACCAGGCATACCAGCCGAGGAGTCCTATGGCCAAGGGGGCGGCCATTTGCATGTCGGTGGATGCGCCGCGAGAGAAGCCGATGATGCCTGCGCAGGCCACGGTGATGAGAGCGGCGTCGAGGTGGCCTCCGGGACGGAATCGTCGCATGTGGAGGTAGATGAGGCCCACCATGATGAAAGCGAAGGTGGTGGAGGGCAGACGGGCGCTCCAGTCGTGAACGCCGAACTCCTGGAAGGTGGCCATCGCGCGCCAGTAGTAGAGGGCGGGCTTTTCAAGCCAGGGATGGCCGTAGAGGTAGGGCGTGACACAGGCGCTGAGGCGGTCCTTGAGGGTGTGAGCAGAGTCGAAATGCCCCAGCATCTCCTGAGCGATCTGGGCGTAGCGCGGCTCGTCGGCGCCCACCAGACCCATGCCGGGCCCGCCGAGGTACGGTGTCAGACCGTAGGCGAGGAAGAATATCGTAAAAGCCAGAAAGAAAGCCACTTCGACAACGGTGGCTCCGCTGGGCAGCCGTTTCCACCCGGTTGCAGACGGTTCCGGAGCAGGCGGTTCCAGGGTGGTGTCCACTTTCAGCGTTTCTCCAGTTTCAGCGTTTCCGGTGCGTAAAATCTGCGGCGCAACAGGAATTCCCGCAATTCAGTGCAAATGGTATGGCATCTTGCCTGGACCCTGGTGCGCGGCGACAAAAAGCTGAAATCAAGTTGATATTTCGACAGGGTCAAGGCTAACAGATTCGTCTGAAATCTGAAGAGATCTTAGGCCTGTGCGTTCTTGAAACAGGCAACGGCGGGCCGAAGCTGGTTCAGGATCAGGTCGAGGGCGCTGGGGAGTGGTCCTTCGAGGGTGCAGCCGGCAGCGTTTTCGTGGCCCCCGCCGCCCAGGCGCGCGGCGATGGCGGCCACATCGACCTTGCCTTTGCTGCGTAGGCTGAGGCGGATGCGGCGCTCGGGCAATTCGCGCAGGAAGGCAGCCGCCTCAACACCAGCGATGCATACGGCGTAGTTGACGATGCCCTCGCAGTCTTCTTCGCTGGCACAGGTACGCACCATGTCGGCATGGCTCACGACCAGCCAGGCCAGGCGGCCTTCGCGCTGCAGGCTGCTGAGAGCCGCGCCGAGCAGCAGCATCTTGGCCGTGGAGGTGGAAAAGAAGACATCCTGGGCGATGCGCACGGGGTTGGCGCCGGCCAGTGCGAGGTCGTGAGCCAGGGCGAAGGTGGCGGCGCGAGTGGCGCCGTAGCAAAACCCGCCGGTATCGGTAAGGACCGTGGTGTAGAGGCAGGTAGCCATTTCAGGGGTGACGGTGGCCCCAGCGGCGCGCACCAGGCGATGGACGAGTTCTCCCACGCTGACGGCATGGTGGTCGATCCAATTGAGATGGGCAAAGGGACGGCCGGTAATGTGGTGGTCGATGCTAATGAGGAAGAAGGCCTCGAGGCCGCGCACCTTGGCGCGCTCCAGTCCGTCGCACTCCAGCAGAATGACTGCGTCGTAGGGTCCGTGGACACGCAGGGCGGTGCGAATGAATTCGGCTCCGGGAAGAGGGCGGTAGATGTTTGGAATGCGGTCGGCTGTGACCAGGTCGGTGCGCTTGCCCATTTGGTGAAGGAGCATGCCCATGGCCAGGATGCTGCCGACGGCGTCGCCGTCGGGCCGGGAGTGGGAGCAGACCAGGAAGCGTTCTCCCTGGCGCAGCGCCTGGAGAATTGCGGCGACAGCGTCCGGGGCGGTTTCGGGTTGCGCGGCGGCTGGGATGGAAGGCGGCGCGGAATGAGGCGAGCTCTCCATGCGGGCTACTCGACGGGAGGCTGAGGTTCGGCGGGAGTCTCCGGCGCCGCGGCAGGCTCGGGCTCGACGGGAGTCTTCTTGCGCTTGCGCGAACGGTCCATGAGTTCTTCGATGCGCGCTTGAAAGCGACCGGAACGGTCGGCAAGAAAGCTGAGGTCGGGCACATGGCGCACGCCCATGCGTTCCTTCAACTCGTAGCGGATGTAGCCTTTGGCGGCTTCGAGACCGGCAACGGTGTCGATTTCCGCCTTGACGATGTCGGGGACATTGCTGTCGACGGCCACGTAGACTCGGGCCGATTTGGCTCCGGGGTTCAACGAGACTTCGCTGACATAGCAATTGGCGATGCGCTTGTCATGGAGTTCGCCGTCGATCATGGTTCCGATTTCCAGGCGCAGCGTTTCGGCCACCCGGTCTTGATGATGTTTGCGCGCTCTGTGCTCTGGCATGGGTCCTCGCTCCTTCTCAAGGGTAAACGATGGAGCATCGTCGCGGGCCAGCAAGCGCGCCGGTCATAGCCCCGGGCAGTTTCGGGGACGTTCGTATGCGTAAGTCTTTTGTTTTCAACGCGTCAATTTGAGGTATTTCGGCATAAGCTGTTTGTTTGCTATAGGTTAGGTCGAAAACAGGGGAGGGGGTGGATTGGGGTGCCCGTATTTCCATGGGTGTTTTCGCGTTTCGGCCGCAAAATCTCTCCAAGAAGGCCGTTCATTTCTCTATGATGCGCCAATCGGGGCTAAATATCTGCAATTCCGACTGGGATCCGGGTGCAGGGCGAAGAATTGGATTGTCGGCTGGGAGATAAATCCAACACGCCTCCAGACGCCACGCGCGTTTTCAAACGGGGATCGTCTCCGCAGAGGCGACGATGCTCTCGGAGACTGCCTAGAAGCGGGTTAACTCTGCTGCTATCATTCACGGCATGCGGATTTCAGGCATTACAAGTGCGCTTCATTGTGCGACGGTGTCATGCGTGTTCGGGATCGTGTTTTCAATGGGCTTTGCCCAGCAGCAGACGACGACTACACCGCAACTGAAGCCAGTGCCCATGCCACAGGACCTGGCGGCCGATTCGTACGAGATCTACTCGCAGTTGCTGCCGGGCAATCAGCTCGAATGGAGTGACGCGCGGCGCACACAGTGGCTGGTGGAAGATACGACAAAGGCCGTGCCGCCGGACAGTCCATGTGCGACGGGCGGCATGATGAACCCTCACAAGGCCATTCAAGCGCCGCGGTCACGGCAGACGGAGTTTGACGAGGTTCTGGCCGATTTCGACCTGCGTTGTCATGTTCGATATCAACTCGACGCAGCGAAGCTTCGGGTCGAATTGCCTGTTCGCTTGCTCGATGAAGGAGCCCGGCAGCGTTACGTGCGCGGTGTCTCGGGTTTCATGCCTCCGAAGAACAACATCATGCAAGCGCCCCCTACTCCCGATGACTTCAAAGGCGCAGCCGGCATGCATAGCTTCACGGCGATTTATTTCAACCGTGCGCACACCTTGGCGATGACAGAGTTCGGCATGTACTGCGGGGGCCTCTGCGGAAACTGGCGTTGGGTTGTGCTGGAGCGCATCAACGGGCATTGGCAGGACTTGCCATGGGTACGCACGGTGACGTTTTCCTAACGAGCGGTGCTTTCTCTGTTGCAGGGGCTACAGGGTTTGCCCTTTGTTCACGATCAGAATTCGGCCTGGTTTTCAGGGAATGCACCGCAAGGGCCTTGCTGAGTTCTGAGATTCATCTCTGTCGTTTTCTGACACTCGTCTCTGTCGTGGGCGTTGTTGTGTGGGAGCGCCGGTGCCCCGTGCTGGGGTAGTATCAACGGAATTCTCGACCAACCGGGCGCGACTACTCGCTCAGGCGGCATGCCCGACGAATAAGGCTTGTCTCGCCCGTATAACTACGTGGATGGCAAAGTTCCTCGCTGACATATTCCCGGAACTGTCTTCCGAGCTTGCGCGGCTCCTGTTTGAACAGGGAGAATCCGAACTGGCAGGACAAGTCTCGGCGTTATCTGTGGTCGACCGATGCCGCTGCGGCGACGACTTTTGTGGAATGTTCTATGTGCTACCCAAACCAAAGGGAGCCTACGGCCCGCATCACCGGAACGTCGCATTAGCCCCCGAGCATGGGTGGTTGATACTAGACGTTGTTTCGGACAGAATTGCCGCGGTCGAGGTGCTATATCGAGATGCCGTCCGGCTCAGGCTCATGATTGAATTCCCTTGAAGCATTGGCAAAAGGTTGATCCGAGTAGGTCACCGGGCGGGTGGTCCGGGTGCCGGGGCGTAAGATGACCCACTAAAGCTGGGTACCCCAGGTGCCTCGCGAGGCACCTGGGGCACCCAGCGTTCTCGATAGGGCCAGCGTTGCGGCGGCGCTTTTCAGGCCCTCCCCGGCCATCTCCTGTGGCGCATGAATCCGGCCGACGCGGCCCTGGGTGCTGCAATTCGGGCCATGAAATCCTTCATCAAGGCGCGCCAAACGCCCGCTTCCGCCGGAGGTGCATTTTTTGCTTTCTGAGGGGGGCGCGGGTTGTTAGATTCGCATGTGATGCGATTTTTCATTGACCCCAAAAAACGCAAGATGGGGTACTTGCCGCTGGTTGCCGCCACCTACTTCATGGTGTCCGGCGGTCCCTATGGGATCGAGGACATTCTTGGGGGAGCCGGCTTTGGCAAAGCGATTCTGATCCTGCTGATTCTTCCTTTCCTCTGGTGTCTGCCCACGGCCCTGATGATCGGCGAGCTGGCCAGCGCCATCCCCGCCGAGGGCGGGTTCTACATCTGGGTGCGGCGCGGGCTGGGGCCGTTCTGGGGCTATCAGGAGGGGTGGCTCTCGCTTTCCGCCAGCATCTTCGACATGGCGATCTACCCGGCCATTTTTGTTCTCTACCTGGGCAAGTTCAACCCGACGCTGACGCTGGGCTGGCGGGGTTACGCGTGGTCGCTGGCGGTGGTGGCGATATGTTGCCTATGGAACCTGCGGGGGGCGCCGGCCGTGGGCGAGGATTCGGTGGGCTTGTTTGTGCTGCTGCTGGCCCCGTTTGTAGGGTTCGTGGTTCTCGGGCTTTGGCATGGATTCACTTTGCATCCGACGGTGCAATGGAGCCGGCCGGCTTCGGAATCGGCATTTTCGACCGCGGTGCTGGTGGCGCTGTGGAATTACATGGGTTGGGACAACGCTTCAACGGTAGCGCAGGAAGTGGAGAATCCGCAGCGCAATTATCCGCGGGCCATGATTGCGGCGACGGTTCTGGTGGCCGTCACCTATATCTTGCCTTTGGCGGCGATGGCGGTGGCTGGGCTCTCGGTGGACAGCTTCTCGACCGGCGACTGGGTGACCGCGGCGACCTCGCTGGGGGGGCCGGTGCTGGGCATGGCGGTGGTGGTAGGCGGCGCCATTACGGGCATCGGCATGTTCAATGCTCTGGTGATGAGCTATACCCGAGTCCCCATGGCCATGGCTCAGGACGGGATGCTGCCTTCGGCGGTGGCCAAACTGAACGGCCGCGGCGTGCCCTGGATCAGCGTCCTGCTTTGCGGACTGGCGTGGGGACTGGCGCTGAAATTGCCGTTTGAGCGGCTGATTTCGATTGACTTGATCCTTTACGGATCGAGCCTGTTGCTGGAGTTTGTGGCATTGATCGCGCTGCGCATCCGGGAGCCCCACCTGGATCGACCGTTCAAGGCCGGAAACCTGGCCTTCGCCTGTCTAATGGGAGCTGCGCCGGCTGGGCTGATCGGCTATGCGCTGTACGCCTCGCGGGACGAAAAGCTGGGGGGATGGCTGGCGGCGCCTTTGTTCGCCATACTCGTGGCTCTTCCCGGGCCGGCGCTCTATTGGCTTACGACAACCCGGCAGGCCCGGCGAAGGCTGGCGCCGGTGGCTGAGGGGCTTGGGCATGAGGCGCTTGGCAGCAGGGACTAACTTCGGTCTGCCGCGTCTTCAGCGATCCTGCGTTCGATGCTCCTCTTTCGCTCCGAACGCCGCTGGGGTTATCAGACAAATTCCAATCGGAGTTCAGGGATGGGGCGCGACGCGCTCGAAGAGCCGCTTTTGGCTTTACAAAGCCCGGATCCTAGAGATGGCAGCTTAGGCACCCTGCGAAACGACGATCTGCTGGCGGGGGCTAGAGCCCACCTTTCTTTTCAAGCATTTGCGGCACGACTGAAGTCGTGCCCTGTTACAAGACACAGCTTCTGAGGTGAGGCGTGCCTCGAAGCTTCGGCCCGAAGTCGTGCCCCGCCATGGAGCACAGCTTCCGAGGTGTGCGGCGAACATCCCTTGCCTGGCTGCGTTACCCTAAAGCGATATGGGCCGCATCCGCATACTTTCCGACCAGGTTGCCAATCAGATCGCTGCCGGCGAAGTGGTGGACCGGCCGGCCTCGGTGGTCAAGGAGCTGCTGGAGAATGCCCTGGACGCCGGCGCCAACCGCATCCGCGTCGAGGTGGAGGCAGGCGGCCGCCGGCTGATCCGCATTGCCGACGACGGGCACGGCATGAACCGCGACGACGCGCTGCTGGCCTTCGAGCGGCACGCTACCTCCAAGCTGCGCACGGCCGACGACCTGCTTTCGATTGCTACCTTGGGTTTCCGCGGCGAGGCGCTGCCTTCCATCGCCTCGGTGGCCCGCGTGACCCTGGAAACAGCCACGGGCGAGGGCGACAGCGGTACCCGCATGGAAATCGCGGGCGGCAAGATTCTGCACGTCGACGACGCGGCTTTGCCGCGCGGCACGACGCTGGCCGTGGCCGATCTGTTCTTCAACACTCCGGCGCGGCGCAAGTTTCTGCGCGCCGAGGCCACCGAACTGGCCCATGTCACGGCGCTGGTCACCCATTACGCACTGGTGTACCCGGAAAAGCATTTCGAGCTGCTTTCGGCCACCCACACCATCGTTTCTGCGCCGCCGGTAGCTCGCACCGCGGAGCGGATCTATCAGATCTTCGGCAAGGAAACGCTGTCCCAGCTTTTGCCCGTGGCCGCTGAAATCCCGCTGGCCCACGGCGGACTTCCCGAACCGCCTCCATGGAAACGGGATCCGGACGAGCCTGCACGCGACCCGGGACGGCTGCGTCTTTCCGGGTTCTATTCCAAGCCGGAGCTGCAGAAACTCAATCGGAACTCCATTTACATCTTCGTGAACAAGCGGCTGATCCGGGACCGCCTGTTGATCCACGCCATCACGGAGGCTTATCGCAACATCATTCCGCCCACCAGTTTTCCCGTGGTGTTGGCCTTCCTTGAGATGCCGCCTGAAGAGGTGGACGTGAATGTGCATCCGGCCAAGACCGAGGTGCGCTTCCGGCAGCAGAGCTTCATCCACGATTTTGTACGCGACAGCCTGCGCAACGCCATCATGCTGGCTCGGCCCGCTGCCGGGTTTCTGGCGGCGCACGCCTCGCCGGCCGCGAGCCCCTCGCTCATGCCCTCGTCCGGTTCCCCGCTTCCCGGTCCGCCGGATTCCGGCCCGGCCGACCTGCAGTCCGCCATGGCCGATGCGGAGCGTTTCGAGTTGACGCCGCGCATAGCATCTCCGGTCCCGGGCAAATTGCCTTTCGATGCCCGTGCGGCGAATGCGGGCGGCTGGGGTGAGCGCGAGGCTTGGGGGGTGGCCGCAGCGGCGTTGTTTCAGCCCGGGGCCTTGCCGCCTTCGGACGGATGCTCCACCAACCTGGCCAACGCGGTGGAGTATCCCGTCACTCCAGCCATGGCGACCGCTGCCGCAACGGCTCAGGTCGAAGCCGAGCAATCTGCCGCCACGTTGAATCATTTGGGGTCTTTGCGGCCCTTGGCGCAGCTTCGCGAGTCGTTCATTTTGGCCGCCGGCGACGACGGCTTGTGGATAATTGACCAGCATGTGGCACACGAGCGCGTTCTTTTTGAAAAAATTCTGCGCGACCGCCAGGTTGAAAAAGTGCAGCGCCAGAGATTACTGATGCCCATGGTGGTGGAACTGAAGCCGGCGCAGATGGTGGTGTTTGCACGCATTGCCGAGGAGCTGGATCATAACGGATTCGAGGTGGAACCGTTTGGCCCACAACAACTTGCGGTGAAGGCGGCGCCGGTTGGCCTGGAGGGTGCGGCGCTGGAGAGGATGCTGGCGCAGGTGATCGAGCAATCCGCCGGCGAATCGGGAGAACCGTCGCAGAATGAGGATCTTACCGCGCTTCGAACGCGCATTGCGGCTTCCATTGCCTGTCATTCGGCCATCAAGGTAAATATGCCGCTGGATCAGGTGCGCATGGAGTGGTTACTGTCGGAACTTGGAAAAACTAGCCACCCAACAAGTTGTCCCCATGGACGTCCAATAGCTTTGCTGTATTCTTGGAAGGAGATCCAGCGGGCCT
>CAZLMY010000128.1:0-15893 GCA_964560845.1 uncultured Occallatibacter sp. | reverse complement strand
TTGTTCATCTTGAAATCGGCAAAGACACCGACGATTTCCCAACTGCCGGAGTATTGCGGAAGGTCGATGCCGAAGTGCTGGCCGATGGGATCCTGTTTGGGAAAGAAGCGCTTGACGAAGGCCTGATTGACGATAACGACTTGCGGCGAGCTGGCGGTATCTTGTTCGGTGAAGCCGCGTCCACGCACCATGGAAACCCCGATGGAGTCGAGGAAGTGTGTGCTGACGCGGTCCCAGGTTGAGCCGCACTGGTCGCCGGGCCGCGGCGCGGGGTGACCTTGCTGAATGACGCACTCGCCCCAGTTATCGCCTTCGAGCGGGCTATAGAGGGCCATGCCAATGTTGGTGACGCCGGGCAGCGCGGAGAAGCGTTCTTCAATCTGGCGATAGAGTGCGGGCACGCGGTCAATGGTGTAACCCGCGCCCTGCGGGTCGAAATGCAGCACGTATCGGTTGGAAGTAGCGATGCCGAATTTCTGATTCTCAAGATGACTCAGGGACTCGGTCATGAGGATGGCGCCGGCCAGCAGCACCAGCGACAACGCAGCCTGGAAGACGACCAAAGCTTTCTGCGGCAGCGACGACCGATCGCGCGTGGAGCGACTGGTGCCGCGCAGCACCTCGGCCGGCTGGGCGTGAGACGAGAGCCATGCGGGGCCGGCCCCGAACAGGATGCCGGTCAACAGAGAAATCGCGAAGGCGAAACCCAAGACATAGAGGGAAGGCCGGGCATCGATGGCCATGTTGTGAGCGTCGGGAAACGCGAGAGCCAGAATGGTGTGAGACCCAGCATAAGCAAAGGCCAGGCCAACCAGTCCGCCGATGCAGCTCAACAACACGCTCTCGGTAAGGATCTGGCGAATGACACGCGCGCGGCCGGCGCCCATGGCCATGCGCACGGCAATATCGGCGCGTCTCATTGTGGCGCGGGCCAGTTGCAGATTGGCAATGTTGGCGCAGGCGATGAGCAGCACGACCGAAGAAAGGATCATGAGCATCTTGAGGCCCTTGCCGGTTTCCTGCTGCAGGTTCTGAATGCCTCCGCCACCGGGGGTCAGGATTACATGCTGCTTGGGGATGATGGTCGAGCCGCCGTTTGCGGTGAGTAATGGCCGCGAGTAGAGCCACTGGCGCAGCGACGCGGTGATCTTGGTCTGCAGCGCGCCGATGTTGGTGCCTGGACGCACACGGCCGAGCGGATAGAGCCAATGGGACTCCTGATGATGAAGGATGGAACTCTGTTGGCCGCGAATGTAAGGCTCTGTCTGAATGGGCATCCAAAAGTCGGGCGGCGAATCGGAGATGCGGTCGCCGAAGAAGCCCGGCGGTGCAATGCCGATGACGGTGAACGGGCGAGCCTGTACAAACACCGTGGAGCCGATGACGTTGGGATCCGAGGCGAATTCGCTTTGCCATGTTTGGTAACTGAGCACGGTGGCAGGCGCGGCTGAAACATTGTCGTCTCTGTCGGTGAGGACGCGGCCTGCATAGGCGCCGAGCCCCAAGGTGGAGAAGTAGTTGCCGCTCACGAATTCGCCCCGCATCGACTTGGGCAGGCCGTTGCCGTGGCGCACGCTCCACTGCCATTGACCGGCTTGGACGGCGGCCAGTTGCTCGAACTCCGGCGTGGAGGACTTGAGGTATTGGTAGAGGTCGAAGGAGAAGATGGTGAAGTCGCCATTTTCGCCGGCGTCTCCGGGAAAGCCGCCTTCCACGCAGCAGTCGTTGTTGTCGCCGATGCGGTAGAGGCGCGAGGGATCGGTCACCGGCAGCGAGCGGAGCAGAATGGCATGGACGAGCGTGAAGATGGCAGTGTTGGCGCCGATGCCGAGAGCCAGCGTAATCACCGCAGTCAGGGTGAATCCCGGCGCCTTGCGCAACTGGCGCAAGGCGTAGCGAACGTCCTGAAAGAACTGATTCATCTCGTTTCCTCTGGTCAAGCTATGTTGCTCGTACGACCGGTTGGCTGTTGGTTGAAGGAACGACGCTATTCAGACCGAAGCGCCTGCATGGGTTCAATGGAAGCTGCGCGCGCGGCCGGAATGAGCGCCGCAACCAGGCCCGCGGCCAGCAACAAGAGAGCGAGCATCAAGAAGCCGCCCACCTCTTTCTGCGCGTCGAAATAGATGACCATGCCAATGACTTTGCGCGCGATCACGGTCAGCACCAATCCCGCGACCGTGCCTGCGGCAAGCATCCAAGCAACGCGGCGCAGAACCATGCCCAGGATGCGATTGCGGGTTGCCCCCAGGGCCATGCGCACGCCGATGTCTCGCGTGGCCAGTTCGACTTCGTGGCTGACGAGGCCATAGAGTCCGACCAGGGCCAGAGTCAGCGCAAGCGCGGCGAAGATGCCGAAGAGCCAGCTCTCCATGCGTTCGAAGATCAAGGTCTCCGAGACCACATCGGTCATGGTTTCGGGCTCAGCGAAGGGTACGGTGGGATCCAAGTCATGGACGATGAAACGTACGGAAGGGATGACCTGCGCGGGATCGCCGCTGGTGCGTACCAGCAGAAACATGTTGGCAAGCATGTCGGGACGCATCTTGGGGTCGATCTCGTCCATCAGCCAATCGCGCTCGGCCAGCGGCGGCTGATAGATATCCTGGCGCACGTTTCCGGTGACGCCGACAATCTGCGTCCACTTTTCCTGCTTGTCGTTGTCATCGATGCGCTGCGTTGTGGCATCCAGGCCTGTGGGGATGAACTTGCGCACGAAAGCATCGTTGACCACGACGGTTGCCGCTCCGTTTTCAGGGCGGTCGAGGCTTGGAGCAAGCTTGCGGCCGCGATGGAGCGGAACGCCCATGACGTCGAAGTAGCCCGAGCTGACAAAGCGGCCTTCGGCCAACATCTCCTGATTGGCGGGATAAGGCGGCTGGCCGGCAATGTGGATATCGCTGTTACTACCAGATTCTCGAATGGGAAGAAGGCTGATGAAACCGGCGGCCTGGACCCCAGGAAGGTGGGCAACCCGCTCTTCCAGGGGCCGATAGAAATCGCCCAGCATATCGCGCCCCTGATACCGGTCCCGGGAGAGATCGATCTGGACAGCGAGAATATGAGTTGGATCGAAGCCGAGGTCGGCGTGGCGATAGCGGGTGACCATGCGGATGAGCATTCCAGCCACGGTGAGCAGGACAAGCGTGAGGGCCACCTGGGTAACCACAAAGCCCGAGCGCAGGCGATTCTGCGAGCGCTGGGTGCCTGTGCCGCCGCCGGTCTTCAAGGCACTGTTGGGATCGATTCCGGACAGACGCATGGCCGGGAAGAGCGAAGCCAGCAAACTAGTAATCACAGCCAAGGCAATGGCCGCGGCCAATACTGTCCAATTCATATGTATGTCTGCGCCCCTCGCCAGCGCTTTGATGAGAAATGCGCGCATGAGGTCAAGCAGAAGCGTGGATAACACGACCCCGCCGGCTGCGCCGAGAAAGGCAAGCAGCAAGCCTTCGGTGAGCACCTGCGCCAGCAGGCGCCGGCGTCCCGCGCCGACGGCGACGCGCATGGCCATCTCGCGCTCGCGACGAACACCTCTGGCAAGCAGGAGGCCGGCGATATTGACGCAGCCGATGGCCAACACCGCCAATACGGCACCAAGTAATGTCCACAGCGGCCCATTGCTCTTGCTGTTCACACTTTGCGACAGCAGTTGCAGATGAACGGTCCGTCCCTCATCGGTTGGATAAGCTTTGCCCAGGTCGTTGAGGACGTGAGTAAGATCGGCCTGACCTTGTTCGACGGTGACACCGTCTTTGAGCCGCGCCATGGTCTGTAACCAATGGTTGCCCCGGCCAAACATCCACCCCTTGTCGAGTACCAGCGGGACGTAGACGGCATTGCGCTCGCCTAATGGAAAGCGGAATCCGGCAGGCATGACGCCGATGACGGTATGCGCTTGGCCATCGAGTTTAACCACCTTGTTCAAAACTCCAGGATCGCCCGCGAAGGAGCTCTGCCAAACCTCATAACTCAGGACGACAACGTCGCTCTTGCCGTCCAACTGCTCACCGGGGAGAAAGGTACGGCCCAGCAGCGGCTGGACACCGAATACCTGAAAGAAATTATCGGTCGCTCGAACGCTGTTCAAAGACACGGGGCCGTTGGATGGCGTCTCCAGGGTGATCTTGAAGTAGTTGATAAAACCGGCCAGCGCGTCGAAGGCACGCACCTGGGCGCGTTCGTCTTGATAGGAAGGCCAGGAGGCTGGTTGGCCGTATCCGCTGCGGCTGGTGGTATTGACGGAGACGATTTTCTCTGGATGCACATAGGGCAACGGACGCAGGATCACGTTATCGACGACGCAGAAGACGGCAGTGGCGACGCCGACGCTGAGGGCCAAGGTCAGCACCACGGTGAAAGCAAAGCCCGGAGCGCGGCGCAATTGGCGGAACGCATAGCGAATGTCTTGAATGAGCCGATTCATCTCGAACCATTTCCTTTCGTTCCGGGCAGTTCAATAGCTGCATCCGACGGCCTGCGCGGCTTGTGCGACAGCAGCGCAGGCTGGTGAGTGTTGGAAGGCGTGCGCTGCTACTCGGTTCGCAGGGCCTGCATGGGGTCAATTGCCGCGGCACGACGCGCGGGAATCAGGCAAGCCAGCAGGGCAACCACGCAGAGCGCCGACCCTACCGTTACGTACGTGACCAAGTCGGAGGACGCCACGCCGAAAAGGAAGCCGTGCAGGAAGCGTGTGAGGACCAGCGAAACCGCGACGCCGACGAGCAATCCTGCAAGCGTGAGGCGCAGACCCTGCCCCAACACCTGGCTAAAGACATTTCCCTTGGTAGCGCCGAGCGCGATACGAATGCCGATTTCATGCGTGCGCTGGCGGGTGGTGTAAGCAACCACGCCGTAGATGCCGACGACGGCCAAGATCAGGGCCAGCAATCCAAACGAACCGGCAAAGGCCACGGCGATGCGCTCAAACACGCTCCCCATCTGCATGGATTCCCGAAGCGTAGAGACGTTGAAGAGCGGCAAGTTGGGATTGAGGCCGGCAATCGCCTGCTGGACCGCGGAGGTCAGCAGCAAAGGATCGCCGCTGGTGCGCACATGGAGGATGACTTCGCTCTCATAGCGCTGCATGAGGGGCAGCAGCACCAGCGGAGCCGGGTCGTAGGTGAGGCGGCGATACTTTCCGTTGGCCGCCACGCCCACCACGGTGTAATGGCCACGGCCCACCTGGATGCGCTTGCCGACGGCATTCTGTCCTGGCCAATAACGGTCGACCATTGCCTGGTTGACGATGGCCACGGGTTCGGTGCCGGCGACATCCTGCGAGCTGATATCGCGCCCGGACAAGAGGGGAGTTCGCAATGTCTGAAGATATCCCGGGCCCACGATACCGCGGTCCGCCTCAACGGATTCATGCAGGTTCGGGACGTAGCCTTCGGGCATGACTCCTTCGGAATGAATTGTGAAGCTGAGGGGTGAGAAATCGGCCAGCGTTGCCGATTGCACTCCCGGGATCTGCTTCACGCGCTGCAGCAATTGCCGTTCGAACTCGAGTCCCGTCTTGCCTGTATAGCCCATGGGATCCAGGTCGAAGGTGGCCACCAACATATGATTCGGGTCGAAGCCCGGGTCGGTCTTCTGTGCGTTGTTCAGACTGCGGACAAATAACCCCGCACAGGTGAGCAGTAGCAGGGAAAGCGCAACCTGGGCGATGACCAGGCCGCTGGTGAGCCGGGACTTGGATAGCCCGCCGGAAGTGTTCAGCGCTTCGTCTTTCAAGACCGTGATGGGCGCCATGGCAGACGAGCGAATGGCCGGCACAACACCGGAGACCACGGCGGTCAGGATGGAGAGGAGAATGGTTGCCAGCAAGACAGTGCGATCGAGGCTTCCGTTGATGGCGAGAGGCAACGTAGTCGCGGGCAGGAAGGAAGCCAGGGTCTGGGCGGTCCAAAGAGTGCAAAGGATGGCGACTGCGCCGCCGGCAAGCGCAACGATCATGTTTTCAATCAGGAGTTGCCGGACCAGACGCCAGCGACTGGCACCCATCGACAGACGGATGGCAAACTCCCGGCGGCGGGAAACCGAGCGTACCAGCAATAGGTTGGCTACGTTGGCGCAGGCCAGGATCAGCAGCACCGCAGCCAGGGCCAACAGGATGGGCAGGGTTCCGGAGAGATAGACATTGGCCCCGAAGGGAGAGCGCCACAAGGGATCGGAGGAGATTTTGTTGCCGTCGCGGTGTTCGGCAGGATAGTGGTCGACAAGGCGCTGCATGAGCAGGTTCAGCTCATTCTCAGCGCGGCGATGATCAACGCCCGGTTGCATGACGGCAAGAAACTGGAGCCAGGAGATGCTGCGGTCGTTGATCGGATTCCAGCCCCATACCTGTTGCACCATGGCCAGGGGGATCCAGATATCGGCGCGCAGGCCGCTCTTGCATCCGACAAAACCTCTCGGCGCTACACCGACGATGGTATAGGCATGGAGATTGATCTCGATGGTTTTTCCGACGATCGCGGGATCGCCGCCGAAGCGATGCTGCCACAGATCGTAGCCCAGCACAGCCACTGCAGCACCGGCATGTTCGTTGGCTTGGGTGGCGATCAAGGTGCTTCCCAACAGCGGCCGCACACCCAGGACTTCGAAGTAGTTGGCCGAGGTGAGAGCGCCATAGATGCGTTCCGGCTTTGCGGAACCGGTGATGGACATGAAGTCGTCGTGATAGGCAAGCATTCCGGAAAGGGTCTTGGCGCTGTCGCGAAGATCGACGAAGTCCGGATAAGAGAACGGCGGGGTCGGATGCTCGCTCCGGTCGCCCCGCTGCAGGGTGATCATCTGGCTGGTTTTGGATACCCCAGGAATAGGGTTGAGCAGGGTCGAACGGATCCAACTGGCGATGGTACTGTTGGCGCCGATGCCGAGCGCCAACGTGAGCACCGCAGTGAGCGTGAATCCCGGCGCCTTGCGCAACTGGCGTAGTGCATAACGCAAGTCCTGGAGTAACATCTTAGGCCTCCACTTCTTCAGTCAGCTTCTTCAACTCGTCTTCGGAGACGACCTTGCCGTCGAACAGATGCACTTCACGCTGGGCGTGCTTGGCGAAACGCGGATCGTGCGTGACCATGCAGATGGTGGAACCCTCCCGGTGAAGATCGGTCAGCAGATGCATGACTGCTTCGCCGTTCTTCGAGTCCAGGTTTCCGGTAGGCTCGTCGGCCAGCAGGATGGAGGGCGAACCGGCCAAAGCACGGGCGACTGCGACACGCTGCTGCTGACCGCCGGAGAGCTGGGCCGGATAGTGGCGCATGCGATGAGCCATGTTGACGCGCTCCAGAGCGTCCTTGACGCGACGCTTGCGTTCGGCCGAAGGCATACCGGCGCGATAGGTCAGCGGGAGTTCCACGTTCTCTTCAACGGTCAGATCGCCGATGAGATTGAAGCTCTGGAAGATGAAGCCGATCTCCTGGTTGCGAATGCGGGAGCGGTCGCCGAAACTCAGATTCTCCACCGGCTTGTTGTTGAGCAGATATTTGCCGCCGGTCGGTGTATCCAGCAGCCCGAGAATCGACAGCAGCGTGGACTTGCCGCATCCGGATGGACCGGACATGGCAACAAACTCGCCGCGCGAGATGGTGAGATGAATGCCGGAGAGCGCATGCGTCTCCACTTCGTCGGTGTAAAAGACCTTGGTCAAATCTTCGATTTCAATCAGATTGTCGTTCGTTGCCATCGAATCCCCCTCTTTTCAGTTGTCAGTGGTCAGTTGTCAGTGATCAGTTGTCGGTTTCCAGTTGTCGGCGGCATGTTTGGCTGACCACTGAAACCTGACTACTGCCGTTATTCCAGCCGGATGCGGTCGACGTTATCCTCGCGCGACATGTCGGAGAGGATCACGGTATCGCCTTCCTTGAGGCCTTCAATCACCTGAATGCTGTTTACCGAAGCGCGGCCCACCTTCACCGGTACGCGCGTGGCGCCCTTGCCGTCGGGATCGATCTTGAACAGGCTCAGCGTGGAATTCTCGTTGCCCAGCGCCGGCCGGCCCACATAAAGCACATCGTTCAATTTTTCCAGGTCGATGGTCCCATCCACACTGAGTTGGGGCACCGCGCCCGGAGGAAGTGGCCCATCCAAAGCTACGTCAACGGTGCGCGTTCCGTTCACGACAGAAGGATCAATTCTGGTAACGTGGCCCGGAATGACGCCATTGTGCGTATCGATAGAGGCGGGCTGTCCAATCTGGATATCCCGCGCCTGGGTCTCGGCAATCTGCAGGGCGGCCTTGAGTTTGTCGCGCTGAATGACCTCGGCAACCGAAGTGCCCGCAGTCACGTGTTGACCCACTTGCAAGGGGGTGGCCAACGGCGCCAACACGCCGGAGATGCCTGCCCTGACTTCCAAAGCCTGCGCCTGCTTCTGGTAGAGATCGAAGAGGGCCTTGGCCTGATCCACCTTGGCCTGCTGCGAGGCCAGTTGCACCTCGATGGCCTTCCGGTTCACCTCGAGCTGCTCCTGACTGAGCTGGTGCTGCACGGTCAGCTGGTCGGCGGTATTTTTCGATTTGTTATACGCAATTCCTGCGATCACACCCAGGTCATAGAGCGCCTTGTCGGTCTGGGCCTGCAACTGGTCTTGGGTATAGTCGGAGTTCACCTGGGCGGCCGCGGTCTTCTTGTCCATCAAGGTGCTCTGCAAAGTAGCTTGCAGACTCTTGTAGTCGGCTTCGGCAGCCTTGAACGCCAACTGGGCGCTTAACAATTCCTGCTGCAACTGCGGGTCGGCCATGTCCATCAGGACGGTTTCCGGGGTCACCTCTGTACCGGGAAGTACGCGAATCCGGACGATCGTGGCATCGGTCTGCGCAGGGATCAGCTCAATCGAGTCCTCGCGTGGAACCAGAGACCCGGTCGAACCGCGCACCTGGCGAACCATCGGGCCGCGCTTTACTGTGTCAGGCCAGATGGTAGAGCGATCGACGGTGGGCGCGGCCGGTTTGAGCCGGGACACAACCACTGCGAGAACCGTCACCACTACCACCGCGACGACAGCCCATACCACCAGCTGGCGTTTCCTCTTTTGCTTCAAGTCTGGGCGTGCGATATCCATCACGCACCATAGGTTGCACTTGCCGTGCCAAAGCAAACATTCTAAAAGATGTTGATAAGACAAGAGTTGTAGAGTGCATGGCGGGCCGTGCAGCAGCCCGGAGTGACCGGTTCCGGCGGCGCACTGTTCATTATCGGACAGTTGAAAAGTCGCTGTGGGTTGCCGCTTCGGCGCACTTCAAACCCGTTCGACAGCCAAAGCCACGGCGTTCCCGCCTCCCAGGCAAAGGGCGGCGATTCCACGGGATTTGCCCAAGCGCTCCAAGGCATGGAGCAAGGTAACCAACACGCGCGCACCGCTGGCGCCGATGGGATGGCCGATGGCCACGGCCCCTCCGTGCACATTGACCTTGGCCGGATCCAGGCCCAGGTCGTGGTTCACCGCAAGCGCCTGAACGCTGAAAGCTTCGTTCAACTCGAACAAGTCCACATCGTTGAGCGCCCAACCTGCCCGGACAGCTGCTTTTCTCACGGCTTCGATGGGGGCCAGGCCGAACCACTCGGGAGCCCCGCCGCTGGTGGCTTCGGCTCGAATGACTGCCATCGATCGCAGACCGAGAGCCTGTGCACGCTCGACCGAAGTCACAACCAACGCCGCGGCGCCGTCGCTCACCCCAGGGGCATTGCCAGCCGTGACCGTGCCGTCCGCTTGGAAGGCGGGCTTGAGTGCGGCAAGAACCTCAACGGTGGTTTCTGGACGGATGGTCTCGTCCACGTCAAAGAGGCGGGGCTTTTCGCCCTTCCTAGCCGCAGGGATCGCGACAGGAAGAATCTCCACCCGGAAGAACCCTTGCGCCGTGGCTGTGGCGGCGCGGCGGTGCGACTCGGCGGCAAAGGCATCCTGCTGGCGGCGGCCGATGGCGTATTTGGCGGCGATCATCTCCGCAGCCACGCCCATGTGGAAATTGTTGTAAACATCCCAGAGCCCGTCGTAGACCATGGAGTCAACCAGCGTTCCATTGCCCATGCGGTAGCCGGCGCGAGCCTGGGGCAGCAGGTAGGGAGCATTGGTCATGGACTCCATGCCGCCGGCCACCACCAACTCCGCATTCCCGGTCAGAATTGCCTGAGCAGCCAAGGCCACCGCTTTGAGTCCGGAGCCACAGACCTGATTGACGATAAAGGCGCTCTTCTCCGGAGGCAGGCCTGCGTAGATGGCTGCTTGGCGGGCGGGGTTCTGTCCCAGACCGGCCTGCAAAACGCAGCCCAAGATGCATTCGTCGATCTGTTCGGGGGCGACACCGGCGCGCTGAACCGCTTCCTGCACTGCCAATGCACCCAATTTTGCAGCGGAGAACGACTGCAACGACCCTTGAAACTTGCCCACCGGCGTGCGCACGGCGGCAACAATGACGACTCCTCGCATGTTTGACACTCCAAATTGGGGAGACAAAAGAGTGTTGACCTGTGCGCCATTTGACCAGGCGCGGGCTTTCAACGGGGAATGTTACCGCACCTGCGTTCAGGTCCGCCAGTCGGGAGTTTTCAGCACAGATTGTGACTTCCGAACGAGGCTTTCCGGACAAATGTATGTCGGGTTCATCAGCAATGCACAATCTTCTCCGACACAATGCCCTTGGTGGCATTGCGTGTATCGACGACCAGCTTCGACTCGCTAACGATCCGCGGGTAATCGTAACTCGAATGATCGGTTGAAATAAGAACCGCATCGTATTGGCTGAGGTCAACGAGCGGCGTGTTCGTCATGTTCAGATCGTAGTTGCGGCCACGCCCGACGGTGGGAAAGTACGGGTCGTTGTAGAAGACTTTAGCGCCGCGCTGTCGAAGTAACTCGATGATGGTGAGCGAGGGAGATTCACGCAGGTCGTCGATATCTTTCTTGTAGGCCAGGCCGAGCACCAGGATTTTTGAGCCTTTGATTGACTTCTCCTGCTCATTGAGACCGGCCGCGGTCTGTTCGATCACAAAATAGGGCATGTTGATGTTCACTTCTCCGGCCAATTCGATAAACCTGGTATGAAAGTCGAATTGTCTTGCTTTCCACGACAAGTAGAAGGGGTCGATGGGGATGCAGTGACCTCCAAGCCCGGGGCCTGGATAGAAAGCCTGAAATCCGAACGGCTTGGTCTTAGCGGCGGCGATTACTTCGAAGATATCGATTCCCATACGCAAACATAATTGCTTGAGTTCGTTCACCAACGCGATATTCACGCAGCGATAGATGTTCTCTAGCAGTTTTGTCATCTCAGCGACAGCGGGGCTGGAAACAGCTACGGTGCGATTGAAAATGCTGCCATAAAGAATCTGTGCGAGATCGAGGGCAACCGGCCCACAGCCTCCAATGACCTTGGGGATATCGCGGCGGGCGACGGTGTCGTTGCCTGGATCCTCGCGTTCGGGTGAGAACGCGACATAGAACCCCGCCTCTTCCGGTCCACGGGCAACCGTGAGGCCACGGCCGTTTTCCTTCACCAGAATGGGAACAACGACTTCTTCCGTAGTTCCGGGATAAGTGGTGCTTTCAAGCACAATCAATTGCGCCGACTGGACATAGGGAGCCATGGCGCGCAGCGTACCAACGATGTAACTCATATCGGGCTCATGATACTCGGTAAGCGGCGTTGGGACACAGATGATGACGGCGTCCATGCCTGCAATGAGGCTGTAATCGCTTGTGGCACGAAATCCGCATTTTGCGGCCGCTTGAATTTCCGCCTCAGAGATGCGAACGATGTAGGATCTGCCACTGTTCAGGATGTCGACTTTCTTCGCATCGATGTCAAATCCCATGACCGCATAACCTTCCCCGCTAAAGAGCAAGGTCAGGGGCAGCCCGACATAGCCCATGCCGACAATCCCGATTTTCGCCTGCCTGGTCTGTAGTCTTGCCTTCAGTTCTGCGATGTTACACATTGGAGCCGGATGGGTCATCGTTGTCCTCCAGTTACTTTGTTCTGTGTGAAGCGCTGCGGTTAGCCGGCCCTTGGGATAGCTATTCCTAACTTATTGTGCTACATTTTACTACGTGTTTCGGCCGCCGGGGGATCCATCTGACTGGAAATTCCACCGGATAGAGCGCAAGCGCAATTGCATTTCAGAATGCCTGGGAGTTAATAAGTACCTTTTGAATACACTAGCTCCCGTGGCGAAAGTCCCAATTCCTGAAAGACATTCCTCAGGGGCTAAACAGGCTGCGGAAAAACGCCATGTTTCGGAGGAAAATCTCCCCAGAGCTTCCCTCCGGGACTGAAACAGGCTGCGAAAAAATCCTTGTTTTGACCTAGAAGTACTGAAAAGCATCCCTCGGGGGCTAAAGCCCCACTCATTCTATGGGCCTTATCGGCACGCGACCCCGACCCTGAGGGTCCCCCGGTGCCCCGGTCGTGCCCTGACGCACCGAGCCTTCCCGAAGAGTTTTTCCGCAGCTTGTAAAGCCCACCCCTTATTATCAGCATCTTGCGGCACGACAGAACTCGTGCCCTGACGCACAGGAGATTTTCACCACGGGCAGCTAGCTACCCAACTCCCAGGCCGATGGACCGCATCAACGCCAGCGCATTGCTGGTCTTGACGACGCCCTGCTTCAGTTTGTAGTCGAAGACCAATTGGCCGTCTTCAAACCTATCTTCGAAGTGGCAGTTAATGGCCTGTTCTCCCAACTCATCCGGAATCGCGGTCAGCGCCAGATCGTGGGTGCTGACTATCCCAATGGCGCGGCGCGCGACAAAGCTCCGCACGACAAACTCTGTTCCTTCGAGCCGGTCGTGCGAGTTGGTGCCTGAAAGCAGCTCATCGAGTAGAAACAGGACCGGCACCGGCTTTTCGGTCAAGTCGGCGATGAGTTTGACGCGGTGAATCTCCGCGTAGAACCGAGATACTCCACCCGACAACGAATCCAGGATACAAATGGAGGCCGCAGGCTGAAGCGGCGAGAGCATGAGCCGGGTCGCTCGCACCGGCGCGCCACATTGCGCCAACACCGCATTCACCCCGATGCTGCGAATGAAGGTGCTCTTGCCCGCCATGTTGGGTCCGCTCAGGATCATCAACTGCAGGCAGCCACCGAGCTTCACGTTGTTACGAACCGCCCTTGCGACGGGCAGCAAAGGATGTGCCAGGCCCTCGGCTTCGAACAGCGGACCATCTTCAACAAGGTCCGGGAACACGTCCCCTGGATGCTCATAGGCATAGCCCGCCAGCGCGGTCAGTGCCTCCATTTCACCCACCGTCGCCAGCCAGCCGCGAATCCGCGGGCCATGCGCGCGTTGCCAGCGCTCACTCTCGAAAAGCAGTTGCGCACTCCAAAAGGTGAACAAGTCGAGCGGGCGCATAAACAGATTGCGCCGCTGGTTCAGATACTCCACCACCCGCGCCAGCTTCCGGATCGCCATCGAGGGTGCAATGCCATCGCGTTTGAGAGACGCCTGCATGGCAACCAGTTTCGGGGCGGCAAACGTTTCGCGCTCGAGCAACAGCAGCGCCCCGGACAGCAGCGCCAGGTCTTCGGTAGCCTTCTCGGCGGCATCCACCGCTTGCTCGGTCCGCTGATGGAGCCGATGTGCCCATGCCAGGTTCAAAACGCTGAGGGCCAACGCAGCCGATCCGAGGCCCCGCACGGCCCAGGCGGCCATGCCTAGAATCCACAGGATGGCTAGTGAGCGGGTCACCCATCGGGTGCGCTTGTCGAAGATGGGCGGGCGCTCGCCCCAGGCGGCCAGTTCCTCTGGCTTCACGCCCAACCGCACCGTCTCACCCAGCGAGAACAGCTTTTCCCGAAGTGTGACCCGGTCCTTGAGGTCGGTAATGGCGGTCTGCCGCTGCTGAATCTCTTCGACCGGCGCGGCAGCCAACAGCCAGGCGGCCAGCGTCTCTTCTCCTGCCCGAGTTCGTGCCGTGCATAGCAGTTCAAACAGTGAAGCTCTGCCGAAAACGTCAAGATCCCGCGCGTAGGGATGGAGGGGATCAAGAAAGCGCTCCCCGGTCTCGCCGGTCCCGGCCCAGCGGTCTTCCAAACGAGCGAGGCCACGCTCATAAAACTGGATGGCACGCTGTCGCAGTCGCAGCGAGCGGATCAATTTCTCCTGGAGCACGGCCAGCACGACGAACGCTGCAACAGGCGCCAGCAACAGTTCAATCCAGATGGTGTGGCGCAGTAGCAACACCCCGGCAACCAGCGTGCCAGCAGCAACGGCGAGCTTCGCCAGCCCGAGTTGCCGCTCGCGCTTGTGCTCCACGGCTTGGATCGCGTTGAGTTCTTGAAGTCGTTGAGAGTACACCGCGGCGGGGTTTTTCCCGTAGGGCTGTGCCGAATCTGCGTCCATTCCACGCTCCGCCATTTCAATTCCAGACTATCCTGTCAGGCGGCCGGGGCTTGCGGGGGCACCGACTTGAATCACCCGAACAAAAGAGTTCCGCCACATCAGCCCACGGCACAAGGCAAGATCGAGTTGTCGTTTGTACCCATCAAGGATCGTCCTTTGCTGAATGCCTTGAAGTTGAGCAAGATCCGCCTGACGAGACACCGTAATGGTGCGGCCCCTTAGAAAACAGCCTATTTACATGAGAGAAGGCCTTGGTTCGCTCAGTTAACAATGCACCTGCATCTTGGGGCAGCGGCGAGAAGAAGGCCGCGTGGCAATCGTCGTTGAGTGACTGCAAAGTATTGAACAACAAACACTTACCACAGTTCCGATACGGCTTGGCGCCTAGGAAGGACGGATGTTTGGGTTCACCGGAAAGCCGCTTTCGCGGGCAACAGGGGCCATCCTGTTAATTTCACATCGTTAGGCTTCGGATTAGCCTTACGTGTACATATTTCCCGCGTGTAGCGTCAGTCAATCGTCACCTATCGGGAATGCCGGACGCCTGCCAGTTCAATCACGGTTCCAGACCGATTCGACGTGTCTGAATGAAGACTTTTGTGACCAATCTCTCTTTTGAGCGCTCTTCGATCTACCCTGATGAGTGTGCTGTTCGCCGCGGTCTTTCTGAGCTCTGCCGCCACGCCACAAATCCGAATCGATGCGGGGGGTGTCGGGAGCGGCGCCTTCCTTGCCGATACCGACTTCAGCGGCGGAACGGTCGCCACCAGTACAAATGCGATCGCTTTTCCAGCTGCGGTTTTGAATCCGGTGCCGACAGAGGTCTACCAGACCGAACGCTGGAGCGCCTTTACCTACACGGTGCCGGGCCTGATCGGCGGGCAGGCCTATACTGTGCGGCTGCACTTTGCCGAGGTTTACTGGACTGCGGTCGGCCAGCGAGAGCTCAACGTTCCGATCAACGGCACGCAGGTGCCGACCAACTTCGACATCGTCAAGGCTGCTTGACTTAATCGGAGGTTCCTTCAATAAGCGCGTTTGAGATCACCGAAGAACGGTCGATCGATCTGCAGAATCCCCCAATCAAGAGCCCTCGACGATTCCGCTACCCGACCGCTGCCGGGTCGCGCCCGCCGGTTTTGCTTTTGGCGTGGCGCACATCCATGCCCTGAATCCAAAACACCACGTCTTCGGCGATGTTGGTGGCATGATCGGCCACACGCTCCAGGCTGCGGCTGATCATCAGCGCGTTCAACGCCTGCGGAGCGATGTGGCTTTGCTCCGCCATGACCTTGGTGAGCGCCTTGAAGGCCGCCTTGTTCATGGCGTCGACGGCGTCGTCCATGCTGAGCACGCTGCGCGCCATGTCGGCGTCGGCTTCGATAAACGACTGCAAGCATTTGCGGACCATAGCCGCAGCCAACGTCGCCATTTTGGGAATATCCACCGGCAGATCGGCCGGCGCCATCTGGTCCATGCTGCGCACCCGTTCGCTGATGCTCTTGGCTGCGTCGCCCACGCGCTCCAGGTCGGCATTGATCTTGAT
>CAZLMY010000127.1:0-16352 GCA_964560845.1 uncultured Occallatibacter sp. | reverse complement strand
TAAGCGATATCTGCAACCAATTGAATCTGTTCGACTTGTAGCCGGACAACAGTGAAGCTGTTCATGTTTGAGCCCAACCCAAAACGGGCTGCCGAACTGGTGAGAAAGGCCGCAGGATCCAGCACAGTCTTTGTGATTCCAAAGGCAGTTTCGAATACCGAGGGACGCGCCACCTTGAACATCGCCAACCACGACGACTGCTCGTCGCTGCAGCCATTCGCGGAGGATGTAAATCAGACCTGGGTGCACGAATGGCATCCGTACAAGCGCTTCGAGACAGTCGAGCAAGTCGATGTGGAAGTGGTGCGGCTCGATTCATTCATGAAGAGTTACGAGATCGCCACGCTTGACTTCCTGCTGATCGACGCGCAGGGCGAGGATTTGCGCGTGGTCGAATCGCTGGGCAAGCGGGCCGCCGACGTGAGGAAGATTCAGATGGAAGTCAATATCCATGCTCCGCTTTACTGCAACAGTTTTGGCATGAACGAGGCTCTGGCCAAGATGAGCGCACTCGGCTTCGATCTTCATGCGTCCTGGAAGCAGTCCTTGAACCGGGAAGTGAATGCCGTCTTTCGCAACCGGCGGTTTTACCCATATGCCGCGCTGAACAAGGTGACTGCATTTACTGAACAACACTCCGTCTCCGCTTATCAGGGATGGCAAAAGCTCCCGCAAGTGCTGGCGGTAACTCATGATGATGATTGGGCGAAAACTGATTGGCCGGGCGAAGCCGGCCGGGTAAGTCAAATCTACGTCATTGAGGGTCCAATTTCAGAAGGGAAAAGGAAAATGAAAGTTCTGGTTACAGGTGGCTGTGGCTTTCTCGGTTATCACGTGTGCATGCATTTCCGCGCCAAAGGCGCTGAGGTGATGGCATTCGACAATCTTGCCAAGCATGAATTCGCGCGCATTCCCTATATGCTCGCCGCCACAAGAGACTTCAACCTGCGCAAGCTGCGGGACGAGGGAGTGGAAGTCGCGCAAGAAGATATTCGCGATGCGGCGACGCTCATACGCCTTGCGTCACAGTGCGATTTCATCTGCCACACCGCGGCTCAGCCGGCCATGACCATCGCCTGCGAGGATCCGCAGTTGGATTTCTCGACAAATGCGCTCGGGACTTTCAACGTGCTTGAAGCGGCGCGCAGAGCTGCAATTCCTGTGGCCAGCTGCTCAAGCATTCACACCTTCGGCCCCGATGCCATCAACGGATCGCTGACAGAAGAAGAGACGCGCTATGTCCGCACTCCCGTTGCACTCAATGAAGACGAGCCCCTGCTTCAAGGAGCGGTGACGCCGCTTCATGCTTCCAAGCGTACCAACGAGATTTATGTTCAGAGCTTCATCGACACGTATAAACTGCCCGCCGCGTGCTTCCGCCTCACCGGCATCTACGGCCCGAACCAATTCGGCGGCGAAGATCACGGCTGGGTCGCCAACTTTGCCATTCGCATTCTTCTCGGACTGCCTGTGACGATCTTCGGCACCGGCAAGCAACTGCGCGATATTCTCTATGCCACCGATGCCGCGCGCGCCTTTGAAGCGTTCTACGTTGCGCAGAAGCCAGGTATCTATAACATTGGCGGCGGCACGCATACCATGATTTCTCTCTTGGAGTGCATCGCCACGATTGAACGCCTCACCGGAAGAAGAGCGGATGTGTGTTTTGCCGATGGCCGCTTTGGCGACCTGCGCTACTTCGTCACAGACCACGCCAAGTTCAGCAGCGCTACAGGTTGGCAGCCCACGGTGCGCCCAGAAGAGGGAATCGCCAGGCTGCTTGCTTGGGTCCAAACCAATTCGCAGTTGTTCTCAGTGTCGGAGAAATTCGTAAGCGCATAACCGCAATGGAGGAACTTGGTGGCGACAGCGGTCTTTCTCAGCTTCCCCGTACACGGTCATCTTGCGCCGGCGCTGGGTGTGGTGCGCGAACTGGTGCGGCGCGGTGAGCGGGTAATCTTTTTTGCTACCGGCAGATCGCGCGCCAAGATCGAAGCGACCGGAGCAGAGTTTCGCAGTTATCGGCATGGCCACGGTGAATTCAATCCCGATCCGCCCACTGAAGGCCTGTTCAGCGATATGGCGCGGTTAAGTGCGCTTACCGAATGGCTGATTCCTGAGATTCTTGAAGACTCGGCGGGCGTGGAGATTGACTACTGCCTCATCGACACAAAAAGTCTGTGGGGACGGCTGGTGGCGCAGATTCTGAAACTTCCCGCTGTCACATTCTCGGTAGTGTTTGTCATTCGTCCAGGCGTGGTGCAGCCCGCGGATCTTGTAACCATGCTCTATGGAGGCGCCGCGCAAGAAGGCCTTTTGCGTGGGCTATTTGGCTTGAATCAATACTTCGACACGGCCAGGCGCATCGATCGCGAACGTGGAACCATCTCGCCAGGCATCGTCGAATACCTCGGCAATCCGCACCCGCTCAACATCGTCTTCACGTCGCGCGCTTTTCAAATCGGCGCGGAAGCATTTGGAGAGCAGTATCGATTTGTAGGACCTTCCGTAGCGCCCGGCCGAGACGCAAGCATCGACTTTCCGTTCGCTCTGCTTGATCCCGAGCTTCCCCTCATCTACATTTCGCTTGGTACAACTTTCTTTCGCGCAGTTGATTTTTATCGAGCATGCTTTGAGGCGTTCGCTGCTGAGCCCTGTCAGGTCGTGCTCTCCTGTGGTTCCGGTGGCAAGGCCACTCTGGGACAACCGCCAAACAACTTCATCGTGGCTGAATTCGTGCCGCAAATGCAGTTGCTCGAACGCGCCAGCCTCTTCATCACACACGGAGGAATGAACAGCGCCAATGAAGGCCTCTCGCTCGGTGTTCCGCTGCTGGTTGTGCCGCAGCGCGGCGATCAATTTCTGGTGGGCCGGCGAGTCGACGAATTGGGTGCTGGACTAACCATTCATCCGCGCCAGGCAAATGCGGAGAGTCTACGGTCGGCCGCTGTGCGCATCCATCAGGAGCCGTCATTCAAACTGCAGGCCAGCGCTCTGGGAGATTCCTTGCAGAAGGCGGGCGGGTACCTTCGCGCTGCCGAAGAAGTGCTTGCCTTCACCGCGCTGCACCTTCAGCAGGAAGGTACGGGTTGAGCGTCTTCCGGTTCGTTCTTACCTCGAGACTTTGATCTGCCGGGGCATTCAGCGTAGTCTTGCTGCCATGAGCTGGCGGCGCGGACTTCTGTTGGTTGGGATTCACTTGACAGTGGCTATTTTTCTGTCTGTATGGATGGAATGGGGATATTGGCCTCATATCCGTAGCGAGGCTGTGCGGAAGCGTCCTGTGGTGACGGAACAAATGAGTGTTGAACAAGCGGAGGAGGTTTCGTTTTACCCCTGCGATGAAGGAGGTGGCTGGTGCGGTTCGACGCCGCCTCAATCGGTGATCGCTGGAATCGCCAGTTTGCCCGTGTCGTTGCTTTCAGGGTGGCACATTCCATGCACTTTGACTCCCACCGCACTGGACTCGACCGTCGAGATACGCTACGCACGAACCCGTAAGGCTGAAGTGATTATTTGGACCATTCTCTTTGGAGGGGTCGCGGTTCTGTGGCTTTTAGCCGGCGGATTTCCTTTGATCAGGCCCGAACGCTGGTGGCTTGAGCCGGGAGCCTTCATCACCATCTGCACATTGGCTGCGACTTTGCTTTTTCCTATTCCTGGGATTGGCAGTCTCTACAAGATTCCGGTACTATTTGCCGCTTTGACGTGGGTCTACTGGTTCCTTCTCCTGCTCTGGAAGCCCCTCCGTTTCCTATGGCTTCAGGCGATGTTGCGCAGGACGGCGCAGGCCGCCTGATATCTGTCATCGCCTTCAATAAAACGTTTGATCCCTTCCCAGCCTCGGCCTCTCTGCACTATGCTGAGTTGTTTGCCAAGGAGAATGAATGTTGACTCGCCGACGTTTTTCCGCTCTTGCTGCCGTAGCTGCCGGAACCGCGGTTTCCCCGCTCAAAATGCAGGCCGCACCCACCCGTTCCGGCGCCGAGTTCGGGGTGCAACTGTTCACCGTGCGCAACCAGATCGGCGACCTGACAGGCACGCTGCGCCTGATCCACAACATCGGCTACGCCACCATCGAGACTTATCCCATCGTCTACAACCGGCCGGCGAAAGAGTTGAAGTCCGTGATCCAGGGCATCGGGCTGAAGGCGCCCAGCGGGCACTTCGACTACGACACGCTGGAAGAGAAGGTGGACTACGCCGCGGAACTGGGGCTGGAGTACATGGTTTGTCCCATGATTCCGCGGCCGCTTTGGGATACGGCGGAAGGCTTTCGCCAGGGCGCGGCGCACCTGAATAAGGCTGCGGCAAAAGCTGCGGCCGCAGGGCTGAGATTCGGCTATCATCCCCACAACTACGAGTTCAAGCCGCTCGAGGGAGGCAAGCCGGGCGAGCGTGGAATCGACATTCTGATGCGCGAACTGGACCCTTCGGTAAAGCTGGAACTGGATGTCTACTGGGCGGTGGAGGGCGGCGCCGATCCCATGGACCTGATGAAGAAGTTCAGCCAGAGGCTGGCGCTGATTCATATCAAAGACCGCAAGCCGTTTAATGGTTCCTCGTATATTCCCGACGGGCAGCACGCGCATTTTACTGAGGCCGGGGCTGGAACCATCGACTGGAAGGCCGTGCTGGGCGAGGCGCGGCGGCTGGGGGTGACCCAGTTCTATGTGGATCAGGATGGGTCCGATTTGCCCATTGAAGAGAGCCTGCGGGTGAACTGGAAGTACCTGTCGCAGTTGAGCTTTTAAAGTGCTTCCAGCGTTCCAGCAGATGGGACAGTCAACGGTTGGGAGACTGGCTCGTCTAATGGATAGAAAGTGGGTACACTTTGAACGCTATGCGAAATCACTCAGTCTGTTTGCTTTCGGTATCGATGCTCGCCTTGGCTTGCCTGCCCGGGTCCCGCGTGGCGGGGCAGGCGGCGGATCAGCCCGCGGCCACCCTGAAGATCCAGGCGCGGGAAGTGATGTTGCCGGTGACCGTGCGAGACAAGAAGGGTGCCATGGTGACCACCCTCAAGGCCAGCGATTTTACGCTGACCGAGGACAGCCGGCCGCAGACCATCAAGAGCTTTACCCGGGAGAGCAACCTGCCCTTCCGCCTGGGTCTGTTGGTCGACACCAGCCGCAGCCTCTCTGGAGCGATGGAGGGCGAGCGCAAAGCCGCGGGTAAATTCGTTGACCTGATGCTGCCCGCAGACCCCAAGGACGCGGGCAAGAAGGACGAGGCGTTCCTCATCCATTTTGACCGCGAAGTGGAACTGCTTGAGGACTTTACCAACTCGCGGGACAAGCTCCATCGCGAACTGGACGAGATGGGGCCTTCGCGGGCGGCGCGCGACGATGCGCAGCAGCAGGGGCCTGAAACCAGCGGCGACGACCGCAACGGCGAACGGCCGCGGGGAGGCCGGGGCGGCACGCAGCTTTACGATGCCATCTACCTGGCCGCGGACGAATTGATGCGCCCCAAGGATGGGCGCAAGGCGCTGGTGGTCTTCTCCGACGGAGTGGATCGAGGAAGCAAGGAGACGCTGAACGACGCCGTGGACGCAGCGGACCGGGCCAATCTTGCTGTTTACACCATCTACTTCAAGGGTGAACAGGAACATAACGGCTTTGGGAATGAGCATCCCGGTGGCGGGCATCGTGGCGGGGGCTATCCCGGCGGTGGGGGTGGGTATCCTGGCGGCGGAGGCGGTTATCCCGGTGGCGGTGGCGGCGGCCGGCGCGGCGGCGGAGACGATAAGAAGGCCGAAGTGGACGGCAAGAAGATCATGGAGAAGATCGCCGACCGCACCGGAGGCAGGTATTTTGAGGCCAAGAAAGCTGACAACCTGGGTGACATTTACAACGAAATCGCCACGGAGCTGCGCGGCCAATACCTGCTGAGCTATACGCCCGATGTGGTCGACAAAGAAGGCGGCTTCCACAAGATCGCGCTCAAGGCCAACAATAACGATCTGACCGTGGTGACCCGCGAAGGCTATTACGCGACCGGCGGGGAAGCGAAATAGAGCCTACGCGCTCACTTGGGCGAACTGGGTGGCAGGGGCTTCTTCGTCGGTGACCACCGAGAAAAACCGCAGGTCGGCCTGGCCGAACGACGTGGTCATGGCCACATCGGAGGCGTCGCGGCCGGTGGCCATGAGCACGCGGCCGATGCGCGGCTCGTTGTTGCGGGCGTCGAAGGTCCACCAGCGATCGTCCAAAAAGACCTCGAACCAGGCGCTGAAGTCCGGATGGCGTTCCGGCACGCCGATGCTGCCCAGGTAACCCGTGGCATAGCGCGCCGGAATGTTCAAGGCGCGGCAGAAGGTGATGGCCAAGTGCTGGTAGTCGCGGCAGACACCCACACGCTCTGTGTAGACATCGAGCGCGGTTTTGGTGGGCCGGGCATGCTGATAGTTGAACTCGACCTTGGTGTGCACCCAGTCGCAGATGGCCTGCACGCGGCCCCATCCCGGCGCAACGTCCCCGAAAAGTTCAACGGCAATGTTTGAGAACCGATCTACCTCGCAATAGCGGCTGTTGAGCAGGTAGAAGAGCACTTCGTTGGGCAGCTCGCCCACCGGGATTTCGCGGGCCGAAGTGTTGATCTCGTCCGGCTTGCCGGAGTCCTCAATCAGCGTGGAGCAACTCAGCCGCAACGGCCCCGGCTGCGCCACAAACCGCACGCAGCGATTGCCGAAGCTGTCGATGTAGTGGCTGACTGGAGTGGCCGGTTCGATCTGCAATTCGTCGGGCGCCAGCAGGTCGGACACGCGGGAGGGATGCACGTTGAGAAGCGCCACCATGGCGACTTCGGCGGGAATCTCGAATTGAATATCGTACGCCAGACGGATGAGCATGCGCGGCCTCGTGTTTCGAGCATACGGGAAAAGCAGAATTGTGCCGCGAAGAAGCGTTCCGAACGGTTCTGCCTCATCTGCAAACTATGGATGGCGCGGCTGCTGTTTGCTGTCAGGTTTACACCAGGGCTCGGGCTTCCACCGCTGTGACGGCGCCCAGCAGCTCGTCGAGCATCGCGCGGAAGTTGATCATCGCCGTGCGCAGTTCCTCGGTGGTTGCTTCGTTCCGCCCCGCCCGCAACGCGATTTTGTGGGCTGCACGGAAGGGTGGGACCAGGTGGGCATAGTCCACAGACATGTCTTCGGCGCGCTGTTCAAACATCGAAGCTGGGAAGCCGCGCGCCTGCAAAACGGAATTCACCAGCCATTCGGCCTCGGTGACGGCCGCTGTCGGGTAGTCGATAAACTGGGACTGCAAGGCATCCCATTCGGCCAGGTAGCGGTTGCGCTGGCTGGCGGTAAGTTCCCTGATGTTCAGCACCTTCACGCGTTGCAGGCGCTCGCGCAGGCGGGCCTCGGCTCGGCTCCGTGAGCCTTCAATCTGTACGGCAAGGTCGTACTCAGCCCCGAAGCGGGTGCGCAAGCGCGCGGTCTCTCTCCGCCGCCGATGCACCAGCACCGACACCAGCGCCACAATGAGCAGCAAAATGACAAAGGCGCCAATCACCGTCTCCGGGCTGGCGTAGTTGGAAAGGTCAAAAGTCATGGTGTCGCCTCCGAGGTCAGCATCGCGCGCTGCGTGCGTCTATCGTTCAGCGCTCTCCTCTTGTCGGATGTCGATCCCCGCGCCGCTGTTGCTTGCCCCCCGTACCCGCCGTCCCAATTTCGAGAGCCGTCTCGCCGGGGAGTCGTTGAAACTCGGTGAAACCAATGCTGCATCGCCTTCACAAAAACGATTTAGCCGCTCGATTTTCCTGAATATGAATTTCGGTGCGCCTATCATGAATCATGCTGATTCTCTGCCGCACTACAGCTTCCCATCGCAATGGGATGGGCACAGTGCGGGGAGGTTCTTTCTTCGGGATCGACCTGCCATAAGGTCTATTCATTCTTTATTGAACAAGCAGCTTGAACAAGCAGCTGGAAACGGCGAGAGAGCTTAGTGGCAGTCTTTCGAGCAAGTTGGGGGCAGTGTGAGGCATAGATTATCAAGTGGCTTGCTGTTGGTGGCCGCGTTGCTGGCGCACCGGGCCGGCGGACAAGCAGTGGAAACGCACATGGAACAGGCCGTAGCCTCGCCGGTTTCCGACGAAGCAATCACGCTCGACCTGGTGGTGCACGACAAGAAGAACCGCCCCGTCCTTAACCTCAAGCCTGAAGAGTTGGCCGTCAGCGACGACGGCGCGCCCGTAACGCTCGGCAGTCTTCGCCTGGTTGCCGGAAAACAGCAGGGCGAGCATCTCATCACCCTGGTTTTCGATCGGCCAGGCGGAGAGCGCGGGCTGGGGCAGCGGTCCGACCCCACCATGATGAAAGACGAGCGCGATGCCGCCGCGAAGATTCTCAAGATGATTCCTGAGAATGGCTTCGCATTTTCGGTGTTCAGTATCGAGCGCCGGCTTCGGCTGCAACACGCGTTCACGTCAGACCGCAAGGCCCTCACCCAGGCCATCGATGCCGCCACCGAGCCGGAAAAGCCGGGCGCCGATACCGCCGCAAGTCCAACGGAAAAAGATCTGATCTCCATCGCCCTTACCGGCGTGGACACCTCCGGCAAAAAGGCCACGCCGCGCGGACACGTACTGGCGCAGGCGCTCTATGCCGCGCTCAAAAACTCCGTCCCCATCGCGCAGAATCAACACATTCGGCCTTCGCTGGCGGGTCTGTTGGCGGTGACGCAATCGCAGCAGGAGATGGGCCAAAGAAAAGCCATTATTTACTTCTCTTCCATTCAGGATAAGCAGATCGATTCCCATGCGCGCGATGCGATCCAGGCCATCGTCGGAACCGCCAGTCAGGCCGGGGTCGCGATCTATGTTGTGGATCTGAACTCCATCGGCGGCAACGGATCGGAAACGGCCATGATCGGCGCTGTGGCCAGCGACGCCTCCGGCTACACCGGCCCGACCGAGGGATACGGGCTGGCGCGACGGAGTACCGAGGCCAGCTTTGAGAAGTCCGATGTCGTCGATATGGCGCATCTGTCCGAGCAGACCGGGGGCAGCTACATCTCCGGCGATCGCCTGGGCAAATCGGTTGCGCAACTGGTCGGCGATATGACCACCTACTACGAGGCGTCCTATCTTCCCGCAACCCGGGAATTCGACGGCAGGTTTCGCCCGGTCGCCGTCAAACCTCTGCGGGCGGGACTCAAGATACGCACGCAGACGGGCTACCTTGCCTTGCCACCGCGCGCCGAAGACGGCAGCCGTTCGCAGCCCTTCGAGCTGCCTCTGTTGAAGATGCTGAAGCAAACGCCGTTGCCTGCGGACCTGACCTTTCGCGCGGCGGTGCTGACCATGGGTGGCCACTCCAGTGAAGATGGAAGCACGCTGGCCATCGAGGTGCCGCTGACAGACGTCGATCTTCAAAAAGACTCCAACACTCCCACCTACACGGCGCATCTGTCGATGGTTGCCAATATCCGCAGCCAGGATGGCACGCTGGTGGAGCATTTCAGTGCGGACACGCCGCAGCGCATCACGCTCAGAAATCCCGAAATGAAAAGCACCGAAGTGATTTCGCTGCAGCGTCATTTCGTGGCCGCTCCGGGCCAGTACGTTTTGGAAGCCGTCATCCTTGACCTGAACAGCGGAAAAGCCGGAGCCCAGCGCACTGCCATCGAGATCCCCAAGGAATCCGAAACACCCACGCTGAGCAAGATCGTTCTGGTGCGGCGAACCGATCCGCTGGGCGACGAAGCAGATCCCAGCGAACCGCTTCGCCAGGGAACCGATCGCGTTACGCCGAATCTGTCCGGAGTGTTGCCGCCGGGCGTCACCGACATCTCCGTATTCTTTGCGGCGCACGCCGACCCCCAGGCCGCTGAAATGGCCAAGATCGAGATCCAGGTGCTGCGAGACGGAAAGCCCCTTGGAGGCGCCCCCATGAGCGCGCGACAAGCGAACGGAAAGGAATTCTCGTCGTACCTGAGCAGCTTTTCAATCAACCCCGCCAAAGACGGCGAATATCAACTGAAAGTCACCATGAGTCAAGGCGGAAAGACGGCGCAGGCCGAATCCTCCTTTACGCTGGCCGATGTAGAGCTGGCAGACCCGGATCCCGCATCCGGGTCATCGAGTTTGGAAAACATCTCCCGGCCCGTGGGCCCGCTGATGATCACCATCCCCGCCAATCCGATTCAGCCTCCCAAGCCCGAAGAACTCAAGTCGATTCTCGCCGATGCGACACGGTATGCAATTGACTACCGGGAATCGCTGCCTAACTTCATGTGCGAAGAAGTGATTAACACCTCGGTCAGTTCGGACGGAGCCAAGACCTGGACCAACAAGGCCAAGATCACCGGTTCGCTCACTTTCTTCGATCACGCCGAGAGCTGGAACCTGCTTGAAACCGAGCAGGACGGCCACAGACGCGACGCCATCGACAGCCAGGATACCGTCAAGGGCATCTCCTCCGCCGGGCTCTTTGGCGCGGTCATATCGGGCCTGTTCAGAGCCCAGTCGAAGGCCGAAATTGTGTGGAAAGAGACCGGAGTCCTCGGCGATGGAACGGTGCAGATCTTCAACTATCGCGTGGCCCAGGAAAACTCGAATCTCAACCTCCGAGTAAGTGCGGTTGAGGTGATCACCGTTGGCTATCACGGCGTGGTCTACATCGACAGCACCACGCACAGCGTGCGGCGCATCACCGAATTTGCCGACGATGTGCCGAAGACTTATCCCATCCACGCAACCTCGGTCAGCGAGGATTACGACTATGTTTCCGTTGGCGGCCACGACTACCTGATGCCGGTCGGAGCGCAGGTTGTACTCAAGAAAGGCCGCCACGAAACCGACCTGAACGAGATAGGCTTCCGCAACTTTCATCGCTTTGGATCGACCTTGAAGATCCAGGCCGATCCGCCGGAAAAGGCGCAGTGATAACTGTGCAGTGCAGATGAACGAGACTGCAAAAGCCTGCGCCTGGCGGCAGGTGCGAAACGCCGCGGTTTGAAAGGATACGATCCGCCGCCCGCGCTAACCTGCAAACTCGCGATGACCGCGAAGCGGTCGCTAACTTGCTGATTGTATTCATGAACCAAAGCTTCTCTCCGGTGCAGCCCAACGCAAATCTCATGACGGGGATCTGAGGACTGCGCGCATCGTGAGCTAACTTGAAGAGAGGAGCTTCCCAATGGCGCCCTTGATTGTGCTGGTAATTTCGATTGCGGCCTTCCGGCTGGCAGGTTTCGGCGTACCGTACTTTGCCGACTGGCAGATTGCCCTGCGTGCCGCGCTGGGCGCCATGTTCCTGCTGACCGCTTCTGCACATTGGGGCAAGCGCCGGCCCGACCTGGTACGCATGGTGCCTCAGACTTTTGCAGCGCCCGGCATGTGGGTGACTCTGACAGGCATCGCCGAGTTGGTAGCCGTGGCTGGTCTGCAGGTTCCGCGCGTGGCGCCGCTGGCTGCGGCCATGGCTGCGCTCATGCTGCTCTGCGTCTTTCCGGCCAATGTGAAAGCCGCTCGGGAACATTTGACGATTGGCGGACGTCCCGTCCCGGGGCTTGGAGTGAGAACGGCGATTCAGGTGGTTTTTCTTTCTGCGCTTGTAGCCGCAATGTGGCCCAGATAAATCGATTGCGCCCGAGTTTCTTCATAGGCCGGGATTCTGTGGCCACTGTCGGGTACCCTTGTTTCGGAGCTATCTAACTTATACTGGGCTTGGCGTCCAACCTCATCCGGCTCCGCAATCCTTCCTGGAGATACCTGCGTGAAATCCAAAGCAATTATGGCCTTGACCATCCTTCTGGCCATGACGAACCACCTTGCCGCACAATCGAACTCTCGTGTTCCCAGCGACCCTCAGGCCGGCGTCTCCGGCAACGTAAGCCCGGCAGCGATTGCGTACCAGTGGAGCAACGTTGCCATCGTGGGCGGCGGCTACGTGCCGGCGATTCTCTTTCATCCTGCGCAGCGTGGCCTGATGCTTGCGCGCACCGACATTGGCGGCGCCTACCGCCGCGATCCGGGCTCCAGGGTCTGGACCCCAATCATGGACTGGGTGCCTTCATCGGGGAACTGGTGGTATGCGAGCCCGGAGACGATTGGCCTCGATCCCAAAGACCCCAAGCGGGTTTACATCGCCGTGGGAGCGTATGCCTCGCCGGTCACCGGGAGCATCAATTGGGATGGCAACGGGGCCATGCTGGTGTCTGCTGACGGAGGGAATACGTTCACAACGGTTCCCTTGCCATTCAAGAACGGTTCCAACGACAACGGGCGCGGGGGTGGCGAGCGCATTGCCGTTGACCCCAATCGCACCGCGGACATTTACTTTGGGACGCGCAACGCAGGCGTATACCTGTCGAACAATTACGGTGCAAGCTGGACGGCCATGACCGGATTCCCAAAGGCTGCCACCATGAGCAATGGCAGCCGCTCCAGCGATGCGGGCGTGGTGACGCTGGTCCCTTACCCGGTGAACGGGAAAACGGCGGCGGTGTATGCGGGTGTTTCGGCCACCGGTTCAGGCTCCGACGCCATGGCCTTGTATGCGACTACACAGCCTGGCAAAGCCGATGCGCCTTGGACGCCCGTGAGCGGCCAGCCGGCCGGCATGTTGGTGCAACACATGGCCGTGGCGCCAAACAACAAGCTCTATATCGAATACACCGACCACGAAGGTCCGGAGGGCATCGGCAGCAGCCAGCTTTGGGAGTACACTCCTGGCCCTGGCCTGACATCGGGGGATTGGCGGCAGATTACGCTGCCCGGTGGCCCGGTTGCGGGGCTGGCCTTGTCCGCGAGTCGCAGCGGATTGATGCTGGTTTCGACTGTAGACCACTACTCCCCGGCCGATACGCGCTGGATCTCGGGCGACTACGGCAAAAGCTGGCACGAAGCGGGGGTGAGCGGCGCATCCTACGACAGCAGCGCGTCGCCCTTCATCGCCAACGGCTCGCAGAACTGGGAGAGCGGGGCGGCGATCGACCCGTTCGACCCCGCTCATGCCATCTACGGCACCGGCGGCACCGTTTACGAGACCTTCAACCTGACGGATGGGCTGACCGGGGGAACCGTGAAGTGGTCCACCAAAGGCGCGCTCGGCATTGAAGAGACCTCGGTCGTCTCTCTTGTGGCGCCGCCGGCGGGCAAGACCCTGCTGGTGGCAGGGTTGGGTGACTGGGGCGGATTTGCCTTCACGGACCTGACCAAGTCTCCCGCACAGGGGAATTTCTCCGAAATGGCGCCGGCGTTTCCGTCGGGTCTGGACTTTGTCCAGAACCACCCAACCACCCTCGTGGCTTCGATTGTTCCCGGCTGGAAGGCCTACACCGGCCCCAAAGCGCAGATCTCGACCGATGGCGGCATGACCTGGAGCGGTTTCGCCGGCAGCGTGAACACCAAGGGGGACGGAACGATTGCCGCGTCGGCGGACGGCGAGTCGTTCGTCTGGGCGCCCGGCGACACGGCCGTGCAGCACGGCAGCAAGGGCAACTGGTTGCCCTGTTCAGGGATTCCGGCGCAGGCGCAGATCGCCAGCGACCGCGTGGCGGGCGGAGTTTTCTACGGCTTCAGCGCGGGCACGCTTTACCGCAGCACGGACGGTGGGGCGAGCTTCACAGCAGTTCAGGCAGGGCTTCCGGCTGACGGCCGGCTTTCCGTGCGGCCCGGCGCGCAGGGAGACGTCTTTCTGGCATCGGCAGGGACAGGCGTCTATCGCAACACCGCCAGCGCAACGCACATAGCGCTCACCAAGTTGACCGGCGTCAGAGGAGCCACGTTGCTTGCCTTCGGCGCACCGGCCTCCGGATCGAAGCAGCCGACTGTTTTTCTCTGGGGCACTGTGAACAACGGCCCCATCGCGCTGTTCCGCTCCACCGACAACGGAGCTACGTTTACGCGGATCAACGACGACCGGCATCAGTGGGCCGTGGGGCCGCGCGTGTTGGTCGGCGATATGCGCGAATTCGGCGTTGTCTACATCGGCACCAACGGACGAGGCATCGTGATGGGAAGCCCAATTCTGCCTGATTGACATTCCTTTGATCGGGTTGATATCAAATCCTCCAGTGCACTGTGCACTAATATGTTGGCGCGATCGCCCTGAAGGAGAACCAAACCGATGTTTACGCCAAAAGGAAAATTCAGCTGGTACGAACTGATGACCAGCGATACCAAGGCAGCCGGCAAGTTCTACTCCCACGTTGTAGGCTGGACAACCGAGGAAATGCCCAGCCCCGATGGCCAGGAATACACCGTCTTCAACCTCGGAGGCGTTGGAATCGCCGGGATGTTGACCATTCCCGGGCACACCGCCTGGGTAGGTTACATCTCGGTTGACGATGTCGATGCTCACATCGAAAAGATCGTCGAAGCCGGCGGCAAGCTCTGGAAGCCGGCCACGGACGTGCCTGGAATGCTCCGTTTCGCCGTTCTGTCTGACCCGCAGGGCGCTGCCATTGTGGTCTTCACCGCCAACCCGGACATGCCCTCGCCGGAACGCCCCGCACCGCCGACGCCCGGCACCATCGGCTGGCACGAGCTCTCCACCACCGACCTCGAAGCCGGATTCGACTTCTACAGCAAGCTCTTTGGCTGGACCAAGGTCAGCGATATGGACATGGGTCCGATGGGCGTCTATCGCATCTTCGACGAAGGCGACCACAAACAGATGGGAGACGGCGGCATGATGACCAAACCGCCGCAAATTCCCGTCTCATCCTGGACCTTCTACTTCCATGTCGACTCCATCGACGCAGCAGTCAAGCGCGTTGAATCCGGCGGTGGAAAGATCGTCAACGGCCCGACCGAAGTGCCGGGAGGGGACTGGATTGTAAACGGACAGGACCCTCTGGGTGCCATGTTCTCGCTGGTTGGGAAAAAGGAATAAGCACTATCGGTTCGGTACCAAACGATGACCCAAACACGCGAGGCGCAGCCGGTTGGCTGCGCCTCGCGCGTTGTTACAGGTTGGTTGAATTAGCAGGTGCCGTTGTGGATGTCCGGACCGGTCTGGATTTCCTGGAGGGCCGCCTGTGCCGCTGCCAGCCGGGCCGTCAACAGACGGAAGGGCGAGCAAGACACATAGTTGAGGCCGATCTTGTGGCAGAACTTGACGGACTCTGGATCGCCGCCATGCTCGCCGCAGATGCCCACCTTCAGGTTAGGCCGCGTGTTGCGTCCCTTGGCCGTGGCCATCTTTACCAGAACGCCCACACCAGCCTGATCCAGGGTGGCGAAGGGATCCTGCTTGAAGATGCCGTGCTTGATGTAGGCCGGCAGGAAGTTGTTGATGTCGTCGCGGCTGATGCCGAACGTGGTCTGGGTCAGATCGTTGGTGCCGAAGCTGAAGAACTCAGCCTCTTCGGCGATCTGGTCGGCGGTGAGAGCGGCGCGGGGCAGTTCGATCATGGTTCCCACCATGTAGTCGACTGTCGCATCCATCTCCTTGAAGACTTCAGCGGCAATGCGGCGCACAATGACCGCCTGGTTGCGCATTTCTTCAATGGAGCCAATCAGCGGAACCATGATTTCGAGGTGTGGATCGCCGCCGGCCTTCTTGACTTCGACTGCGGCCTCGAAGATGGCGCGTGCCTGCATCTCGGTGATCTCGGGGAAGGCGATGCCGAGACGGCAGCCGCGCAGGCCGAGCATGGGGTTCATCTCGTGCAGCTCTTGAACACGCGCCAGGATGGGGCGCAGTTCCTTGAGCCGGGGCGAGCGGGGCTTGGTGTCTTCCAGGTGCGAGATCTCCACCAGCAAATCTTCGCGCTGGGGCAGGAACTCGTGCAGCGGCGGATCGAGAAGGCGGATGGTCACCGGCAGCGATTCCATGGTCTTGAATAGACCCACAAAATCGGCGCGCTGCATGGGCAGCAGAGCCTTCAGGGCTTCGCGGCGATCCTTCTCGGTGGTGGAAAGAATCATGGTGCGCATGTGTCCGATGCGGTCTTCTGCGAAGAACATGTGCTCCGTACGGCAGAGTCCGATGCCCTCGGCGCCGAACAGGCGAGCCTGCGCTGCGTCGCGGGGAATGTCGGCATTGGCGCGGATGCGCAGTCTGCGGACCGGGTCGACCCAGCTCATGAACTTGACCAAGTCCACGTCGTCGGGCTGTGCGGGCAATGTCTTCAGCTGACCCTTGATGACGCGGCCGGTGGTCCCGTCCAGCGAAATCCAGTCGCCCTGCTTGAAGGTGTAGCCCTTGACCTTGAGTTCCTTGCGAGCTTCGTCGACCTTCAGGTCGCCGGCGCCGGCCACGCAGCACTTGCCCATGCCGCGGGTCACGACAGCAGCGTGCGAGGTCATGCCGCCGCGCGAGGTCAGAATGCCGGCTGCGACTTCCATGCCTGCGATATCTTCAGGAGTGGTTTCGCCGCGGACCAGGATGA
>CAZLMY010000126.1:0-16592 GCA_964560845.1 uncultured Occallatibacter sp. | reverse complement strand
CGCCTCCGGAGCGTTAGGTCGGGAGTTCGAATCTCTCCGGGCGCACCATACAGATTCTTATTTAGACAAGTTACAAGCGGTTCCGGTTCCGCCGATCCATTTCGGTTTGTCCCGAACGATTGCATTTTGCCGCCATTGCGGCAAGCCGGTACGTGGCGTTGCCGGACCATTCCTGCTTTGGTCAAGTCCCATGCCATGTCGGCGTGAATTCTCAGGAAAATGACCCCATACTCTTCAAGGTTTTGTCCCGGATGCCGTTGAATTGAAATGAGGACCGAACCATGTCGCGATGCACCATCAACCTTCCGCCGGACCTGGACGAATTCGTAATGACCAGCATTGCAAGTGGGCGCTACGAGAGTGTCAGCGAACTGGTGCAGGCAGCGCTGCGGATCATGAACCGCAAGGAAACCGCGGCCGAGGAGGCTTGTGCGGTGAATGTCATTGCCGACAGCGACGTGTTCCGGAAGTTGTGGGAAGCTTCGGCGCAGTCCTCGCCTTTTCAGCGGCAGGGCTAGCGGGCGCCCAGGTCCCGATTCCGAGACCCGGGCTCGCCGGGAAGAGGGCACTAAACCTAGCGGCTGAAGATCACATACTTGCGCCCGGCATAGAGCCGGAAGCCGCCCGCGGGGTCAGCGACGACTTGCAAAGGCATGGGGCGCTTGAGGCCGACATCTTCACCCGAGTTGACGGTGAATACGTCGTTTCCGCCCACGTCGGTGATCACAAACTTGTTGTCCGCGATGAATCCAGCACCATAGATGCCGGCGGGCAAGCTCTTGCCGCCAACCTGCAGCGCCACTTCGGTGATGAAATAGGCCTGATACTTGGAGGCAACACTGGTTGAGTAGCCGCTGGTGTCTACCAGGGTGGCCAGCACATAGGCTCCATCGGCCAGTTTCACGCCGCCGGAGTTGCGGAGTTGGGTTGTGGCCGATTGGCCCTTGTAATACACGCTGGCCGGCAGGAGCTTCTGCACATCGGCCGGTTTCAATACCGTATCGCTGCCCTGCGCCACCAGGGACCCAGGCACCGCCATCGTTGCCGCGACCAGAAGCCCTGCTGCCGCCGTCTTTATCATTGCGTTGAAACGCATCGTGAAACCTCCTGTTACTGTTGCGTACCGGAGTATATCGCACCCTCCGAAGGCTTGGCTTCATGCCTTGGATTGAGGAATATACAGGTCCACGTACTCGTGGACCGGCATCGATTCAAGCCGTTTGCGGTCGAGTGAGACCGCAAGGATTCGCTGCTGGCGTTCTGGGTCGAAGCAGCGGCGCAGGTTGGTCCCGAACTTGGCAACCAGCAGCGGCATGCCCTCTTCTCTGCGCCGGCGGTGACCGATGGGGTATTCGACGGTCTCCTCAAGCACCGAGCCGTCGCTCAGTTCCAGGCGCAGGGAGTTGGCGATGGAGCGCTTTTCCGGGTCGTGATAGTCGCGGCTGAACGCGGGGTCCTCGACGCACTCGACCTTGGCGCGCAGCTCATCGATGCGCGGATCGGCGGCCACGGCGTCTTCGTAGTCCGCCGCCGTTAATCTGCCGTAGAGCAGCGGAATGACGATCATGTATTGCACGCAGTGGTCGCGGTCGGCGGGGTTGGAGAGCGGCCCCTTCTTGTCGATGATGCGCAGGCAGGCTTCATGGGTGCGAATGGTGACGCTGCGAATCTCTTCGGGCGAGCGGCCCAGCGTTTCCAACCGCTGGCGCAGCGTCATGGCCGCCTCGACCGCCGTCTGGGCGTGGAACTCCGCAGGATAGCTGATCTTGAACAGGACATTTTCCATCACATAGGAGCCATAAGAGCGCTGAAACTGAAACTCGCGGCCCTTGAACGAGACGTCGTAGAAGCCCCAGGTTTTGGCCGTCAGCACCGACGGATAGCCCATCTCGCCGGCCTGCGCCATCAGCACCAGGCGCACAGCCCGGCTGGTGGCGTCGCCTGCCGCCCAGCTTTTGCGCGATCCGGTGTTGGGCGCGTGGCGATAGGTGCGCAGGCTTTGGCCGTCTACCCAGGCCAGGGACAGGGCGGCGATGGTCTGCTCGCGGCTCAGGCCCAGCAATTGGCACACCACGGCGGTCGATGCCACTTTGACCAGCACCACGTGATCCAGGCCGACCTTGTTGAAGGAGTTCTCGAGAGCGATGCAGCCCTGAATCTCATGGGCCTTGATCATGGCGGTGAGCACTTGGCGCATGGTGAGTGGCTGTTGCCGGTTGGCAATCGCCGTCCTGGAATGCCAGTCGGCGGTGGCCAGGATGCCACCCAGGTTGTCGGAGGGATGTCCCCACTCCGCGGCCAGCCAGGTGTCATTGAAGTCCAGCCATCGAATCATGGCGCCGATATTGAATGCGGCCTGCACCGGATCGAGTTGGTAAGCCGTTCCCGGCACTTTGGCGCCGTTGGGCACTCTTGTTCCTGGCACAATCGGGCCCAGCAGCTTGGTGCATGCGGGATATTCGAGCGCTTCAAGGCCGCAGCCGAGCGTATCCATCAGGCAATACTGCGCCGTGGTGTAGGCGAGGTCGCCGGTGATCTCATAGCCGAGCGCGTAGTCGGCGATATCGACGAGTACCTGGTCCGGCGCGGGACGGTCGTTGCTGATGTGCGTGGACAAGGTTTCTCCTATTTATCAAAGTCGTTGCCGAATACCGTCACATCGCAGCGGTAAAACGCTTCTATTGAGGCGCGTGCCCACCCTTGCCGTTCATGATCACCGGAGTCAGAAGTTGATATAGCCCGTATAGGAGAGGAAGCATGCCGAGAGCAACCCCATATAGGCGCATCCGGGGCGTTGCTTCGTACGTCTCTCTTTCATCTGGCCAAGACGGAACATCTCCTTGAAATGACATGCGCTTGGCAAAGCACGAATACAGAATGAGCGAGATTCCCAAGATCAAGTAAAAAAGCACAACCGGATGCTCAAGAACAACATCGATGATTGCGTCCATCGTGAATCTCCCGTCACCTCGGCAGGTGGCCCGCTCATCCCGTTATCGGTAACTGTGCCCCATTCATCGCGACCTTATCGCGATGAACGGGTTTTCGGACAGAGGACAGAGAGACCGGGTGCAACCAATCCGAATCAGATACCCTTCAGAACATCCTCTTTCGCCACGCCTTTGTGCGCGGCAACGGCAGCGAGAAGGGCGTTCAGCGTGCCAACCCGAAGCGGAGTGTGCGCCGGAACGGCAATGCGTTGATGGCCGGGCTGACCGGTCTCAAGAATGACATGGCTGCCGACTTGATGCACCTGCCGATACTCCCAGCGTCGGCAGAGGTGCTTCACCAACTCCGCGCCGCTTAAATCTCGCGGCAGTTTCATGCCACGGCCAGCACTTCATCGCGCACCAAGCGCAGGCGGATCGAGGCAGGGGGCGCGGAATCGAAATAAAACGCGAGCACTGCTTCCCTGACGTTGGCTCTCAACTCGTCCCAGTTATCGGCCTGTGTGAAGATGTTTTCGCCCAGAGCCTCAGCAGTGAATCCTCCGTCGCTTTCTTGCGCAATGTCAAAGACGATTTCATTCATCCGCTTTATACCCCCTGGCGCGCTCCGCGTTTTGCCGAGCAGCCTCATGCTCAAAATATTACCAAACGCCGATTCGAGAACGCCGGATACCCTTGCTTCGCTTTTTTCTAGCGAAGCGTGGAATGGCGGACGGTCAGGCCTGGGCCACTTGCTTGGAGAAGGGGGATTTACTCGCGTTCATGAATCTTCACAAACGCCAAGTCTTCCGGTCCGGTATAGACCGCCGAGGGCCGGATGATTTTGCCGTCCTGGCGCTGCTCGATTACATGAGCGCACCAGCCGGCGGTTCGCGCCATGACAAACAGCGGCGTAAACAGGTCGATGGGGATACCCATCTCATGATAGGCAACGGCCGAGTACCAATCGAGATTGGGAAACATCCGCTTGGCATCCATCATCACCGTTTCGATACGCTCGGCGATGAGAAACAGCCCTCTGTCGACTGACGCCGCTGCCAGGCCGCGAGCTACTTCCTTCACAATCTCGCTGCGCGGGTCGCCGATGGTGTACACCGGATGGCCGAAGCCGATAATCACCTCGTGGTCGGCCACACGGCGCCGAATGTCGGCCTCGGCGGCTTCGGTCGAATCGTAGCGGCACTGAATCTCCAGGGCCACCTCGTTGGCGCCTCCATGTTTCGGTCCCTTTAACGCACCGATCGCGCCGCTCACGCAGGAGTAAAGATCGGAGCCGGTCCCGGCGATGACCCGCGCGGTAAAGGTCGAAGCGTTAAATTCGTGCTCCGCATAGAGGATCAGCGATGCTTGCATGGCCGCGGTCCATTCCGGGCTGGGCGGCCGGTCGTGCATCAGGTGCAGAAAGTGCGCGGCGATCGAGTCGTCGTCTGTCTCCACCTCGATGCGCTTGCCGTTGCGCGCGAAATGGTGCCAATAGAGCAGCATCGAACCCATGCCGGCCAGCAGGGTATCGGCAATCCAGCGCGCGCCGGCGTCGTTGTGCGCCTCGTTTTCAGGGTGCAGGCATCCCAGCACCGAAACGCCGGTACGCAGCACGTCCATGGGGTGGGCGGAACGCGGCAGCAATTCCAGTGCCTGTTTCACCTCCGCGGGGAGACCCCGCAATGCACGCAGATGAGCTTTGTATGCGGTCAGTTCCGCCGCATTGGGCAACTGGCCGTGCACCAGCAGGCAGGCCACTTCTTCAAATTCGCAATGCGCGGCCAGATCCTTGATGTCGTAGCCGCGATAGTGCAGGTCGTTTCCGCTTTGACCTACCGTGCAAATGGCGGTTTGGCCGGCGGGCGTGCCGGAAAGGGCCACGGACTTCTTGGGTTTGAAGGCTGGGGTGAAGGGGGAATCTTCGCTCATGTTCGCTCTCCGCTGGACCAGATCTCCGCAGGGCCTTAAGTTAGTTGACCTGTGGCGATGCTGTCTACTCTTTCTCCTTGGCAAACAACGCATCCAGCTTGGCTTCGTAGGCGTGGTAATCGAGATATCTGTAGAGGTCGGCGCGCGACTGCATCAGCGGGACTACGCTCTGCTGTGTTCCCTCGGCGCGGATGACCTCATAGACCTTGAGGGCCGCGGCGTTCATGGCCCGATAGGCTCCGCAGCAGTAGAGGACGATATCCACGCCGGCTTCGGCCAGTTCCGCGCGCGTAAAAAGCGGCGTCTGCCCGAACTCGGTGATATTGGCCAGGATGGGCACGCCCACCGCCTCGCGGAACGCGGTGTACTGTCCCAGCTCCGTCACGGCTTCGGCAAAGATCATGTCCGAGCCCGCCGCAACGTACGCCTGGGCCCGCGCGATGGCCGCCGCCAATCCCTCGCTTGCCAGAGCATCGGTTCGCGCCATCACCACAAACTGCTCGTCGCGGCGCGCGTCCACCGCGGCCTTGATTCGGTCCACCATCTCGCCGGTAGCGACGAGTTCCTTGCCCGGCCGATGCCCGCAGCGCTTCTGGCCCACCTGGTCTTCGATGTGGACCGCGGCCGCGCCGACCATCTCCATTTGCCGAATGGTGCGTGCGATGTTGAACGCCCCGCCCCAGCCGGTATCGATATCCACCAGCAGCGGCAGGCTGCTGGCCTGGGTAATGCGCCGCACGTCGGTGAGCACGTCGTCCATGGTGCTGATGCCCAGATCGGGCATGCCCAGGGAGTTGGCCGCCACCCCGCCGCCGGAGAGATAAATCGCCGTGAAGCCGGTCGCCTCAGCCAAACGCGCGGTGTAAGCGTTGATGGCTCCGGCCACTTGAAGCGGCTTTTCTTCCCGGACGGCGGCCCGAAACCGTGCGCCCGGAGAACTCAATCTTTTCTGCTCAGCCATGCGACTTCCTTGCGCCGGATGATAACAGGCTGGCGGCGCTTCCCTCAGCCTCCCGCGCGGTGCGACAATCGACGCGTCGGAAGAGTCCACCGAAAATGTGGCCTAACCCGCAGGAGAATCATTGCCATGAAGCGTCTTTTGGTCTGTACCAGCCTTCTGTTCGTCGCCACTTCCCTCTTCGCCCAACAGAAACCTCTCGCGAGCCCGCCTGCCAAAGCCGAGCTCACCGTTGCCGGCAAGGCCATCACCGTTACCTACTCCTCGCCCAAGGTCAACGGCCGCGGCGGCGCCATCTTCAGTAAAGACGGACTCATCGGCAAGGATCCCAGCTACCCCATTTGGCGCGCCGGGGCCAATGCCGCCACGGTGCTGCATGCCGATGCCGACCTCACCATCGGCGGAGTCAAGGTGCCTGCGGGCAACTACTCCCTGTGGGTCGACATTTCCGACCCCGACGGCTGGGTGCTGATTGTCAACAAGCAAAGCGGCCAATGGGGCCGGACCTACGACAAGGCGCAAGATCTGGGCCATGTGAAAATGACCATGGACAAGGCTCCAGCGCTGGTCGAAAACCTGCGCTACGACCTGAAAGACCTGGGCGGCGGCAAGGTGACCCTCTCGCTGGCCTGGGAAAATCGCATCGCTTCGGTTCCCGTTACGGTCCAGTAAATCCCAGGCCAGCCTGGAATGCACCACCGGCAGGGCAGCACTTTGCTGCGAATTTGCTGCTCTGCCGATACAATAGCTACAGTGGGTGAATTCTCCCCGGAGGGATAAAAACCTTGCCGTTGTATGCTTATCGCTGTACTGTCTGCGGACATCGCTTTGAAAAGATCCAGAACTTCTCTGCCCAGCCGGAGCTGGAATGTCCCAAGTGCCAGGGCCTGCTTGAACGTCCGCTCACCGCGCCGGGTCTGAGCTTCAAGGGCGCCGGGTGGTATGTGAACGACTACGCCCACAAGAACAGCAGTGCGCCTTCCTCCTCGGAGCCGCTCGAGAGCAGCGCCAAAGTCACCACTCCCCCTTGCGGCGCAAGTTCAACGTGCGCCGCCTGCCCTGCTGTCGCGTCGGCTGCGGCGTCGGCAACATCCACTCCCGGGTCCTGAATCAAAGCCGATTCCAGAATCGGTGTGCAAGCGACCCCGCACAAGACTCACCGAGCCACAGGGACTCTGCCACAGGGATTCTGGTTTCGCCCTCGGCGGCCTTGCCGCCTCGCCAGCCGGCCGTTAGGTAGTTCATCGACTCTTGGCCAAGGACCGCATCACAAATTCCGGGTCAGCGGCAATAACGATAAGCAGCGCACGCGCCGCTGCCTCCGGCTGTCGACGGCCGGACTCCCAATGACGGATGGCATCCACCGACAGACCGAAACTTTCAGCGAATCGTCCTTGGCTGAGGCGCAGACGCTTGCGAAGACCTCGCACATCCACAGTCTCAGGCAGTGTGGCTTTGTAGCCCTTGCGCTCACCTTCCATGTAGGCGCGAGCCTCTACCGTTCCTTGTGCCATCTCTTCAAACAATTTGCTCATGGCGTCCCCTTGTAGTCGGCAAAGAAACTCTTCGCCATCCTGGCCAGGGCATTCTGCTCGGCTTTGCCCAAATTGCCCTTCTCCGATTTGGCGTACACGGTGATGAGGAAGATCGGCAGGTCCTCGCCGCCGTACAGATAAACGATTCGAGCGCCGCCACGCTTTCCCATGCCGGGACGTGCAAACCGCAACTTGCGATACCCTCCTGTGCCCGGCATCAAGTCTCCAGCTTCAGGGTACTCGGCGATGGTGCGAACAATCTCTTCACGTTCCGCTTCGTTGTAGAAGGCTTCGGCGGCTCTCAGATATGTCGGCGTCTCGACCACCGTTTACATAGGTACACTATATGCCAATGGCATACAGTGTGCAATTCTGTTTTCGTCCCTGCCCGTCGTTCCGGGTCATACGTCAGTGAGTCCATCAAGCCAATCCTGCAGCTTCGCATCCCCAAATTCCGCCTTCTGAAGCGGCCCCGGTAAAATTGGAGAGAGATGCCTCTCCTCGATCCCATTCCGTCGCCTGTGGAACACGCCGACTTTGCCGCTCTCGAGTGGGAGCCTCTGCTGGCGCTGGTCGCCGGGTTTGCCGCTTCCCCGGTCGGCCGCAACTCCATTCTCGAGCTGAAACCCTCGACGGACGAGGAGTGGATCGCCAGCCAGCACACCCTCACTGCCGAGGTGCGCCTGGTTCTGGCCGAGCAGGTATCCATCCCCCTGGGCGGGCTCTTCGACCCCACGCAAATGGCGGCCAAAGCGGGGATCCCCGGCGCAGCCCTCGAGGCCAACGAACTGCAGGCCATTGCGCGGCTGGCCAACGACGTGGCTTCCTGGCAAGCGCTGCTGCAGTCGCCTCCGGCACGGCTGGCCGGCAAGCTGCCCGGGCTTTCGGGCCTCTCATCGGAACTGACCCAGAGCCTGCGCCCGCTAGCCGAGTCGATCGAGCGCACCATCCAGCCCGACGGCTCGCTGGCCGACAACGCCTCGCCCGAGCTGAGCCGCATCCGCCGCGACCAGGATCGCCAGCAGCGGTTGATTGAAGAGACCCTGCGCGCCGCTTTGCGCAAGCTCTCCAGCGACGGCGCCACCCAGGAAGACCTCATCACCATCCGCGGCGACCGCTTCGTCATCCCGGTGCGCAGCGAATTGAAGCGCCGCATCTCCGGCGTGGTGCATGGGGCCAGCAACTCCGGGCAGACAGTCTACGTAGAGCCGCTTGAGACCATCGAGCAGAACAACGAGCTGGTGCGTCTGCTGGAAGAAGAACAGGCCGAGATTCACCGCATCTTTGTGGCCCTCACGCGGCAGGTGGGCGGCTATGCTCACGGACTGCGCGAGGGCGCGCGAGTGCTGGCGCTGGTCGATACCCTGCAGGCCCGCGCCCGCTTTGCCCGGGATTACGACTGCATCGCCCCGACGATTACGCCGGATGTGCTGCACCTCGATGGGGCACGGCATCCGCTGCTGGAAAAACGCCTGCGCACCACCGGCGGGAAGGTGATTCCACTGGCGTTGGAACTCACCGATAAAGCTCGCCAGCTCATCATCAGCGGCCCCAATACGGGCGGGAAGACCGTGACCCTGAAGACGACGGCGCTGCTGGCGATGATGGCGCAGGCCGGCTTGCCCGTGCCGGCCACCAGCGCCACCTTTCCGGTTTTCACGGCTTTCCTGGCCGACATTGGCGATGCGCAATCCATCGAGGCGGCGCTGTCTACGTTCTCCGCGCACATCGTCAATCTCGACCGGCTTTCGCGCCTGGCCAACGCCCGCACCCTGGTGCTGCTCGATGAGCTTGGTTCTTCGACCGATCCGGAAGAGGGCTCGGCTCTGGCAGTCGCGATTGCCAGCCACTTCCTCACCGCGCAGGCCTGGTCGCTCATCTCCACCCATCACACCTCGCTCAAGGTCTACGCCGCGAACACCCCAGGCGTGCTCAATGCGGCGGCCGGGGTGGACGAGTTGACGCTTGCGCCCAACTACCAGCTACGCCTGGGCGTTCCCGGCGCTTCGGCCGGTATCCAGACTGCCGAGCGGCTGGGCCTGAATGCCGCCATCGTGTCCGCTGCCCGCCAGCGGCTGGGTTCGCAGCAGGTGGATATCGCCCGCTTCCTCGACAAGCTGCACAACGAGTTGACCCAGCTTGAAGTGGAGCGCAAGGCCGCCCGCGAGCAGCAATATGCTCTCAACGTGGAAAGGGCGAAGCTGGCCCGCGAAGGCGACATCGAGCTGCGCAAGCGTACACGGGAGTTGGAGATCAAGCTGGCTTCGCTGCTGAAGGACTTCGAGTTTCAGATGCGCGAGACGGTCAAGGCAATCGAAGACCGCGCCTCGCAGCAGAAGTTATCGAAGGAAGCCGAACGCCGCATGTTTCGTCTTCGCCGGGAGTTCCAGGAGAGCTTCAACCAGACCGTGGTGGCCCACCGCACCGGCGCCGATCAGGGCGATGCCGACGCCCAGCCGCATGTGGTGAAGCACGTCGCCATTGGCGACCAGGTTCGGCTCAAATCCATGAACAAGATCGCGGTGGTGCAGCGCGAAGTGGAGAAAGATCTGTTCGAAGTGGCCCTCGGCCCCATCAAAATGCGCGTGAAACGGGACGATATTGCCGAGGTGCTGAACACTTCCGAGATTCGTCTCAACGAGCGCGCCGATCCCCTGGCCGCCGCTCGCAAGCAGAAGAACGTCCACGTCACCGTGACCAGCGCCAACAGCGACGACATGCGGATGGAGATCAACCTCATCGGCCGCACGGTGGACGAGGCCACCGAGGAGCTGGAGAAGTACCTGGACCGCGCCTTCCTGGCCGGGCTGCCGCGCATCCGCGTCATTCACGGCCACGGGGCCGGCATTCTGCGCCGTGGGGTGAGGGAGTTCCTGAAAGGGCATCCCCATGTCGCTACGCTCGCCGAAGCACCGCAGAACGAGGGCGGGCAGGGAGCCACGCTGGTGGAGCTGCGGCAGTAGTTGCAAAATAGCTGCAACGTAGCTACAATTACGGAGTTTGGGAGAAAAATAGGAGGGAGATGTTTATGGGGAAGAAAAGGAAGTTGAATAGACCATGGACAAAATCCAATGGAAGTGGGACGAAGAGAACGTTCGTCATTTAGCACTGCACGAGATTGCACCAGCTGAAGCAGAACAGGTCATCCTCAATCGACCAGTAGACCTCAAATCCGAACTCCGGAACGGAGAGGAACGGGTCCCCCACATCGGTGAAACGGATACCGGACGAATCTTGGTCGTCGTAACGACAATGGCTGGCGAGAAAGTCCGTGTCGTCACGGCTTGGCCTGCAAACAAAAGCTATCGGCGTTGGTTCTTGTCGCTGAAGAGGAATGGCAATGTTGGAAGAACTGAAACAGATGAGCTTCGCGAATGAGGCTGAGGAAGCGGCTTGGTGGAGGTCGCACGAGGACGAACTGCTCGATGAGTTCAAGAAAGCCAAGGCCGAGGGACGGATCGGGATCGGCACAGTTGCCAAACGAGCAGCCTTGCCTTCAACCACCATCCGCCTCGACCCGGACGACATCGCCAAGGCGCGCGTGCAGGCAGAAAAGCGCGGTTTGCGCTATCAGACTTATTTGAAAATGATTATTCACGAGGCACTGCTGAAGGCGGAAGAAGCGGAGCGCAAGTCGGCCGTGTAGTTTCGTATTCCGAGATTGAGTATTGAGCAATCCCAGTTCCCAAGAACGAGACTTGGGATTGCTCAGCTCGGTTATCTTTCAAAACGACTGCGCCGGGCTTTGTGGCTTCCCATGTCCCCAAATGCCAGGGACATGGGGCACCCAGTTCAGCGATTGGAATCAGCTCCCCGGGCCCCGGGCCACCCGGGGTTCTTTGCCGACGTAAAAAGGAAACACAAGCACCCTACCGTGCAGAACAGCTTGACCCGCGCGTCTTACGAGCGCGGGCCAGCCGAAGGCAGCTAGCCCCACCGCAGGTGGCCGGAGGCTGTTGGCCCCACCGTAGGTGGTTACGCCATGGCTTCGCGGCCCATGGGCTCGAAGTGGAGCTGGTTCGAATTGCGGTCCACATCGATGCGGACGTGGGCGCCGTGCAGGACTTCGCCGTTGAGGATCTTGATGGCGAGCGGGTCCTGAATCATGCGCTGCAAGGCCCTCTTCAGAGGCCGCGCCCCGTAGGCCGCATCCGAACCGGCAGCCAGAATCAACTGCCGCGCGGGCTCGGTCAGTTCCAGCGAGATTTGCCGCGCTTCCAGCAGCTTGCTGACTTCGGCCAAACGCAGATCCAGGATCTTGCTCATTTGCGCCACGCCCAGCGAGCGGAAGATCACGGTATCGTCGACGCGATTCAGAAACTCCGGGCGGAAGTGCTCGCGCAACACCCGCATCACCGATTCGCGCGCCATGTCGTAGTCGTGCTCGGTCTTGAGCGTGTCGCCGATCAACAGGCTTGCCCCCAGGTTCGAGGTCATGATCAGCACCGTGTTCTTGAAGTCGATGGTGCGGCCCTTGGCGTCGGTCAGACGCCCGTCGTCCATCACCTGCAGCAGGATGTTGAACACATCCGGATGCGCCTTTTCAATTTCGTCGAACAGAATCACGGCGTAGGGGCGCCGATGCACGGCCTCGGTCAACTGGCCGCCTTCGTCGTAGCCCACGTAGCCCGGAGGCGCGCCAATCAGCCGCGCCACGGCGTGCTTTTCCATGTACTCGCTCATGTCGATGCGGATCATGGACTGCTCGTCGTCAAACAGGAACTCGGCCAGCGCCCGCGCCGTCTCGGTCTTGCCCACGCCCGTGGGCCCCAGGAAGATGAACGAGCCGATAGGCCGCTTGGGGTCGCTCAAGCCGGCGCGCGAACGCCGGATCGCGTTGGCCACAATGGCCAGCGCCGCATCCTGGCCAACCACCCGCTCGCGAAGACGATCCTCCATCTGGACGAGCTTTTTCACTTCGCCTTCGAGCATGCGCGTTACGGGAATTCCCGTCCACTTGCTCACAATGCTGGCAATGTCTTCCTCGTCGACTTCTTCCTTCAACATGCGCGCGCCGCCGGCGCGGGCGTTCTGCGCCGTAATCAGCCGCTTCATCTCCTCTTCAAGCCTGGGCAGTTCGCCATATTGGATCTGCGAGACACGGTCGAGCATGCCCTTGCGGGTCTGCTCCTCGGCTTCGAAGCGCAGCGCCTCGATTTTCTTCTTGATCTCGCTGACGCGTGTGTCGGCCTCGCGCTCCTTCTGCCAACGCGAACGCAGGGCGGTAATCTGCTCGGTCAGCCGGGCCACTTCGCGCTCGACAACTTCACGGCGCTCAATGCTGTTGGTGTCGGTCTCGCGTTTCAGGGCCTCGCGCTCGATCTCGAGCGAGGTGCGTTCGCGCTCCAACTGGTCGATCTCCGTGGGCACCGAGCCTTTCTGCACCGCCAGCGACGCTGCAGCTTCATCGACCAGGTCGATGGCTTTGTCGGGCAGGAAGCGGTCGCTGATGTAGCGGTGCGAAAGCGTGGCGGCGGCCACAATCGCCGCATCCTTGATGCGCACGTTATGGTGCACCTCGTAGCGCTCCTTGAGGCCGCGCAAGATGGCGATGGTGTCTTCCACGTTGGGCTCGCCCACGTAGACGATCTGGAAGCGCCGCTCCAGCGCCTTGTCTTTCTCAATGTATTTGCGGTACTCGTTCAGCGTGGTTGCTCCGATAGCGCGCAGCTCACCGCGCGCCAGGGCCGGCTTGAGCATGTTGCTGGCGTCGATGGCTCCTTCGGCTGCGCCTGCGCCGACCAGCGTGTGCAGTTCGTCGATGAACAGCACAATCTCGCCGTTGGCTTCTTCAATCTCTTTCAGCACGGCCTTGAGCCGGTCTTCAAACTCGCCGCGATATTTGGCTCCGGCCAGCATGGAGCCCAGGTCGAGCGAGATGACCCGCTTGTTCTTGAGGCTCTCCGGCACGTCGCCTTCGAAGATGCGCCGCGCCAGGCCCTCGACGATGGCCGTCTTGCCCACGCCTGGCTCGCCGATCAGCACTGGATTGTTCTTGGTGCGGCGGCTCAGCACCTGGATGACGCGGCGAATCTCCTCGTCGCGCCCGATGACCGGGTCCAGCTTGCCGCGGGCCGCCAGTTCGGTCAGGTCCTTGGCGTACTTCTCCAGAGCCTGAAACTTGCCCTCGGGGTTCTGGTCCGTCACCCGCTGTGAGCCGCGCACCGCGGTCAGCGCCTTCAGAATCGCTTCATGCGTTGCGCCCAGCGCCACCAGCGCCTGGTTGGCCGCGTCTCCCTTGCCGTGCGCGGCGCCCAGCAACAGGTGCTCAGTCGAGACATACTCGTCTTTGAAGTTGGATGCTTCGCGAAAAGCCTGGTCGATGGCCTTGGTCAGCGCCTGGCTCAGGCCGGGCTGCGCCGCCGTGCCCGATACCCGGGGCAGCTTCTCTTCAATCGAATGCAGGTCATGTTCCAGCCGTTCGGTGGGAACGCCGATCTTCTCCAGCACCGCGGGAATCACGCCCTCGCGGTCTTCAATCAGCGCCAGCAGCAGGTGCACCGGCAGCACCTCGGGGTTGCCCAGTTCCGCTGCACGGGCCTGCGCCTGCTCCATGGCCTGCGCCGACTTCACGGTAAGCTTGTCCCAACGAATAGCCATTTCCTTAGCTCCTAGCTGTTAGCTTTTAGCTCTCAGCTTGCCCGCGGCACTCGCCGCTTTCCAGCCCGCTGCTTGAGAAGATTTTCTTCCTTCCAACCCTAAGCCACACAACACAATGCCGGAGAGCAAGATTGCTCTCACTCTCCGGCACCCGATCCAGTCCGCGCCGCCAATAGCCAAGCTGACAGCTAAAAGCTAGCAGCCAGGAGCTGTTGTTACCGCACTCCGGCCAGTTCCGGCTCTTCCACTTTCTTGCCGGCTTCCACCTTTTTGAGGCCGTCCACGTTGATCTTGATCTGCTTGGGCTGCGCCTCGGCCTTCTTGGTCAGCTCGAGTTTGAGCACGCCTGCATTGTAGCTGGCCGCAACGCTTTCCGTATCCACGGTCGAAGGCAGAGTGAAGGCGCGATAGAAGCTGCCGTAGCGCCGCTCGATGCGATGGAAGTTCTGCTCCTTCTCTTCGGCCTCGAACTTGCGCTCGCCCTTGACGGTGAGGGTGTGGTTTTCCACGCGCACATCCAGGTCCTTCTCTTCAATGCCCGGCACTTCAAGCTTCAGTACCACCTTCTGCGCGTCCTCGTAAATATCGACGGCCGGCACAAAGCTGGTAGCTGCAACGGGGTCGTTTTCCTCGTTCATTTCGCGGAAAAGGGAGTTGACGCGGTTCTGCAGAGCTACGACTTCACGAAAGGGGTCCCAACGAGAGATTGCCATGAAATTGATCCTCCTGATGTTGTCTCAGATGACGGGCCTGGATATGAGTCCAAGCCGATCAACCAATCTGATGGAAATATAGCACAAAAGATGCACTAAATGTGCGCGCCATGCGCTCATATTTTGTGACACAGAGGTATGCCTTTTGCTTTCAATGAATTAAAAGCGAGCAGGATTCGGAGTTGGTGGCGGTCGGTGGATCCGACGGCTTACAACCGCAGGCAATCGCAGGGAGCGGGGGTTGCGCGGAGCAACTGTCTTGGGAGGGCAGGGCTAAAGCTGTGCCCTTTCACAATCGCCCAATTCGCGAATTCAGGACCATTTTGCGATTGCCCTGCGTCCCGGACCGAGACGGGTCCGGACATTTGGGATTCCTATTCGGTGGGAGGGGCGCCAGGGGTCGAGGGCGGTGTGAGGATGAAACCGTTGCGGACCAAAGCAAAGCCTGGCTGGGGGAGTTCGGCTTGCAGGAGCTGGTTTTCGGGCCCGGAGAACAGGTCGGTATTCGCCCCGGCGATGGTGGCGATCAGGTGGTGGACCAGAATCGGCTTGCCATCGAGCATTCCCTGCTGGTCGGCGTAGGTGGCTAGCTGAACAGACTCGATTGAGCCGGACTGCTTGGGCAGGATGACCCAGAGGTCGCGGCTGTTGGTGGTCACCGCCAGGGCAAGCAGAGTCTCAAGGGCGCCGGCGTCGAAGTCGGGGAGGAAGACGGCGGCGACATGGTGTTCGAGCCGGGTGGTGGAGCTGCGGCCGTTGGCGGAGATGTTCAGCAGGATCTGGGCGGGATCGGGAACGCCGACGATATTGACTGCCTTGCCGTTGACGACAGCGCTCAGTTGTACATGGCGCAAGCGATTGGCCGAGGAGAGCTCTTCAGTCTTGGAGAGCGAGTAATCGAGCCCTTGCATGGCGATACGGACCAGCGACGTGGAGTCGTAGCCCTGCGAGGTGGAGGTGAACTGGTAAGTGGAGGTACCGACCGGGTGACCATGTTGCGACACGATAAAGCGGCCGGACTGAGCGGAGGCCACTGCGGAAGCCAAGACCAGAAGTCCCGCGAGGGGGAGGAAAGCAAGAGGGCGCGCGAGCATAGATGTCCTTCTTCGGTTTAGACACGCGCAGGGAGAAAGAGTTGCGGAGGGCTGGGATCGCGATGGCGGGGTGAGGTGGGTGGTTTCCCACCCTTGCGGCAGAAAAAGTCGCAAGGATGGGGCACGGAGTCGGTTGCTTTCCCGCTCAGGAGCCTGGAAGGTTTCGGTCCGGAACCGCGGACGGCGGGTCGATTCACGATCCATGGTCGCAGATCGGTGCTTTTAGCCTTTGGCAATCGCGAAGCGGCGATTGACTTCGACCCAGTTGACGACATTCCACCAGGCGGCCAGGTAGTCGGGGCGGCGGTTCTGGTACTTGAGGTAGTAGGCGTGTTCCCAGATGTCGTTAAACAGGATTGGGAAAAGGCCTTGGGTGAGCGGCGAGTCCTGGTTGGGGGTGGAGATGACCTTGAGCTTGCCGTCCGCGAAGACGAGCCAGCCCCAGCCGGAGCCGAATTGCTTGGCGGTGGTCTCGTTGAAGGTCTTCTTGAAGGCCTCGAAATCGCCGAAGTCGGCGGCGATCTGCGCAGCGATGGGGCCGGTGGGCGCGCCGCCTACGCCTTCGGAGCCGACCGGGCCCATCAGGTGCCAGAACGCAGTGTGGTTGGCGTGGCCGCCCGCGTTGTTCTTGACGCCGGTGCGGATATCGTCGGGAACCTGGGCAAGGTCGCGAACCAAGTCGTCGATGGGCTTGGCGGCCAGGTCGGGGTGGTTGGCCAAGAGGCCGTTGACGTTGTTCACGTAGGTCTGGTGGTGCTTGTCGTGGTGGATCTTCATCGTCTCGGTATCGATGAACGGCTCGAGGGCGGCGTAGTCGTAGGGAAGCGGTGCGA
>CAZLMY010000125.1:0-16639 GCA_964560845.1 uncultured Occallatibacter sp. | reverse complement strand
TTGCTCTGGCGGCGAGGACGCCGCCAGTACAGCCGACCGGGAGGTCGGCGCTACACGATGTCAATCTGGGCGTGAGACCTGCAGGCTTCAGGTTCGGGACGCGGCAGCCCGTCCGATAGAATGGCAGCCATGACGTCCCATGAGATTGTGCCTTTTCTGCTAGCGCTGCCGCTGCCTGTGCTCTGGATCGTCTTTGGAATCCCCTTGCTGTTTCGACTCTTTGGAGTGTCGGTGCCGATCAATCTTCGCAAACGGGGGACCGAAAAGCGCACCCCAGAACAGAGCATCTTTGTGGATGGCATGCTCTATTGGTCGATTTCCATGTTGGCCTTTAACATAGCGTATGTCTATTCTCGCTGGTGGCTCTATGGCAATCTCGCGGACCATCCGACAACTGCCGGCCTAGTGGACGAGGTCTTCATTGCTCTGTTCGGTGGCGTTCTGTTTGGTTTCTTCTCGTCCTTCCATTCCCAGCGTGGCGACCGTAGATAGATACTTTGCCGTCAGGCCCGGTTGTTCCGTCCAGCCATGCGGCCGACGATCGTATCCACAGCAAACCAGCCGGGACCAAAGATGAGAATCAAGAGTGCGGCAAACCAATAGGTGTAAGGGCTTGCGCCATAGAAATCGTCGGGCTTCGACAGGATATGAAGGAAGTTGGCGCGGTCGTCGGGCACGCTCAGGTAAGCCACGGTCATGTTGACGAACAGCACCAGCGAGACCAGCCTGGAGGCGATTCCGCAGGTAAACAACAGGCCGCCGACTAATTCGATCAGGCCAACCGCGAGCGCAGTCATGCCTGGTGCGGGAAGTCCCAGGCCGGCAAAGAACTGCGCTACGCGATCGAGATGAGTGAGCTTGCCCCAGCCGTCCTGCATGAACTGCCAGCCCCAATAGAGACGGATCAGGAGAAGCAAGGGACTCTGCGCGTGGTTGAGCAGGGCGACGGCTCGGCGGTATGCGGTGCTGAATAGGTCGACTGTTTTCGTCATGTCTTTCCTTTTTATTGCTCTATGAGCGAGTCGAGATCGGGAGCGCAGATCCAGCCGAGTTCGGCCCAAGTGGCAAACCAGTCGCGAACCTGCTGCGGGCGGCGCGCGGCTGCCATGTGCGAAGTTGCAAAGCCTGCTTCGAGGGCCTGGCCGAGCGGTACTCCGTCACGAATGGCCTGGAGAGTGAGAAACTCTTCGCCTTCCAGGCGGCGGTAATAAACCGAAAGGTCGACGCGGTGCGCTGCCAGCCAGGTGCGGCGGCGACGGAGACCGGGAATGCGCATCGGCGCTGAATCGTCTCGATGCTGCTTTATGCCGGCCTCGCTGGTGTCGCGCTTCTGGCGATCGTGGAGGCTGAGCACCAATTCGTCGGCGGGGTAGTTGAGAGCCATCGGTTGAAGGTGGGGCTGCAGGGCAAGGCGCGAATCGGCGTCGAGCGTGGCGATCCGATCGGCGGTGAGTGGAGTGCGCTCGGCGCTGTCGAAAGCCTCGACGAAGGCCCATTCGATGCGGGCGACGTCGACGGCCAGGCTGGGCCGGCGGCCGCTGAATTGAGGGTGCGCGGCGAGCCACGCAGGCAGATGCGATCCCAGGTTGCGCAGCGAGAACGAACGGCTCGGGTGCGCGGTAAGATAGGCGATGGACATGGCCTCGAAAGCCTGGGTGCCGAGGACGGCCTGGAGGGCGGGAAAGTCCTCTGCCAGCGCGTGGAGCACGCGGAACCAGTATTGACGGTTATAGATTTCCAGGCGCTCGAAGGGACTGAGGCGGCTGTTGGGAGCGATGAAGGACTCGGCTACCGCGGCCATGGAGCGGCCGTCGGCGGTTTGAGTCCGCATCTCCTCAGCGGGCGTGAGGGGCTGCATGACTGCGGCGGCCATGGTGCGCTGGAGCTCGGCTAGGGTCATGTTTTGTGAACTCATCGCGCAGGCTCCAGCACCTTGCTTTCCCAGGTCCCAAAATCGGGACCCGGGGCACCCATCTGCGCTGCTTCCTCATTCCGATTTAGATAGCGGTTGGCCTTTTTGGCCTCGGCGTGGACCTCGTCGAAGGTGGGGATATGGTCGTCCCATTCGAGCAGGGTGGGCGTGGGTCCGCAGCGCTCAATGGCGCGTGCGTAGAGATCCCAAACGGGGTCGATCACCGGATGGTCGTGCGTATCGAGAATGTATTTCTGGTAACGCGAGTGGCCGGCGATGTGAATCTGCGCCACGCGGTGGGCGGGTACGGCGTTGACGTAATCCATGGGTGCGAACTCGTGGTTCACGCTGGAGACGTAGATATTGTTGACGTCGAGGAGGATGCCGCAGTCGGCGCGCTCCACCACTTCGGTTAAAAACTCCCACTCCGTCATCTCGGAAGCGGTGAAGGCAGCATAGCTGGAGACGTTCTCGACGGCCACGGGAATCTCGAGGTAGTCCTGCACCTGGCGGATGCGGTCGGCGGTGCGTTGAACGGCTTCCCAGGTGTAGGGCAAGGGCAGCAGATCGTGGGAGTAAGTGCCGTCGACGCTGCCCCAGCAGAGATGATCGCTGAGCCAGGGCGTACCGGTGCGGCGCACCAGTTGCTTGAGGCGGCGCAGGTGCTCGGGGTCGGGCGCGGTGACTGAGCCGAAGTACATGGAGACGCCGTGCTGCACGACGCGATATTGCTCGAGGATGCGATCGAGGTTGGCCAGCGCGCGGCCGGCATCGACCATGAAGTTTTCCGAGATAATCTCAAACCAGTCGACTACCGGCTTGCGCGAAAAGATGTGCCGATAGTGTGGAATGCGCAATCCGATTCCTACACCGTGATCCTGAAAGGCATTGAAGCGATTGCCGGGCATGGGGATCCTTGAACAGGGAACAGGGAACAGGGAACAGTGGGCAGTGGACAGTGGGTTGATCCCGATCTTGCGGCGGTCGCGGCAGGGGAATGCTTCCATTTCCGCGCCGCGCGCCGTTCACTGTTCACTGTCCACTGTCTACTGGTTTTAAGCGAAATTCGCCGAAGGTGGCTTGGAGCCGTCGGTGGCGCAACCGCCTTTGCCCTTGCAGCTATTCTTGCCCTTGCATCCGTTGTCGCCGGTCTTGCAGCCGCCGGTGCCTTTGCAGTCGTTTTTGCCTTTACAGGAGTGCTTGCTTGTGTCCTGTGCGGCATAGCGGAGTCCGGCCTTGGTAGCCACGACCTGGGTCTTTGCCGAGCCCGGGGTGGAGGGCTGGGCCGCGGCTGCTACAGCGGTTCCGCCAACCAGGCCGGAGAGAGCCGCAGTCAGAAGCATTGCATTGAAACGATTCTTCATGATCTTTTGACCTCGCTTGGAGTTTGGGGCGGAAAGGGGGTCCGCCGGTTGTCGACCCGCGCGAAGCCCTGAGGACATTCGCGCACTATCGTGTCACGCACTTAGAGAGTACGGACATTGAGGAAAAGTTACAGGCCGAGGGCCTGCCTTGAGAATTAAATTCCGGTTGACAGCCTCGCCTATCGGAAGTACGCGGAGAACCTGCATTTGGATTGGCAGTTCGCAACTGCCTTGCATTAGGCTGATGCTGTGCAGTGTGCCCGCTTGCGGCGCAAGGATTTGTGGAGGTCTACCCGTGGGTGAAGCTCTTGTGGAAAGTCCGAAGGGAATGAAGCTACTCGGCGGGGCTAGCTTGTTAGTGGCCCTGCTGCAAAGTCTTTGTACCGCGGTATTGACCGTCAGCGGGATTCGGGTGGCCATCGGATTGACCGCGCTGGCTGCCGCGAGCGGGATCTATGCGCCGGCGCGGGGCTTTCACCAGGACGCGATTCGGATTCCCATGCTGGTGCTGGCCGCTGCCGGAGCGCTTGTGAATCTCGCCGTATTGGCGTGGATCTGGCGGCTGCGGGCTCAGCCCTCCGCACAATGGCGCAGGCGCGCGCTGAGCCTGAAGACCAAACGCTCGGAGCGGCTGCAGGTGGTGTTGGCGATTGTGACGCTGGTGCTGGTGGGACTGGAAACCTGGACGCATCCGATGGTTCACCGGACCGGACCGGCGCCGGTTGGGCAGTCGCGCAGCGCGTCTTAAGAGGGTTCGACTAACTCGAGTTCCTTGTCCAGACGCGCGTGCAGGCGCTGGCTGAAGCCGGCAGGCAATTCAAATACCCTGTCGTCTGCTACCAGAACCACCAGGTTGCGCGTCGAATCCAGCACGGCCGAGCAGATTTCGCAGGTCTCCAGATGGTGATCGATCTCGGCGCGCAGAGCCGCGTCGATCTCCTCGTCGATGTAAGAGGAGATGTGCTGCCAGACGTGTTTGCAGTCGATTCTCATGCGCCCCACCCGAACAAACCTTTGCGCTTGGGAGCAAAGGCTTTGAGCCGCGGAGCTAAATCGCGCTGCAGCATGGCCCGTGCCCGGTGCAACCGGACTTTCACCGCCCCTTCGGTAATGTCGAGGGCGATGGCGGTTTGTCGGACGTCCATCTCTTCGATGTCGCGAAGCAGCACGACGTTACGGTAAATCTCGGGAAGCGTTTCGATCGCGCTGCGGAGCAGACCGCCAAGTTCTTTTCTTTCGAGAGCTTCGGAAGGGATTTCGCGCCAACTGGTAAGGATGGCCGGCGTGTAGTCTCCGGTTTGCTCGTCGGTGCCGGCATCGAGCGAATCTTCGCGCCGGGTGACGGCTTTGCGCAACCGTCCCAGCCCCTCGTTGCGAGCAATCGAAAGCACCCAGGTGCGGAACTGCGAGTCGCCGCGAAACAGATGAAGATTCAGATAAACCTTGATGGCCGTCTCTTGTGCGGCGTCTTCGGCCTCGGCCTCATTGCGCAGCAAGGAGAGCAGCAGAAAGTAGATGGGTCTCTCGCACGGGCGAATGAGTTCGTGGAACAAATGCTTCTCACCGGCCAGGATGCGGCGAATGCATTCCGTCTCGAATTCGGGATTGGACGGTGTCATGGCGCTCCGGCGAACGTGCCAACTCCGGTGACCTGAGAGGCTGTTCCTGTGAAGACTATAGCTTGGAAGTGACAGACAGATGTCATGCGAATGTCCAAAATGGCGTGCGAAAGCCTCGATCTTCAAAATAACTGCGAAAAACTCGAAAGAATCCTTGTACTCAAACGACACATTGGGCTGTACAATCTCCACGAGGAGACCCATGGCCGGAGATATTCAATTACAGTGCAGCGATTGCGGGCAGGACTTCACCTTCACCGCTGCTGATCAGGCGTTCTTCCAGGAACGCGGTTATTCGACCCCAAAACGTTGCAAGAATTGCCGTCAGGCAAAGAAGAACGACCAGGGGGGTTCCGGCTACCGTGCGGCTCCAGCACAGGGTACACCTGTGATTTGTTCGGGGTGCGGCCAGCCTACAACAGTTCCTTTTGAGCCGCGTGGCGATCGTCCGGTGTTTTGCCGGGATTGCTATCAGGCGCGCAAGGGCAGCGGTGGTGGTCCTGGCGGAGGCGGCGGCGGAGCATCGCGCGGTCGCGGCCGTTACTAGCATTCCAATCCGGTCCGATGCCCGCCGAAGGCGTCGGACCTAACTAACTGAACCAATCGGTAGCAAAGCTGCACCAGGGCGGCACATCGTCGGAGTTAGCTTTGTCGATCTTTGGCAACTTGGTCCCTGACCTGACGAGCTTAGCGGCGGTTTGGTCGAAAGCAGGCCGACAGGGACAGTCCACTCGAGTGTTACCAGCCTCTGTGCGTTCTATATCCCGCCCAGCTCGTTCGCAAAAAATCCAGTGCGTTTTCATACGCTTGCCCAGCTGTATTGGCAAGCAGATCTGACCTGCGGTCTCCGCTGCGGGCACCTCCAATTACAGTCACGTAACAGTCCCCCACCAGCTTCGCTGGCAATGAAAACCGCCTCGCGAACGCGCGACCACCGCGAGGCGGTCTCTAACTTGCTGATTTCATTGCAACCCCATCGCTCCCATGCGGTCGGAATCTGCTCCGTTTGCCCCCAACCCAATCTCGTTTCTTCCTGGGCTCTAGCCGCCGACCGATTCCCATTGCCCGGCCTTGGCCGAATTGAAGATGGCGTCGATGACCGCCATGTTGCCGATGGCGTCTTCAAGCGAGACTGGAACCTCCGTGTCATCCAAGACTGCCCTGGAAAATGCATCGCCCTGCAGCGTGTACTGATCGCACACCGGAAAAACCTCCCAGACAACGCCGCTGCCCAGAATATTTCCAGTGGAGTCGATGAAGAGGCGCGTCGGCGTATTTGGCGGAGCGTTGAAGGGGATCTCGATTTCGATGCGCCCGCGTGTGCCGAGGATTTGGATGCGCTGGTATGGGATCAGTTGCGTGCTGCAGGTGAAGATGGCCTGGCCGCCGGGAAAATCGAGGATCGCGGAAGTCAACCGGTCGGTGTGCATCTGAGGGTCCCGATCGATCAGTCCCACCACGCGCGTGGGCTCGGCTGCGAAGGCATAGCGCGAAGCGTGAATCAGATAGCAGCCGATGTCGTAAAGCGCGCCGCCGCCGCTCTGCGGCTGGTTGCGGATGTTGCCGGGATCGTTGTTGAAGTAGCTGAAGAATCCTGCGATGGAACGGATGGGGCCGATGCGCTCCTCGTCGAGCAAGGCGCGCACCCGCTGCCACTGCGGATGACAGTTGACCATGAAGGCTTCGCCGATCTTGACCCCGGTGCGGGCGCGAACCGCGAGCAGCGTTTTGGCCTCGGCTGCGGTCAGACTGAGGGGCTTCTCGCACAAAACGTGCTTGCCGGCTTCGGCGGCCTCGATCGTCCAGGGGACGTGAAGCTGGTTGGGCAGCGGGTTATAGATGGCGTCGATGTTGGGGTCGGCGAGCAGTTCCTCGTAGGAACCGTAGGCGGTGGGAATACCCAGGCCGGCTGCGGCTTGTTGAGCCCTGGCCAGGTCTCGCGAGGCGATGGCCGTTACCGTCGAAAACTGCCCTAGCTGCATGGCGGGGATGACTTTCTTGAGGCCGATGGCGGCGGTGCTGAGAACTCCCCAGCGGAGCTTGGTTGTCATGCTGATCATCATAAAGCCACTCGCCGCCGGGACAGGGGTGGTATGGCGTAGAATGACTCCGCGTCTGGAATACGCTTTCCTGGCACCGAAGAGGTGGGAATGGAATCGTTTCCAGAAAAACCCGAGTGCCTGCAAAGGGCACATTTGAGAGACAAGGAATGGAACTGAGATGAAGATATCGTTTCGCGCGCTTACGCTGCTGCCACTTGCCTTGCCGGTGTTGCTGGCGAGCACGGAGGTCCCGATGAGTCATGCCCAGGCTGTTACCGAAATCGGCGGCCAGAAGATCGTTACCCTCACCCGTACGGCCACCAGCACCAGCAAGCCGGAGTTCACCAGCATCACCCTGGCCCCGGGCCGCGGCATGGAGATCCTGCAGATTACCGCCAACTTCCCCGGCAAGGGCTCGGTCGACGTTCTGGCCTCGCCTGACCTGGCCACCGCCAAGAAGATGCTGGACGTGGACGACGACGATTTTGGCGACCTGGGCTACCGTCTGGGCGCTGCCTTTCTGGCTCCCTATCCGAACCGCATTCGCGGAAAGCTGTCTGCCGACGGCAAGACCCTGACCACCGAGTGGAAGGGCAAGACCATCACCGTGCCGGCCAACAATATCGGCAAGTTGCCCACGGCGGAACGCCACGCCATGCACGGGCTGATTCTGAAGGCCAAGACCGATAACGTCGAAGTGGAGAAGATTCCCGGCGGCGAAGAAGTTGAGGGAGTGATCCACGCGGGCGATTTCGGCGGGCACTGGCTCTCGAAATCGCAATTCGTGATCAAGATCCGGCTGACGGCCGACGCGGTCGACGCCATCATCGAAGCCCGCAACGTGGGCAACGAAGACGAACCGATGGCCATTGCCTGGCATCCCTATTTCAACCTGCCCTCGGGCGACCGCACCCAGGCCCGGGTCGAAATTCCAGCCTCGACCGTGGCCGAAGTGGACAACTACGACAACGTCTTCCCCACCGGCAAGATCGTCCCCGTGGCAGGAACCAAGTTCGATCTGCGCGCCATGGCCGGCACACCCTTGGGAACCAATTTCTTCGACGACAACTGGAATCACCTGGATTGGGCGAACAAAATGGTGACGGTGCGCGTCATCGATCCGGCCGCGCGCTACGGGGTCAGCATCGAAGGGCTTTCGCCGGAGATCAAGGCCATCCAGATGTACGCGCCGCCCAACAAACAGTTTGTAGCCATCGAGCACCAGTACAACTACGGCGACCCGTTCGGCAAGGAATGGGGCTCGACCGACACCGGCATGGTGACCTTGAAGCCGGGCCAGACGACCACCTGGCATGTGAGGGTGAAGGTGTTTGTACCGTAGAGGCAGCTAACAATCTGTGGCAGAAAGCAAGATTTAAAAGGGCACGACTTCAGTCGTGCCGCAAGACACTGAAAATAAACGGTGGGCTCTAGCCCCAGAGGGGCGTTTTTCGGCGCTTTGGACTTTTACCAGGGACTACTGACAGCGATCGATTCTAGGCTGCAGCCCCTTTGACCGGGTGGATTTGTGCTTTCCCAGGTCCCAGAAGCGGGACCTGGGGCACCCAAGATCTGGGGAGGAAATGCGTAAACAAAGACAGGGCCGGGGCTGACGCTCCGTCCTGTGTTGTTTGTGGCGGAAGACGGCTTCAGTTGGCGCAACTGGTAGCGCTGCAGTTGAGAGCTGTCTTGAGCAGGTTGGCCAGGCGCGCGCCGGCCAGGGCGATTCTCTGCTTGGCCAGGGTGGTGGCCGCGGCGGTATAGGCCGGTGTCATGGTGAACGGGCCGAGGCCGGGGCCGACGGGGTCCACGTACACGGCAGTCTTGGCCAGCGAGAAGCTTTCCGCGACCCAATCGGCTGGTTTGGCGTCATTCGCCAGCGCGGGATCCGGCGCCGGCAGGGTTTGGGTGACCTTCACGGCGGTCATGAAGTTCTGTGTATCGCCCAGCCCCACCGCATCGTCCCAGAAGGCATGCAGTTCCTTGGCCGGCCCATTCACCACAACGTCGTTTCCGCCCAGGTCGCCGTGCGGCTTGGCGCTGGAGATGCGCGTGGCGCAGTGCAACGGCTGATGGACGTCGCCCACCATGTGCTCCAGCCACACCAGGTCGTAGGACTTGATCGCATCCGGCTCGTTGGTGGCCAGGGCGGCCTGGAACACGACAATCTTGTCCAATGCGGAGGGATGCGGAACCGCAGGCAGCGCGGTGCCGTCGGTACTGAAGGGCGTGTCGACAAAGTGCCAGTATTTGTGGGTCTGCTTGTCGGTGTAGCCGGTATTCAGGTTGATGGATTCGCCGCGCGGCGGGTTGTCGTTGCCACTGTAGCCGCTGCCCATGGCCTTGATTTCGTCGGGCCAGGTGGCGGCCATCAAAAAGACGTACATATCGCGGTCGGCGGGAGTGGCAGAGGCAGGAATATAGCCCAGCCACTTGGAGTAATTGGGATTGAGTTTGAGCAGCGCGGCGACCCGGTCTTTCTCCGGCTGGGTCAGTTGCTGGTAGGCGGCATAGGCCACGGACATGTGACCGACACTGTTCCAGGCATGGGCCTGGAGGCTGGTAAAGAGAAGAGACAACGCTACGACGACGATCACATAGCTTTTGCGGACCAAGAGAACCTCACTTTCGGGGAAACAACCATTTAGGGGTAGCGGAAGCACAGAGTCGGGAAGGTCTTTTCAACGGCCGGGACAGGCCTCCCGGTAGTACGCGGCAAGGATACCGCACCGCCGCAGGGGCGGGACACCCAATTCGCACGGCGTACCGGGCGACGGGGATTTACCCACCATGCGCCGACGAAGGACGTGACAAAGTTCTATTTATTGATTATTGAGTGATTCTCTTGGTTTGACACGGCCGCACAATTCTGTCAGCCGTACAGTGGGAGGCGCGATCAACGGACGAAAGTGGCTTTTACCCGCCTGGAAAGCAACAGATAGGGGATCCAGATGAAGGCTCCGATCAACGACCTTCCAATCGCAGCAGATCCGCGGGATAGATCGGCCGACTTAAAGAGTTCTTGAAAAAGCAGATGGCTCACAAGTAGCCCGCCAAAATGGACGATGCGATAGAAGATCATCGAGATTGGAAAGGCTCTCTTCCGCGTAAAGAATTGGTAGTTGAGAAAGAGCAGGAAGACGATGAAGGTAGTGTTCATCAGGATTTCTGAGAAAACCAGAGCGGCGGCAGCGGGATGGCTGGAGAGAAATGCCTGGTTCTTGCTATCCGATAGAAACGGAAGATTAGCTGTGTAAATGGCTCGTGCCACGCTTAAGGGCCCGAGCACCAGGCCAATTGCGAATAGCACCAACCATCCGCCGATGCCCTCCGAGGCCCTTCCCCTTTCATTATTTGGGGCTGAAAATGAAGCTGGTTGGGCAGCAGCGACCGCAATTCCGCATTTGGAGCAGAAGCGAGAGGCTGGGGAGATTGCGGATGCACAGTTCGAGCAAAGTGCCGTCATCGTAAAGTCTTTCCGGGAATGATTGGATGATCCACCCCGGTACAGCGAGCTGTCAAAGGGGGTGCCAGCGACCAGTTATCGGGTGCGGGAGTTCTGTGGAGCGGCTAAGGTCGAATTAGTCGCGGTTGTAATTCGAGGGTGAAGTGGCTACTCCTCAATCCTTTTCAGTTGTACCGTTTTGCCGGTGCGGGCCGATTCGCGGGCGGCGTCGAGGATCTGCATCACCACGATATTGGGGTCGAGCGCGGTGAGGTCGCCCTGGGGCTTGATCTGGCCGCGCAGCACCGCAGCCAGATAGCTGAGCGAGTTGTTCTCTGGCCCAGACAGTGTGGGAGCCGTCACAAGTTGTTCGGCCGAGTCGTGCTCGTGGCGCAGACGTAGCTGATCGAAGCCCACGGTGATGGCGTAGCCGGTGGCGCCGTAGACTTCCATGTCCTTGCGGCCGAAGGGCCAGTTCCACGAAGCCTGGATGACGGCCTGCGCCTGCGGATAAGTCAGCACCACGGTGGCGTCGTCGTCGACCCGGTAGATCTGCGGCTTGTCGTGGTTCAGCATCGCGGTCACGGTGAGCGGCGCCTGCCCGTGCATCATCCAGGTCATGAGGTCGGCCCCGTAGCAACCGAAGTCGTAGAGCGCGCCGGCCCCGCCTTGCGTGGGATCGTTGAGCCAGTCGAAGAACTCCGGCGGCACGCCGATCTCCCTGGGCCCCTGGTGGCCGTCGTGGATGACCACGCGGCGAATCGGGCCGATGTGGCCGTTTTCCACCTCGGCCCGGGCCGCCTTGTTGCTGGCGTACCAGGTGGTCTCGTAGTTCACCAGAACCTGAATGCCGTAATGGCGGGCGGTGCGGCGGATGGCCAGGGCGTCGTCGAGCGAGATCGTGAGCGGCTTCTCGACCATGGCGGAGACCCCATATTGCGCGGCGATCTCAATGGCCGGCCGGTGCCCGGCGATGGAGGTATACACCAGCACCGCCTGCGGATGGCGGGTCTCGATCATGTTGGCTTCGCTCTTGAAGAACAGCGTTTCGGCCAGGCCGTACTTCTTCCGGTATTTCGCGAAGAGCGCCGGGTCGGCATCGGCAATGCCCACCAGTTCCACGTCGCGGTGTTGCGGCAAAGCGGAGAGAAAGCCCTCGACGTGTCCGTGCTCCAGGCCCACGATTGCCACACGAAGCGGGGCAGTTTGGGCGTGCGCGGCTAGAGCGAAGAGAGACAGGCACACGATGTGGCTCAGAGACGACAAGACACAGTTCTTGATAGGCGGCATGGATTTCTGAGTTCCTCCCGGCCAAGCGATTCTACGCCGCCGGAAGGGAGAGGAAACAAGGGACTAAGGGACCAGGGACTGAGGGGCTGAGGGACTAGGGACTTGTGGTCCGAGGTTTCCCACCCATTCCGCGATGAAACTGCGGAATGGATGGGGCACGGAGCGGTGGTGGGACGAGAGGACGGTTGAGAAGCGATTTACTTCAGGTCGGCGAAGAGCTGGCTGACCCACAGGGAGCCGAGGCCGGTGGTGTAGTCCCAGCCGGGAGCGGCGGCGTAGAGGCCGTCGGTGCCGAGGACGATATCGTGGAAGCCACCCTGAGGGTAGCTGCCCACGGTGCCTGTGCCGTCGTAGAGGCTATAGAGCCGCAAGGGCGCAAAGCCCAGCTTCGGCTTGGCCGAGATCATGCGCGCCCAGACTCCCAGCGAAAGCGGCGAGGACAGGCTGGTGCCGCCCACAATCTCCACCGCTCCGTTCACATAGACGTTGGCGCCGGAGTAGGGATCGGCGTCCATGGCGATGTCGGGAATGCCGCGCGAGCTGAGCTCGGTAGCCGAGGGGATGTTGGCCGCGACCTGCCAGTAGGGTGAGTATTCGAACTGGCTGATTCCTCCGCCGCCGGCGTACCAGGCAGTTTCCAGGTCGTAGTTGCCATCGGAGTTGGCCAGCAGGGTGGTGCCACCGGCGGCCACCGCATATTGCGAGGCGGCCGGGTAGTTGACCAGCGGGGCGCCGGCGGGCACGCCGTTCTCGCCCACCTCGGCGGGACAGAAGGAGCCGGTGTCGCCGGTGGAGGCGAAGAAGGTCTGACCCTGGGCCGCGGCTTCAAGGAATGTGTTGTCGTCGGCCAGCATGGAGCCGTCGAGGTAGGGGAATATCTCGCATTCTCCCAGGGACGCGCTGGCGGCCTTGGCTTTGTCGTCGGTGACCCAGCGGCTGAATTCCAGGGCCAGGTCGGAGTCGGTCAGCGAGGTGGTGGCATAGAGATAAAGGTGCTTCAGGGTTCCCGCCATGCCCGAGGAATATTGGGTGTCGAGATCCCACTCGTCGGCGCCGGAGGTGTCCGGGCTGGCCAAGCCTACCTGCACCACGGTGACCGGTACCTGGGGCAGACCAAAGGCTTTCTCGGCAATGCGCAAATCGCTCAGCACGCCGCTGACGTCGCCTTCAGCCATGATGGCGATGCTGGCATTGCCGGCGGTGGGCACGCCGTTCGCGCCGTAGATCTGCCAGAATCCTTGCGGGTTGTAGCTGACGGCATAGGCGGGCACGGCCACCTGGGTGCGGTTCACCAGCATGGGCTTCATTTGCCCGATGGTGTTCAGCCCCAGCACGGCGCCAGCGATGCCGCTGAGCGATGCCGGGACCTGCGCGGCGGTCAGATTGCCATAGACCAAAGCGCCGAATTGGTTGAACTGCTCAATCGTGGTGTTGAAAGCGGCGTTGGCCAGGGCGACCGTGCCGTTGGCGCTGACCAGCAGGTTGTTGGGCTCGACCTCGATTCCGCTAAAGCCGGCGCCTTGAAGGTAGCTGACGACTTGCTGCACCTGCGCGGAGCTGGGGGCATAAGCAGCGGCAAACTCTGCCGGAGTGAGACTCTGGCCGTAAAGCGGGCTGCTGGGGTCGTTGATGCTCTTGACATAGTTCAACAGCGCAGGCTGGTTCTGCAAAGTGAGCGCCACGCGAACGGTCAAAGGCTGTCCGGCAGGCGCGGGTCCCTGATCGGAAGCGGAAGCAAGGTTGGCCACAGAAAGGCGCTGGGTCGCTGTATTGATCCAGGTGGTCTGGGCCTTCAGGGCGAGCGTGGCCAAAGAAAGGGAGGCAACGGCACAGACAAGCATCCTGCCGGATTTGCGGAAGGTGTTCATGGAAAGGGCTCTCCTTGAGGGACGATCTCGAAAACGATCCAATGCAAAATTCGATAGAAACCTGGGGATGAGTGGTTGTATGTTGCACAAAATAAATAATTTCCGCGAAAGGGCAACCAACCGGGAGAAGGTAAAATGTACCGGTTGAGGCGAGGACATTTTGCCAGACCATGTAAACTCGGGCGCAAGGTTGCCGTCCTTATTGGGTGGAGACACTGGTGCTAGTCCGCTTTCGTTGCCCGTGCTGTGGATACAGGACGCTGGAAACCCCTACGGCGATGGGGCTTTGTCCGGTCTGCTGGTGGGAAGACGACGGCCAGGAGGACGACGACGCCGGCGTAGCGCGGTTGACGGTCAACGGCACCTTGAGCCTCGCCGAAGCCCGGGAGCACTATCTTGAGTGCGGCGCCTCCGATCCCCGCTTCCTCCCTTACGTTCGTAAGCCCCGGGTCACCGAGCAGTAACGTACCTTCGGCGATGCCTTGGCGCGGGGAATTATGGCCTCGCGTTTGACCCTTGCAGCAAACCCCCTTACCATGAAATGAGATATTTCCCCGGCCAGACGGTGCTGGTTTCGCCTTGTGCGGCAGCCCAGAGCGGCAGTTTGCAAAAGGAATCGTCGCTGGCAGCCCCTGAAAGGTCTGACAGCAGACAAAACCAGCCAAGTCAGGCATGTTTCTTTTGAAGACCTGGCAGTGCGATCGGCGCAGAGTGCGCCTGGAAGGTAAAACGTTGAGTCCCACCGATACCCTGAACACCAATCCCGAACCTGAAGCAACCGCAACCACCCTTGAAGGCAGCCTCGAGCATGTCGAGAGCGAAGGCCATGAGCACGAAGGCCACGACCATGAGGGTCACGATCACGAAGGCCACAGTCACGAGGGCCACGACCACAGCCATGAAGGGCACGACCACCAGCATGGCCCGGTGCTGAACCCCGATTGCATCCGCGAGCTGGTGCTGGACATCCCTGCCGAGGAAGTCGCCAAGGCTTACAGCCATGTGGTCCGCAACTACAAGAAATATGCCAAAATCCCTGGATTCCGCGCGGGCAAGGTGCCGGAAACCGTGGTCAAGCGCCGCTATGCGACCGAGATTCGCAAAGACGTGATTGACGGCCTGTTGCCCGAGCGCTTCAACAAGGCGGTAATCGACATGGGCGTAAAGCCCGTCGGTGAGCCCCAGGTAACGGAGTTGACCGTGGAAGACGGCCAGCCCCTGCACGTGAAGGCAGTCTTTGAGTTTGTGCCCTTCTTCTCCATCGACGGCTATCGGGAAGTGGTTGTGGCCAAGCCTTCTGTAGAGATCGCCGAAGAGGATTTCCAGCAGGAGATCGATCACCTGCGCGATTCGCGAGCCACTGTGGAGCCGGTCGAGGAAGACCGTCCGCTGGTAAACGGGGACTGGGCGCAGATCAGCTACAAGGGCGTGGTTGCCGGCGACGCAGACGCCGGGCCGCTGCAGGGCGAAGACGCATTGGTTGAAATTGGCGGCAAGGATACGGTGGAGACCTTCTCCGCTGCGCTGCTGGGAGCCAAGGCCGGCCAGGAGCTGAAGGCCGAGGTCATTTATCCGGCCGACTATGCCGATGCCAAGCTGGTCGGCAAGACCGTCGCCTACGAAGTGGAAGTGAAGGGCATCAAGAAGCGCACCCTGCCGGAGCTGGACGACGACTTCGCCAAGGAATTGGGCGCCTACGAGACCTATGCCGACCTGGAAGCCCGTGTGCGGGAGCATCTGCAGATGCGCAAGCGCCGCAGCGTGGAAGGCGAAACCAAGGACCGGCTGTTTGCCGCGCTTTTGGAGCGGTATTCGTTCCCGGTGCCCGAGTCGCTGGTGCAGGAGCAGATCGATTCGCGCCTGGAGCGCGGTCTGCGGGCGCTGGCAGCGCAAGGGATGGACACGGATCAGATGCGCAAGCTGGACTTCCAGCGTCTGCGGGGCGCGCAGCGGGATAGCGCCATCGCCGAGGTGAAGACCTCGATTCTGCTGGACCGGATTGCACATGAGGAAAACATTAACGTCGACGACGAGGAACTGGACCGGGAAGTGCAACTAGCAGCAATGCAGTCGCAGGAACCGGTTGAGGCGTTGCGAGCGCGGTTGACGGAGGACGGCGGACTGGCTAGAATCCGTGAGCAACTGCGTCGGGAGAAGACCGCGAGTCTTCTGTATGAGCGTCTGCCCGCATAGAGCGGCCAGGCGGCATCGGGCGCCGCGCGGGAATGGGTCCAAGCCGGATCCGCGCGGCAAGGAAACGAACGGGGAGCACGAGCCCCTCACTGGAATTACGGGATAACACGCAATGGCATTGGTTCCCATGGTGGTTGAGCAGACGAGCCGAGGCGAACGCGCCTACGACATCTACTCCCGTCTGCTTCGCGATAACATCATCTTTCTTGGCACCCCGATCGACGACCAGGTGGCCAATCTGATTGTGGCGCAGATGCTGTTCCTCTCCGGTGAAGACCCAGAGAAGGACGTGCAGCTTTACATCAATTCGCCGGGCGGCTCGATCACCGCGGGCCTGGCCATCTACGACACCATGCAGTTCATCAAAAACAAGGTGGAGACGATCTGCATCGGCCAGGCGGCCTCGATGGGCGCGTTTCTGCTGCTGGCGGGCGCCAAAGGCAAGCGCTTTGCCCTGCCTAACTCGCGTATTCTCATTCATCAGCCGTCGATGGGTGGATTGAGCGGCCAGGCCACGGACATCGACATCCATGCCCGCGAGATTCTCCGCATCCGCGAGATTACCAACAACCTGATCGCCCGGCACACCGACCAGCCTCTGGATCGAATTGAGCGGGATGTCGAACGCGACTTTATCATGAACGCGCAACAGGCCAAGGAATACGGCATCGTCGACGAAATCATCGACCGGCCGCGCGCCTGACCGATCCATGCGCCAGCGTAACGCCTGTTAACCTGCTAGACTGGCCGGGGCGCGGGAAGTAAAACTCGAAACAAGCTCGTCCAAAGGGAGCGGAAACATGAAAACGCGCACGGGACCCGAAGAAGCACTGCGCTGCTCGTTCTGCCATAAGTCGCAGGACGCCGTGGCCAAGCTGATCTCGTCGCCCAGCGACTACCCTCGCG
>CAZLMY010000124.1:0-16823 GCA_964560845.1 uncultured Occallatibacter sp. | reverse complement strand
GCCTGCAAGGACGAAGAGGTGTTTGTGGTGGGCGGGGCCAACTCCGCCGGACAGGCCGCTCTGCACTTTGCCAAGTTCGCCCGCAAGGTCACCATGCTGGTGAGAGGCCCGGGGTTGTCGGCCACCATGTCCAAATACCTGATCGACGAGATCGAGCACACCCCCAATATTGAGCTCGAACCAAACACCCAGGTCATCGAAGCGTTCGGCGACGCACGCCTGGAGGGTTTGCGCTTGCAGGGCGCCGCGGGCGAGCGCGTGGCCACGGCTAGTTCTGTATTCGTCTTCATTGGCGCCGCACCCGGAACCGCCTGGCTTCCCGCCTCGATCCTGCGCGACGAGAACGGCTTTGTGCTGGCCGGGCCCGACCTGCGCAACCAGGGCAAGCTCCCCGACACCTGGCGCGAGCAGAGGGAGCCGTTTCTGCTGGAGTCCAGCGTGCCGGGGGTCTTTGTGGCCGGTGACGTGCGCCACGGGTCGGTAAAGCGTGTCGCCTCGGCCGTGGGCGAGGGCTCCATCGCAGTCCAGTTCATCCACCAGTATCTGGCCGGGTTCTGAGCGCCTGCCGAAAAACTTTTCGCTTAGAAAGGGCACAACTTCAGACGAGCCGCTGGCGACCTTGTTGAGCTGGGGGCTCTACAGGCTGCGGAAAAACTCATCGAAAAAAGGGCTTTACAGCCTGCGGAAAAGACTGGGAAAGGTCGGTTTTGTAACAGGGCACGGCTTTAGCCGTGCCGATAAGGCCAACAGAATAAGCGAGCTTTACAGGCTGCAGAAAAACTCTTCGGGAAGGCTCGGAGCGTCAGGGCACGACCGGGGAACCCTCTGGGTCGCGTGCCGATAAGGCCGATAGAATGAGTGGGGCTTTAGCCCCCGAGGGTCGCGGAACAGTCCTTCTACAGGTTCTGACAAACGCCTTCGCAAGTCGCTCCCAAAGAGCCATTTACGATTTGTTGTCGGTTCGTCGTTCTGCTGCATCAAAAGAACGGACCAAAATGGCAAGCGTGTTGGGAAAGCATCTATGAGCGAAGGCGAACAAGCGATCACGATCGAGTCGATCCCCCTGGGCGAAGTCGCCGAAGCATTGCGATCCACCAAGCCCTTCGCCGGAACGAACCCCCACACCTTCCTCGACACCCTGCAGGGCGTCACGTTTGTCGACAGGGTTACCGCCAAGGCAGGCGCCATTCTGGCCGAGCCGGCGCAGACTCTTCGCTACTACTGGGTAGTCCTCGAAGGAGAAGCGCGCGCCGAGCGCTCGGAACCCGACGGGAGCCGAACCCTGGCCAGCGTCGCCGGCACCGGCGAGGGCTTCGGCGAAACACCCTTCCTCAGCGGCAAGACCCACTCCCCGTTTGTCATCGTGGCTGCCACCAACGTGGTGCTGCTGCGCTTTAGCGAGCAGGACTTCTGGTCTTTGATGGCCTGCTGCCCCGAGGTGCGCAAGGTGGTGCTGGCCAACATGGCGCAGCGGCTGCAGGCCTACCAGGTTGAAGCCCTGCACCGCGAGAAGCTGGTCTCGCTCGGCACCATGGCCGCCGGCCTCATGCACGAGTTGCACAATCCGGGCTCGGCCGCCAAGCGCGCCGCCTCGCAACTGCGCGAAAACCTGATGCGCCTTCAGGACTTGAGCCTGCGCTCCGCCGCCAAACCCAAAACGCCGCTACAACTGGCCTGCATGCACACCCTGCTGGAACACGCGGTTCGCGGCTGCCACGCCCCGGCCCTCAGTACCCTCGATCAGTCCGACGCCGAAGAGGCCCTTTCCGAGTGGCTCCAGTCCACCGGCGTCGAAAACGCCTACACCATCGGCCCCGCGCTGGTGGCCATCGGCTTCGACCGCCAGCGGTTGGCTTGCGCCGGCGAGGCCTTCGATGCCGCCGGATTCAGCGATGCGCTCAACTGGCTTGAAGCGCTGGTGAGCAGCGTCTCGCTGGTCTGCGCCATTGAGGAGAGCATCGCGCGCATCTCCGAGCTGGTGATGGCGGTGAAGAAATTTGCCTACGACGAGCGCTCGCCGGGCCGGGAACTCGACGTGCACGACAGCCTGCAAAGCACCCTCACCATCCTGGGGCATAAGCTGCGCCTGAAGCAGGTCTCGGTGGACAAGCGCTTCGCGGCTTCTCCATCGACGCTGTGCACGCGCGGCTCGGCCCTCAGCCAGGTTTGGACCAACCTGATCGACAACGCGGTGGATGCCTCTCCCGCAAACGGCGAGATCGAGATCGCGACCTGGACGGAGAAAGGGCCGGAAAATGCGGCGGAAGCAGGACCGGAAGCGGAATGCGCGGGTTGTGAAGCAGCCAATCCCGGCTGGCTGGCAGTGAGCATCGCCGACCACGGCGCGGGAATTCCAGCCGAAACCCTGCCCCGCATCTTCGACGCATTTTTTACCACCAAGCCGCAGGGCTCCGGCACCGGCCTGGGCCTGGAGATCGTACACCGCATCGTGACTCAGAAATTCGGTGGCCGCATCGATGTGGAGTCGGAACCCGGCAACACGCGTTTCACCGTCCGGCTGCCGCTGAAGCCGCCCGCGCAGACCGGGAAGTAGCACCATCGACAGATTTCAAGCCGTCTGGAGTCCGTCCTTCTTGGTAGACCGGTTGCGGAGAAAGAGTCGCCTCTTTGAGCGGAGCCCTGATGTTTGGCACCCCGACTTCGGTCGTCCCTGAAAGTGGATGGCTGCCGGTAACTTCCGGGTTAACGAAATCTGGGCCGGCGGCCACACAGCCGCTTTCCCTCCCAAAGGCACACACGTGCGTTCCCTCCCGCAGGGAGGATGGACATAGCCCAGGACAAGCGAAGCGCAGTCCTGGGTTACTGCCTGAATGGTACTCAAGCCCCGTAGGGGCGCAGCGAAAGATCTCCGGAGCGGTTGTTCTTAGGCAGCGAGCAGCACGACTCCACCGTAACTTCCGGATTGCCGACCAACCGACTGCGACATCGCTGAACCATAGAAAAACCGGCCTTTGACGACTCCCCGTCTGGGGCCGACAAGGTCACATTGCGCTTAAACGAATACGGATCAACAGAATCAGCTTCCTAACCTTTGCCAGTTGCGTTCGCGAGTTTTGTGTGTCGCGTGACATCCGTCTGACGGACGGAATCCGTTACTTCACACCTTGACTTGTCGAGGGTCTTGGCTGCGATGGCCTGCAGGTACTCCAATACCGCCCCTGCCTCAACCAGCACTTTTCCCGATCCAGCCCAGTGACGATCTTCACCGTTCTTCTTTACGCCTGACACCCAGAATGATTCACCCGTTTCCATATCAACGTAATTGCCGCCCGAGTCCCCACGTCGGGAGCCCTTTAGCTTCATCAGTCCTCGGCCATCGAAGTATAGTGTCCGTCCGGTCTTTGAGGATGTCACGTAGCCAATCCACGCGGGACCGTTATCTGAATAGCCACTTTTCAGCTCGATGTACCTGAGAGTTTTCACGGTTCAAAGTCTGTCACATCAACCAGAAAATCGCAAATTGTCCACTCAGGCCGGGGGGTTGTGCCTGGATCACCAGCAGTCACCTTTCAGTGAACATTTGCCCGCCCTTCGATCCAACGGCAGGAGCCTGACCTCAGGCATTCCGGCGCAAGATTCCGACTTCTCGGGAACGACTGGGACATCTTCGCACCGAAGCGAGGATCCCCCCAACCCCCACCTTCTGCCCCATCCCCTCAGTCCCTCGTCCCTCAATCCCTGTTCCCTGATCCCTAACCCCTACTTCCATTCCCACCCCGTCGCTGTCTCCATGCAAACAGAATCAAGTTGCCACCTTCCTTGCCGATAAACGCAAGGAAGGGGCAGGATGAGCGACCGCACAGAACTCCTTGAAGCCGCACTGGACAGCATCCCAGAGGGCATTGCCTTGCTCGGCAACCAGGGCGAGGTCCTGTTCTGGAATCGCGCCGCCGAAGCCATTACCGGCTATGTGAGCGTGGAGCTGCGTGGCCGCAACCTCCCCGAGACCATGGAGCCGCTGCTCTCCGACGCGGGCAAGGGAAACCTGCAACTGGTCGCTTCTTCCGACGCGCACCGCGGCGCGCGGATCCACGCCGTCCACAAACTGGGCCATGCCATGCAGGCCATGGCGCGCAGCTTCGTCTTGCGCGACGGTCTCGGCGGACGCATCGGCACCGCCATTCTGTTTCATCCCGCCGAGAGCCTCGACGCCTTGCCCCACGGCGAGACCGGCGAAGGCGAAGGCGTGGAAGCCAGCCAGTCCGACCTGGAAGACCGCCTGGCTACCGTCTTCTCCGACTTCTCCAACGGCGGGCTGCCCATGGGCGTTCTCTGGATCACCGTCGACCAGGCCCACAACCTGCGCAAGACACACGGGGCCAAGGCCTGCGAAGCCATGCTGGGCAAGGTCGAGCGCATGCTCTCCAACGGCCTCCGCCCGGGCGAAGAGATGGGCCGCTGGGGAGACGACGAGTTCCTGGTGGTTTCGCACGAACGCACACACGAGTTGCTGGCGGCCCACGGACAATTGATGGCCGGATTGGCCAGAACCGCAGACTTCCGCTGGTGGGGCGATCGCGTTTCCCTCACCGTAAGCATCGGCGCGGCGCAGGCCGAACCAAGCCAATCCTTGGCTCAACTGTTAGAAAGGGCGCAAGAAGCAATGGTGTCAAGCATCCAGTTGGGTGGAAACCATGTCACCACCGCGCCGGGAGGTCAAGCATGCTTGCCATCGTAGGCATTCTCGTGGTTTTCGGGTCCATTCTCGCCGGCTTCCTCATGGAAAAGGGGAATTTGAGCGTTCTGTTGCAGCCGGCCGAGTTGATCATCATCGCCGGCGCCGCCTCGGGCACCCTGCTGGTGGCCAACCCCATGAACATCATCAAGGACATCCTCGGCGGACTCAAGGGCGTCATGGCCGGTTCCAAATACGGCAAGGAGCGCTACCTCAACACCCTCAAGATGATGTACCAGTTCCTCAACAAAGTCCGCAAAGAAGGCCTGCTCAGCGTCGAAATGGACGTTGAAAAGCCAAAGGACAGCTCCATCTTCAAGAACTATGCCGACTTCCTCAGCGATCATCACGCTCGCGATTTCGTCTGCGACACCCTGCGCACGGCCATCACCGGCGGCGTCGAACCGTTCGATATGGACCAGATGATGGAGCTCGACATGGAGGTGCACCATCACGGCACCATGCTCCCCATCAACGCTCTGGGCACGGTGGCCGACGCTCTGCCCGGTCTGGGCATCGTGGCCGCGGTGCTGGGCGTGGTCATCACCATGGGCGCGCTGGGCGGACCGCCTGAAGAGATCGGCAAGAAGGTCGCTGCGGCCCTGGTCGGCACCTTCCTGGGCATCCTGCTGTGCTACGGCGTGGTCGGCCCATTGGCCGCCAACATGAGCAAGACGGCCGACTCCCAGAACGAATTCCTGCACGTGCTGCGGGTTCTGCTTCTGGCGTTTCTCAAGGGCTCGGCGCCCATGATCGCCATTGAAATGGGCCGTCGCGCCATTCCCGCCCATGTCCGTCCCACCTTTGACGAGATGGAAAAGCGTTGCAAGAACATCTCGGCGGAATCGGCCGCAGCCTAGGCCTGAAACACCGAACAGAAAAAGGGGAACTTCATGGCGCCGCCCAAACCGATTCAACCGATCATCGTTATCAAGAAGAAGGGCGCTCATGGCGGCCACCACGGCGGCGCGTGGAAGGTGGCCTATGCCGACTTTGTCACCGCTCTGATGGCCCTGTTTATTGTTCTCTGGCTCATGAACACCAGCGAAGCGGTCAAGAAAGCCGTGGCCGGTTACTTCAACGACCCCAAGGGCACCGGCAAGCTGCTGGGAACCATGAAGGAAGGAACCGGAGTTTCCGTTCAGCCCTCCAATGCCTATAGCCTTGAAAAACTGAAAGAGATGCTGGAGCAGGAGATCAAGGCCCGCAAGGACCTGGAAAAGCTCTCCAAGCAGATCGAGATAACGATTACCCCCGAAGGCCTGCGCGTGGAGCTTCTGGAAGACAAGGACGGCACCTTCTACCAGAGCGGCAGCGCCAAGCTGAGCCCCAGCGGACAAGAACTGCTGGCCCTGCTCGGCTCCGAGCTCAAGACTCTGCCCAATGGCCTATTGATCGAGGGCCACACCGACGCCACGCCCTACTCCACTGAAGGCGACTACGGCAACTGGGAGCTCTCGGCCGACCGCGCCAACTCCGCGCGCCGTCTGCTGCAGTCCGACGGAGTGCGCAGCGATCAGGTAACCCAGGTGCGCGGCTACGCCGACCAGCTTCTGCGCGTCAAAAACAACCCGACGGACCCCTCTAACCGGCGTGTCTCCATCTTGGTGAAGAACTTCGAGGGCCCCGTACCCACCACGCTCAAAGGAGCCAAGGTGGTCGACGGCTCGCCAACGGCCACGCCCGCTGAAAAAGCCAAGGCTGTGGCCAACGGGGATCATGCCGTGTCCGCCCCCGCGCCGGGAGCGGGACCACCTCCTGCGCCAGCAGCGGCCGCTCAGCCGAGCCCTGCCAAGCCCTCTGCGGCCGGTCCAGCCGCCAAGCCGGGCCTCATGGACCGCCTGAAGGCCATGCTCCCCGGAGCCAAGAAGTAGCCTCGGGCTTCGGAGAGCACCCAACCTCAATCAGCCCCGACTGGCGGCTGCTCCATCCTTCCACAGCTTTATCGTGGAAGGGTGGGAGAGCACAAATCTCCGTCAGCTAGGGTTTGTGCTCCCCCACCCGCCAGATCCCCTCACTTCTTCACTGCTTCACTCATTCCCTCCGTCCCTCACCACAGACATCCAACCCGGAATGGTGTACTCTGGTTGGCGTACCAGAAAGCGTTTACTGGGGAGATCCTTTTCATGTCTATCGTGGCTGGCGTCGACTTCGGCACTCTCAGCGTTCGTGTCACTCTTGTGGATAGCAAATCCGGCCCCATCGGCACCGCTTCGGCGTCCTATCCCCTCAAACGCAGCCGCGAAGACCCCAACTTCGCCACCCAGTCTCATGCCGACCAGATGTCCGCTCTGGCCGCCGCCACCCGCGATGCGCTCAAAGCTACCGGCGTCGACGGCAGCCACGTCGCCGCCATCGCTCTCGACACCACCGGCTCCAGCGTTATCCCAGTCGGCGCCAATCTGGAACCGCTGGACGACTACTATCTGTGGTGCGATCACCGCGCTTTCGCCGAAGCCGAGGAGATCACCGCCGAGGCCCACGCCCTGGGCTTCGAGGGCATCGAGTGGTGCGGCGGCGTCTACTCCCACGAGTGGGGCTTCAGCAAGCTGCTCCACTGGCTGCGCAACAACCCTCAGAAGCGCTCCCAGTTCGTCACCGCTCTCGAGCATTGCGACATGGTGGCCGCCACCCTCAGCGGCATCACCCAGGTCGCGGACCTCAAGCGCAGCGTCTGCGCCATGGGCCACAAGTGGATGTGGAACCCCAAGTGGGGCGGGTTGCCGCCGGAAGAGTTTCTGGTGGCCGTGGACCCGCTCTTTGCCGGCGTCCGCGCCAAGCTCGGCGGCGAGTTCCTCACCAGCGATCACCTGGCCGGGCATCTTTCCGCCAAGTGGGCCTCGGAGTTGGGACTAACAGCCGGAATCCCCATCCCCGTTGGCGCCTTCGACGCGCATTGGGACGCCCTGGGCTCGAACATCCGCGAAGGCGATGCGGTCAACGTGGTCGGCACCTCCACCTGCATCATCGCCATGGCAAAGCAAGCGGAGCTGGTTCCCGGCGTCTGCGGCGTGGTGCCCGGCAGCGTCCACCCTGGCTACACCGGCATCGAGGCTGGCCTTTCGGCCACAGGAGACATCTTCGACGCCATCGCCCGCCGCGCCAACACCACGCTGGCCGCGCTCTCCCAGGGCCTTGACGCCTATAAAGCCGGACAGACCGGCCTCTTGCGCCTGAGCTGGGACAATGGCGACCGCACTGTGCTGGTGAACCCGGAGCTGGGCGGCATAACCCTGGGCTGGAACCTGATCCACACCGCCCAGGACGAGCTGTTCGCAGCGATTGAAGGCACCGCGTTCCACACCCGCATCATCCTGGAGCGCATGGCCGAGCACGGCGTGCGCATCGACCGCGTCATCAACGCCGGCGGCATCCCGCAGAAGAACGAGGTGCTGAACCGCATCTACGCCAACGTACTCAACAAGCCGGTGCTGGTGCCGGCCGGCATTCCCACCAGTCTGGGCTCGGGCATCGTGGCCCTGCTGGCCGCCGGAACCTACAAGACCATCGAAGAGGCGCAGGCTGCGGTCTGTCTGCCCTTGCGCACCGTCGAGCCCGACCCCGAAGCCGCAGCGGTTTACGAGCAACTCTACCGGCTCTATCGCGACGTCTATTTTGCCCTGGGACTGCGCGATGCGGCTCCATTAGCCCTGGGACGGGTCTTGCCGGAACTGAGAAAGATCGCCACGCAGATGCGGAAGCCGAGCTGAGGCAGGGCAGGACCAGTCAGGCCGTTGAGTCAAAATGCGTGGAATCTCCTGGAACGCAAAAACTCCCCGACTTTGTATAACTCCCAGACTCTGTACGAAATCCTGAGTCAGTATTCCGAGTTCAAATCCGACCCGGTTCAACCTCAATCGCGAGTCTCGGCAACATGTCAATAAGCACCATGGTATAGCAATGAGAGCCAAGACATAACAACGAGCTCCACGACATAGCACTGGCTCCATGAAATAACAAAAATCGCCACGACATGCCAATGAGCGCCAAGACATGACAACAGGTGTCAGGGAAGGCTAGAAGTGTCAGGGCACGACTTCAGTAGTGCCGAAAACTGGATACTATAGACGTGGGGCTTTAGCCCCCGGGACACGCTCCCCTGGTCATTGGTTTTCCAACCCCTTCCGCAGCACCCTCCAGCCACCACAAATCCCGATCCCTCCCAACGCAAACAGAATGGGAAAGAACTCCAGCGTATAGCGGGCTTCCGGGGCTTCCACGGTCAGCAGCAAGGCGCTGCGCAGCAGAATATACGCCACCATCCACGGCCAGAAGCGGGGCCGCAGGCACAAACCCGCCAAGGCCAACAGCAGATACAGCGCATTCAACCCGGCATAAGCCCAACTGAGCCGTGTTTCCGCGCGGTGGTGCGCGTAAACCCACCAATCCAGGTCGATGGGCAGGTTCTCGACCCTTGGCCGCAGAACCATGTCGGCCAGTCGGCCCATGGGCAGCAACACAAGCGAGCGGACCGGGTGCGCCTTGACCCTTTCCTCGGCCAGCTTTCTAAAGCGCTCGTCGAGTTCGTGGGTCAGCACGTGAGTGGCGTTGTAATCGGCGGCCAGTGCCGCGGTTTCGGCGTATTGTGCAGGAGAATCGAAGGCCCGGCTGGGCAGCTTGCTCAAATCGAGCTCCCCGTCCGGCACATTCCAATACACGTCGTAAGTGGAAACAAAATCCAGACACCAGGTCTTGATCCAGCTCTCCCAGCCAAGATGCGGATCCTCGCCCGGATCGTTGGCATAGCGTGGCGCCAGCGGCTCAAAGACGTGGAAAACATGCCAGTTTCTGGCCGTCCAGACGGCAAAAGGCGCCAAGGCCAGCAGGGTGCAGATGAGAGCCATGCGGAGGACGCGCGAAAAAGAGCGGCTTCCTTTGAACGCAGGCAGCATCGCCGGGGCCAATGCCACGCCTACCAGCGCCCCATCCGGGCGCAGCAGAGCCGCAAAGCTGACCGCAAACGTGAACAGCAGAGCCGCGCTCCACGCGGGACGGCCATGGAACCGGGCGACCGCCCACAAGGCCAGGGCCAGCGCAAACAAGGTCAGCGACTCGGTCAGCGGCTCGGCGGCATAGATGGCTGTGAAGGGGCACAGCGCCGCCAGCCAAAGCGTGGCCAATCCGGCGCCCCGGGCCAGGCCCGTCGGCGCAATGCGGCGCACGAATGCGGCCAGCAGGAGGCAGCCCAGCAATTCAAGCAGAATTTGCACACAGGCAGCCGAGGCGTAGTTCTCCATGCCAAGGACCTTGAAGCACAGGGCCAGAAACAGCGGATAGCCGGGCAGGCGAATCAGCGTCGCGTCCATCTCGCCGCTGGCCTGAGTCAGCGCGTAGCTGCCATGGAGCAGCATGTTCTTGGCCAACCCGCCATAGATAAGAGCGTCTCCAGTCACCTCAAAGAACTGCTTCAGCATCCAAAGACGCAACAGGAGCCCAGCCGCAAGCGGGGCCGCAGCCGAAAGCACCGGGCGGAGATGCGCGAAGGTCCGGCTCGTGGCCGTGCATTGACTCTGGGGGGCGGGTTCCATACGATTCGTACTGTATAGCGTAGACCGTTTCCGCGGTTTTCGCGCACGTGGAAACGAGACAGGCCATGCCACACAGACAGATATTCTTCGATCCGCAACGAAAACGCTGGAAGCGCCTGCGCCGCATCTTCGATGTAATGGCCGTGGTGCTTACGCTGGTTCTGGCGGGATTCATCTTCAACGTGTTGCGCGTGCAGCACCTGCCGGAACTCCTCCTGCCCACTCCCAAACACAACTACAAGGCCCTGCGCGATCGTCCGCCCGTGGTCAAGGCCAAAGCTGCCCCGCCTGCCCGCCGCAAGACCACCCGCATGCCCTCCCAGATCCCCTTCAACACCGGTGAAGGACTGCGTGCGGCCTATTATGTCCCTTACGACGAGGCCAGCTACTCCTCGTTCAAGGAGCATGTGCACCAGATCGACATGCTCTTTCCCGAATGGCTGCATGTCGACGGGGGACAGCCGACGCTGCTGGCAATCAACAACGACAGCCATCGCGAGTACCCGATCATCGACGCCGCCGGGGTCCACGACCCCGACGACATGAACCGCATCAAGCGGGTCATCCAGGGAGCCAAAGAAGACACCGAAATCTTTCCGCACTTGAACAACTTCAATTCCGGCACGCAGAATTGGGACGCGGGCATCGGGGACATGCTCAAGGACCCGGCCAAGCGCGTCATCCTGCGCCAGCAGATCCTGGCCTTCTTTGCCGCTTATCCGGTGTATCACGGCCTGTCGCTGGACTTTGAAAGCCTGTCGGAAGACGCCGACCCGGCTTACTTGAACTTCATTCACGAGCTGTATAGCTACATGCACGGGCGGAATCTGCGCCTCTATGTGAACACGGCCGTTGCCACCAGCGACAGCGAACTGAAGCTGCTTTCCGCCAATTCCGACGGCATCATCTTGATGAACTACGACGAGCACCAGGTCACCAGCGACCCCGGTCCCATTGCCAGCCAGGATTGGTTCGTCGGCAACCTGGTTCGCGTGCTCAAGATCGTGCCCAAGGAAAAGCTGATCTGCGCCATCGGCAATTATGGCTACGATTGGACCCTCACCATTCCCACTGCGCCCAAGAAGGGCCGGAATCGCAAAGTGCCTCCGCCCCAGGTGGTCAACACCGAGGACTTCCCCGTCTCCGACGCATGGCAGCGCGCTTCCGACGCCGACGCCGACCTGGATCTGGATTACGACAGCCGCAATCCCCACTTCGAATACATTGACGAGGACAGTAATCAGCGCCATGTGGTGTGGTTTCTGGATGGCGTAACCATGCTCAACGAGCTGCGTGCCGCACGCCAACTCGGCCTGCAGACTTTTGCCCTCTGGCGCCTGGGCATGGAAGACAGCTCCATCTGGAATGTGTGGGACAAGCCCAGCAGTGCGGATTCGCTGCAGGCGCTGGGATCGGTGCAGCCCGGCCACGACATCGACATCGAGGGCGAGGGCGACATCATGCGCGTGACCGGCCTGCCTCAGCCGGGCAAGCGTACGGTCAACGTCGATACCGATGAAACGGATCCCCGCAAGAAGCTCATCGTCGACGAGCACATGGACGTCTATCCCCGCACCTATACCGTGGAGTACTACGGCTACCACCCCAATGAAGTGGCCATCTCGTTCGACGACGGCCCCGACCCCAAGTGGACGCCCAAGATTCTCGACATCCTGAAGAAGAAAAACGCCAAGGGAACGTTCTTCCTGATTGGCAAGGAAGCTTCGGAGAATATCGGCCTGATGCAGCGGGTTGTGCGCGAAGGCAATGAGGTAGGCAACCACACTTACACCCATCCCGACATCAGCGAAATTCCGCCGCGCCAACTCGATCTCGAAGTCAAGGTCACCGAGCAACTGTTTGCCAGCAAACTGGGCGTACAGCCGCTCTATTTCCGTCCGCCCTACGACATCGACGAGGAGCCCGACACCGACGACCAGGCCGCGCCCGTCGTTCGCATTCAAAACGCCGGCTACATCGTCATCGGCAACAAGATCGACACCGACGACTGGAACGAGCATCCCCGCAAGAGCCCGCAGGAGATCGTCCAATCGGTGCTTGCGCAGTTGGAACGAATGAAGACCAAGCCGCAGTTCCGCGGCTCGGTGATTCTGATGCACGACGGCGGCGGCGACCGCTCGGCCACAGTGGCCGCTTTGCCGGTGCTGATCGACGCCCTGCGCGCCCACGGCTACAACATCGTGCAGGTGTCGGCCCTGATGGGCAAGACCACCGCCGAGGTCATGCCGCCACTTACCTTCTGGCAGCATCTGCGTGCCATTCCGGATTCAGTGGCCTTCAGCGGAGTGCAGATCGTCGGCACCTTCATCAACCTGGTGTTCTTTGTGGGCGACGTGCTGATGAGCGTGCGGCTGCTGTTCATCGGCGTGCTGGCTGTCATCGACCGCTTGCGCAAGCCCCACCGCAAGGCCTCGCCCGGTTACAATCCCCGCGTCGCCGTGCTGATTCCCTCTTACAACGAGGAGACGGTCATCGTGCGCACCATCCGCTCGGTTCTCAACTCCGACTATCCGAATCTCCACGTGATCGTCATCGACGACGGCTCCAGCGACCGCACCTTCGAAGTAGCCCGCGAGGCCTACAAGGCCGAAATCGCGGCAGGCCGCGTGCAGGTCATTACCAAGCCCAACGGCGGCAAGGCCGCGGCCCTCAACTATGCGCTCGAGATGCTTGAGGAGGAGATTTACGTAGGCATCGATGCCGATACGGTCATCGCCGCCGACGCCATCTCCAAGCTGATTCCGCACTTCGAGGATCCCCGGATCGGAGCCATGGCCGGCAACGCCAAGGTGGGCAACCGCATCAACCTGTGGACCCGCTGGCAAGCTCTGGAATACATCACCAGCCAGAACTTCGAGCGCCGCGCTCTGGATCTCTTCCACGTCGTCACCGTGGTCCCCGGAGCCATTGGCGCATGGCGCACCGCGCCGGTCAAAGCTGCCGGCGGCTATCCGGTCAACACCGTGGCCGAAGACGCCGACCTCACCATGAACCTGCTGGAACAGGGCTTCCGGGTGGACTACGAAGATCGCTCGCTGGCCTTTACCGAAGCGCCCATCGACGCCAAGGGCCTGATGCGGCAGCGCTTCCGCTGGTCGTTCGGCACGCTGCAGGCCATCTGGAAGCACCGCGCCGCCTTTGTGCGCAACAAGGCCATGGGGCTGTTCGCACTCCCCAACATCCTCGTCTTCCAGATGCTCATGCCCATGGTGTCGCCCTTCATCGACATGATGTTCCTGGCCGGCGTCGTCAACTTCTTCGTGGATCGCTACTACCACCCTGAAGCCGCGTCGGCCGCCAGTCTCGAAAAGCTGTTGGCCTACTTCGGGGCCTTCATGCTGATCGACTTCCTCACCTCGTCGGTGGCCTTCAGCCTGGAGCGCCGCCACCCCGCCAACAAGGGCGACGGCTGGCTGCTGTTCCACATCTGGCTGCAGCGGTTTGCGTACCGCCAGGTCTTCTCCATCGTGCTGTTCAAGACGGTGAAGCGCGCCATCGACGGCAAGCCCTTCAACTGGGACAAGCTCGAGCGCACAGCCAAGATGAGCAAAGCCACCGAGGCCCTGACAGAAGTGCCATAGCGATTGTGAACAGCAGGCCTGACAAACACGAAACGTGGGTGCCCCAGGTCTGGACTTTCAGACCTGGGATGGAATGATGAGGCAGTCGGGGAGGTGTTCTGGAGCTCTTCCCGGGCCTTAAGCTCTCTCAATTCCAGATCTCGAACCGGAGGCTTGGCCGGGTGCCCCAGGTGCCTCGCAGTTGGGCACCTGGGAGACCACGAATCTCAACCATCCGTTTTCGAAAACGGAGGCGAGTGGCACAGGTCTGGATTCTTCGGACCTGGGATGTGAGAGCCAAACAATCCCAAACGGGCTCTAAATGTGGCAAGTGGTTGTAACGCTCCATAAACTCATCCTTGCCCTACGGTAACTTCCGCGTTACCATTCGTCATGGTCGAAGTCCGCGAATACGTGGACGCAAGAGGCCGGAGCCCTTATCGGGACGGGCTGGTAAAGCTCGACGCTGCAATCCGCATGCCCGCAACCTCTTCGAGATGGTCGCCTGGCTGCAGAAGATTGACGGCAGGTTCTGGAAGTGCGCGCCGTGGAGAAAGCTGCGGCCTGACTCGCCTTCGCGGCATCCGCCCAAATGAGGCTGTCCGGCTCACAGACTCTACAGGGAGACGAGAACTCCCCCTCACGAGAAATCGCTTTTCCGCCGATGATCTGTTTGTACGAATCCCCGGGCAGTCCCTGCCCAAGGTCGAGCCGAAGAACGCCGCCTGGATGTAGCTGAATCTGAGAGGAGTTCTCTATGCTCAACCTATCCAGGATTTCCCTGGTCAAGCGGCTGTCGCTGTCCCAAACTGCCGTCATCCTGGTCTTGATGGGAACCTTCAGCATCTCCCTCTCGACCCTGATCACACAGCGGCTTGAAAAGCGGACGGAAAATGAACTGGAGCAGCAGGTCTCGCTGCTGGTCAGCATGATCTCGACCTATCACTCGGCCCTGGCGCAGAATGCCAACACGCTCAACAGCGTCTTTCTGGCCAGCTTTCCTGGACAGTTCTCGCTGGATGCCGGAACCCTGGTGGAGGTTGGCGACCGCAAGGCCCCGATCCTCAAATCCGGAACCACGGTCATCGATGGGAATACCGAGATCATGGACCGCTTCCACGATGCGACCCACGCCCTGTGTTCGGTCTTTGTGCGCTCCGGCGACGATTTCATCCGCGTGTCCACCTCGGTTCGAGACGACAAAGGCAACCGCATGACGGGCAGCCTCCTGGACCACGCGAACCCGGCGTACGCTGCCTTGATCGGGGGAGAAAGCTTCACCGGTAAAGCAACCACGGCGGGCAGAGACACCATGTCTTCGTATGCGCCCATCAAAGACGCCAACGGAAACGTGGTGGCCGTGGTGGCCATCGCGGTGGACTTCACCGCCGAGGTGCAGTCGCTGTCGGAACAGATTCTGAAAATCAAAATAGGCGAGACCGGCTATATCTTTGCTCTGGATGCCAAGCCCGGAAAAGACCAGGGCGTGGCCCGGATTCACCCCACGCTCGCCGGACAGAACATTCTCGACAGCAAAGACAGCAGCGGGTTTGCGTTCATCCGCGACATGATCGATCGCAAGCAGGGCGTGACCCGTTACCCGTGGGTCAACAAGGCCTTGAACCAGACAAGACCTCGGGAAAAGATCGCGGCCTTCGACTATGTGAAAGATTGGGATTGGTTGATCGTGGCCGGATGCTATAAGGACGAGTTGAACGCGGAAGGCGTCTTTCTCCGCAACACCATGCTTGCGGCAACCTTGCTGGTGGTGCTGGCGCTGGTATCGCTTTCCGTGTTCATGGTCCGCCGTTGGATATCGCGGCCTTTGCACAGAGCGGTATTGGTGACGGAGCGGCTCGCGAGCGGCGACTTCACGCAGATTGCCAATCTGACCATCGACGAGCAGCCGACAGAGAATGAGGTCGAGCAACTGGAACGGGGAATCTATCGCATGGCTCACTCTCTGTGCGGGCTGCTCAGGAAGGTTCACGAAGCGGCGGCCCAACTGACGGCCTCAAGCATGGAGATTTCAGCCAGCGCAAGCCGGTCTTCGGGCACATCGGAGAATCAATCCCAGAAGACGTCGATGGTGGCCACGGCGATGCTGCAGATGTCGGCCACTGTGGAAGAAGTCAGCAGGAATTCGCAACATGCGGCAGATGCCGCCAGGGTCGCGGCAGACACGGCTCGCGAAGGCGGCACGGTGGTCACCGAAACGCTTGCAACCATGCGCCAGATCGCTTCCTCCACGGGCGTGGTGTCCGCAAGGATCAGCGACCTTGGGCAAAGCTCGAGCAAGATCGGAGCGATCGCGTCGGTGATCGCCGAAATCGCCGGGCAGACCAACCTGCTGGCGCTCAATGCCGCCATCGAGGCCGCGCGCGCCGGAGAGCAGGGACGCGGATTTGCCGTGGTGGCCGGTGAAGTGCGTCGCCTGGCCGAGAGAACCGCGGCTGCGACCACTGAAATCACGGGGATGATCGGCAATATTCAGAAGGACGCGCGAGAAGCCATCGAGGCCATGCATGGCGAAACCCAACATGTAACCCTCGGCGTAGCCAAGACGGAAAGCTCGGGCCTGGCGCTGGATCGGATTATCGAAATGGCCGGGCGTGTCGGAGACATGGTGACCCAGATAGCCAGCGCGGCAACACAACAAAGCGCAGCCGCCGAAGAAGTCAACGGCAATGTCGCCCACATAGCGGAGATGACTACGGAGTCGGCGCAGAATGCCTGCGATACCGCCAATGCATGTGACGGCCTGACGCGTCTCGCTCTGAGCATGCAAACCGTCGTGGGGCAATTCAAGCTGGAAGACTGACGCGGGCACAAGTCGAATGCGTCGCCAGGAAACTTCTCGTTGCCCAAGCGAAAGTCTCGCGCCGGACAATCGAGTTGGACCTTCCCAAACTGCGGCTTTTTCCTGTTCCTGTTCTCAAATGCAAGACCATAGCGATTCCAGCATGACTGTACCCAGGAACCGCAGCGTTCAAGTCGACGCGACCCCAAGGAGCGGCG
>CAZLMY010000123.1:0-16855 GCA_964560845.1 uncultured Occallatibacter sp. | reverse complement strand
GAGATCGGCCGCCAGTTCGGCAACAAGCACCACACCACGGTGATGCACTCCATCGCCAAGATTGACGACCTGCGCCGCGAAGACAAGGACCTGCACCGGACGTTGAACAAGCTGCAAGACCAATTGAATGGCTAGCCACCACCTGCGGTGGGGCCGGCTGCCTTCGGCCGGCCCGCGCCAGTAAAAAGGCGCGGGGGTGAGATTGGTGCCGGCGGGAAGCGGGACTGGATTGAGGCGCCGGGTGCCTCACATTCGGCGCAGTTTTATCGCGCCCATTGTGGGATGTTTACATCTTCGCAATTCCAATAACCCCTGTACTTTATTGCCTTTTATCAACGTCAGAAGTCGGCCAAGAAGGGAATGTGGCCGCCCGCGGTGGGGCCTCACTTCAATAGCGTCACGCCGAAAGCTTCGTCGCCACAGCCCAAATTACAAAGCAGAAAGTCCAGTTGGCCGAGGTACGCGACAGGCTTACCGTTCTGGTTCTTCGGCACGAAGGTCCAACCGCGCAGGGCCTTCTCAACCGGCTGTCGGGCGAAGTCGATTCCAGATATGGTCTTGACGCAAACGACATCTCCAGAAGCGCCGACGAGAACCGCAACAATGACCGAACTTCTGAAGTCCAACTGCTTGAGCACGGGACTATCCAGATCCACCTTGTGAGTGGCTAGTTTCTTCATCTCGTCGGATTTGTAGAGCATAAGCGCACCCTGTTCGCTTCGCAGCACTTCTCCCGAGAATTCACAAGGGAGTTTCGGGGCAGGTGCTTGCCCTTGGGCCAACGAAGCAATGGTCAGCATTGCGCTTGCGAGAAGAATGAATCTCATCGTTCGATTAGATAACAGGAAGAAGCGCCGGAGACCCGGTCTTTCGCAACTGGGTATCGAAAAGCGTGAAGCCCATTTTGCAGGTAAACCTACCGTGGAGTCCCTTGCCATTGGTGACCTGGAGTCCGCCTCAGATGAGTCTTTTCCAAGCCGACAATGCCATTCTTCGCTCTGCACCCAGATCCCGATCGGAATTGCAGGTAATTAGCCCCGATTGGCGCATGATAGAGAAATCCAGGGCCAAGAGAGATCTTGAGGAGAAAACGAGCCAAAACCACCGTGAACACCCCACCCCACCCCGGCTTTCAGCATAACTGATAGCAAACAAACAGGTTAGGTCTGAAGGCGCTCTCCGGTACCATTGAAAACAAAGGACTTATGCACGCAGACGCTAGGTGCTCCTCAACGGAGACGGTTGGGTCGAAGGCGGGCTGCGTTGCCATGAAAACAGCATCCTCCGCTTCTGCTGCGTTTGCCACCGCACTCACGCATCGCCAGGAGAAAGCAAAAGAAAAAGGGAGATCATTCCCTGGAGGAAGGGTCTCCCTTTTTTATTCTTCGAACCACTCCGAGCGGCCCAGCTACTGCACTTCTCCGATGTAAACCCCAAACGGACCCAGCGCTACCTGGTCCAGTGAAACGGGATCGACGCCGCCTGGGGACTTCAGCAGCGTCTTGGCATGGGACGCCGAAAGCAGGTTGACCGTCTGCGGTTCAGCCGTGAAATTCACCGCCACCACCACCTTGGGACCATCCTCCACCTTGCGCATCCAGCTCAGCACCTTGGTGTTCTCGATGTCGAGCATGATGTTGGTGCCTTGAGAAAACGCGGCGTTGGCCTTTTTCAACTGAATGAGGCTGCGGTACCACGCCAGCAGCGAATTCGGATCGGCCTTCTCGCTTTCGACGTTGATGGCGCTTGCGTTCGGCGGCACCGGCAACCACGGTGTGGCGCCGGCCTTGGTGAAACCGGCGTTCGCGGTGCTGTCCCACTGCATGGGCGTACGCTCGCCGTCACGGCCCTTTTCCTTGGGCCACCCGGTCAAGCCGATGGGGTCTTTCACGTCTTCCTTGCGCGCGGGAGGCGTGGTCTTCATGCCGATTTCGTCGCCGTAATAGAACAGCGCCGCTCCCCGGCTTGCAAACAGCATGGTGGAGATGACGCGTTGGATGTCGGTGTCGTGAACCCCGTCGCCATAGCGCGCGTCGAGACGCGGGTTGTCGTGGTTGTCGAACACCAGCAGCGGCGTGTTGCCGTCAATCTGCGTCTCCACGTCGTTCAGCTTGGAGCGGAACTGCGCCACATCGAGCTTGTTGATGAAGCCCACCTGGGTATCCATGGGCAACTGAAACTCCGGCTTGTAGGGCGTTCCATATTGCTTGGCAAGCTCGCCGATGTTGGGCAGGTAGGTTTCGCCGATCAGCACCCGCGATCCGGGAAACTTGGTGGACGCGAAGGTATCTGTCCATGCCCGCATCTCCTGCATCACCGGATGGGTGCCGGGCAGATTGTTGGTACGGGTGTCGTTCAGCGCGATGTCGCCGTAGGCATTGAGATACGACTTGCCGTCCTTGTCCAGCAGCACGTCTTCGTCGGCCAGGGTCGGGTCTTCGTAGAGTGTGGTGATGGCATCGAACCGGAATCCGCCCACACCGCGCTTGAGCCAGAAACCGATAATATCCTTGAACGCCTGGTGGATCTTGGGATTGTCCCAATTCACGTCCGGCTGCTGGATATAGAACTTGTGATAGTAGTACTGGCGTGTCTTCTCATCCCATTCCCAGGCTGAGTGGCCGAAGTCCGACTGCCAGTTATTGGGGACCTGGCCTCGGTCGGTCGCCGTTTCGCCCTTGCCGTCGTGCCACATATACCAGTTGCGATAAGGATTGTCCCGGGACGCCCGGGATTTCAGAAACCACTCATGCTGGTCCGATGTGTGGTTCATCACCATATCCATCAGGATGCGAATGTGGCGCTTGTCGGCCTCTTGCACCAGGTGGTCGAAGTCTTTCAGCGTTCCATACTGCGGGTCGATGTTCTTGTAGTCCGAGATGTCGTACCCGAAGTCCACCTGCGGCGAAGGGTAGACCGGGGTCAGCCAGATGGCATCGACGCCAAGGTCTTTCAGGTAGTCCAGGCGGGAAGCAATGCCGTTCAAGTCGCCGATCCCGTCTCCGTTCGAGTCCTGAAAACTGCGTGGGTAAATCTCGTAGATGACGGCGTTCTTCCACCAATTCTGCAATTCGGCGGCGTTGGCGGCTTCATGAGAGGGGTGAGAAATGGGCTTGGCGTCGGATGCTTGTCCTCTTGCCGCCAGGCCTCCGCACCCCAGGATCAATCCCAGGGTACAAGTCGATAGTGCGATCGCGTTCCGAGTCGTCCAATACACAGTGGTCTCCTAGTCTGATCCCGCAGCTCATGAATCCGGCGACGGTCTGACGCAAGTCAAGCTATCACATCCGCATGTGGCTTGGAGACATGAATTTGCGGGGCCCTGAACGGGCGGAGAGAAACCGGCAAAAGGGGAATGTGACTTCCGATTACTGTTGCTTCTTGCCGTGTCCGGTCCACTGCGCTTTCAGGGCGCCAAAATCGACACCAAAGTCGGGCGTCTGGCGCGTTCCAAAGATGTGAATCGGGACACTAGTGCCGGCGCCGCCTTTTTCGAAGAACCGGTCGGCCGGGCGCAGCAACAGCCCCTTCCAGCCGCCCACCATCTGGGAGACCGTGGCGTCCATCTTCGCGGAGCCAGTGAAATTGAGCGTTTCCCGCTCGATCCCATAGGAGCCCGTTAGCTGGATGGTTGCTCCGGGAACCTTGTAGGTGAGTCCGGGGAAGGCGAGGGTGCCGTCGGCCATCTGGAAATTGCCGAACATGGTGGAACCGATCGTGCCCGACCCCACCGTTTTGAGCTCTTGGGGCTTACCCTGTCCGCGCAGGCTCAGTTGGCTGATGCGCTCCTGAATCTTGGGGCTGGTGAAGGCAACGTCGCTCAGCAGGAAAGATCCATCGAGGCGCAGCCGGTTATGCACTTTCGCCGCTCCGGGCGAAATCCGGAGGCTGGTTTTCACCGTCACCGGTCCTGTGAGCAAGGGCGTGGGCGCATGAGTGGTCAGTTGGAGAAAATCCTCAATCCGCGCTCTGTCGACATTCACGGTCAGCGCGATCTCATGGCCCCACTGAAGAGGGGCCCGATTCAGGGGGGATCGCCCTGTTTCTCCGGCTCCATCGCCATTGGCCTGCATTCGGACCCGTACGATGGAACCTTGCGCCGTGAAGTGGGAGCGGCCGAGTACGGCATCCACCGGCTCCAGCCAGGTGTCGCCATTGGTGCCGTCTACCCGGGCGTGGAAGCGGGTGTGCAGATGCATGGGCCTGCCGATATCCGACAGCCGGAAATCGGGTGTGTCCGTCTCCCCGTCCACCACAAGGTCGCGCAATGTGCCTCGATAGTGCCCGGTCGAGTCCAGAAAACCGGCGATGCCCTTGAATCCGCTCAGGTCGGCATGAACAAAGCGGTAATCTCCCTCAATGGAGCTTTCACCCGGATCCTGCGTCCGCCATGGGCCAAAGGTGCCCGTCGAGTGAATCTGCCCCACCGGCCGCGGGTTGGTCAAATCGGCTTCAAAGCCCATGGAGCCACCGGCAGTGACATGCGTGAGCACCAGGCGGGAGATTGCAAAGCTCAGCGGCAACTTGCCCGGCTTGCTGGTTTCCATCACCAGAGAGGCTTTTTCGCACAGGATGCGCTCGACCACCATGCTCGAAAACAGACTGGGGCTTTTTGCCTTCCCGGCCTCTGGAGTCGAGCTGGGCGAAGGACCGGTAATTGCTGGTTCGGACTTTGGGCTCTGTTGCAAAACGCCTCCATCGGGCGAGGGTTTTGCCGTGTGCATGCGGGGAGGAATATGAATCTGGAGGCCTGTCATCCGCACCAGCGAGATGTGCAGAGGGCGTTCGGCCTTCCAATGCAACGGTACGTGGAAACGAAACTCCTCCAGTCGGATCATTGGATTTGCCCCGGTTTGGTCCGGGACGGATGCCGAGTCGCCGGGCGCACCAGGTCCGGACAACGGCCAGACGCGCAACCCCTGCCCCGAGGCCCACACCCCCCATTCGCCGCGCAAGCTATTGCCAAAGGAGAGGTGAAAGCGGTCAAGCTCCACGCGCGCATGGAACCGGGTTTCGAGGGCCTCCACGATTCGAGCCCGGAAGAACGGCTCGGCGCGGTGGGCCAGAATCGATACGACCGTCGCCAGCACCGCCAGAACCGCCAGCAAACCGCCAGCGACCCAGCGCAGCAACCGGATCCTGCTCCAAAGGCCCTTTTGCTCTTCCACCAAGGTCATCTTTCCTCGCAACACAATTCTCTCAGCACTCTACCTTTATCCGATGCGTCTAGCCAGCCTGCTGCACTCATTGGACTTTTGGCCGCAACGCAGTCTTCTTGCATGATTGACGAGCGAAGGGTGGATTGGGGTCAAGCGTGCCGCTGAAACCTCCGGACGCGCCAAATCGAGCCCTTCCCCGGGTCCCCAGGCCCGGTCACGGTTCCTTAATACAAGCCGGATGCCGTAAACTCCATAGCACGGATGCAAGACCACATTGAAAACCTCGTAAAGCTGCAAAGCATCGACCTGGAACGAGCTCGGCTCACTCTGGCCATTCGAGAGCTTCCGGCGGAAACTGCCCATGCCGAGGCCGAACTTGCCGCTGCAGAGCGCCAATCCGCAGAGGCTTCCGATTCGCTGGCCCGGGAAGAATCGTTGCGCACCAAGCTGGAGCGCGAGATTGCCGCGCACCGCCAGAAGGCTTCCCGCTTTCGCGTCCAACTGGACTCCGTCAAGACCCCGGAACAAGCCGATGCCATTGAACACGAGATCCGTTTCACTTCCAGTGAAGCCGAGCGCCTCGAAAACGAAGAGTTAGCCAGCATGGAGCGAACCGAGACCCAGGAGGCCGCCTTAGCCGCAGCCCGCGCTCAAGTCGAGTCGCTCTCTATCGCTCTGGAGCGAGTTCGTGAGCGCGCTGCTCACCGGCACAAGGAGTTTTCTGCCGAACTGGCCGAGTTAAACCACGAGCGGGCTGGGCTGCGTCCGTTGATCGCAGCCGAGTACATCGTCCGCTACGACCGGCTTTCCGGCTCGCGCGGCACCGGCCTGGCTCGCGCAGACAATCAACAGTGCACCGGCTGCCGCATGGGGGTACGTCCGCAGGTGTGGAACCAGCTGCGCGAGGGTGAATTGCTTACCTGCGACAGTTGCGGCCGCCTGCTTTATTGGGATCCTGCCATGGCCCCTGCTCCCGCTGCTGGAGCGCCCCGCGCACCCAAGCACAAACCGGGAGCCTGATCCGATGCAACGCATCTGTGTGGACATGGATGAGGTGATGGCAGATACGCTCGCCGAGCACCTGCGCCGCTATAACCAGACCTTCGACGAGGTCGTCGCGCCCACCGATCTGGCCGGCAAATCGCTTTGGGAGATCACCCCGATCGACCGCCAGCAGCAACTGCGCGCCTTTCTGGACGCAGAAGACTTTTTTGAAGATCTGGCGCTGATCCCGGGCGCTCAGGATGTGCTCAAGGATCTTTCTGCCCGCTTTGAGATTTTTATTGCCACGCAGGCCATGACCGTCCCCAACTCTCTGGGGCCCAAGTATCGCTGGCTGCAGCGCCACTTTCCCTTCATTCCGCCCACGCATTACGTCTTTTGCGGAAACAAATCCATCCTGCGCGCCGATTTTCTGATCGACGACCTGCCCCGCAATCTGCTCCGTTTCGAAGGGCAGGGAATCCTCTACAGCGCCCCGCATAACCTTGCCGCAACCGGCTTTGTCCGCGTGGATAACTGGCAGCAGGTGGCCGATTACTTTTCCGTACAGCCAGGCTCTTGATCCTGCCCACAGTTACCGACACCAGGCTGCCCCATCCATTCAGCGTTTTTTTGCTGAATAGGAGGCGATAGAGCGATTTGAAGGCCGGGTCAATGACGTGCTGAGTCAGCGGCCGAGCGGGCTGTCAGTGCTCAGCGCGATTCAAGCAGGTTCGAAACCAGGGCCAGGGGCAAGCCGACCACGTTGAAATAGCAGCCTTCGATGCGCGGAATCCAGCGGGCGGCACGGCCCTGGATGGCATAGGCGCCGGCCTTGTCCATGGGTTCGCCCGTGGCGATGTAGGCGGCGATCTCTTCTTCCGACAAAGTCAGGAACTGCACGGCGGTGACTTCGGCGGCGACCTCGGTTCGTTCGGCAGTGACAACGGCCACGCCGGTGATCACGCGGTGGGTGCGGCCGGAGAGCAGTCGCAACATGCGCGCGGCGTCGGCGGCGTCTTCAGGCTTGCCCAGAATGTGGTCGTCGAGGGTAACCGTGGTGTCGGCGGCCACGACCACTGGCGCCACCTGCGGTGGGGCGGACGGCGCTTGCGCGCCTGCAGATTCCTGGCTTCCCTTCCTTTCGCCAGAACGAAGGCGAAAGGTTGTGTCACCCGGCCCTTTGGAGGCGATCTCGGCAAACACAGCTTCGGCTTTTTCGCGCGCAAGGCGGGTGACGTAGGCAATGGGGTCTTCGCCGGGACGAGGCTCCTCGGGAATGTCAGCGGGGTGGACCTGGAAGGTGTAGCCGATCTGGGTCAGGAGTTCGCGGCGGCGGGGTGAAGCGGAAGCCAGGATCAGCATGTTGAGATTATTGTAGCCCGCAGTTGCGCAGAGCCCCTTGAGATCGTCAGGGGGCTCTGCGCAAAGATAGGAACATGTTGTGCAGCAAGCCTACCGCTCGTGCTTTGCCCAATGCAGCATGTGGTGGTCGTCGACGGTGATCGTGGCGGGGAGTTCCAATCCGCAGGTCTTGCAGAGGATGAAATCCTTGCCGATCTCCCAATGTGTGCAGGACTTGCACTTGCAAACCAGAAGCTCGACTTCTTTCTTATCGCTCATTTAAAGCCTCCTGAATTCTTCTTTCACTTCGCGTACGAAATTGTTGAAGGGCGCAGTGGTGATGATGCCCGGTTTCCAGCACAGATCCCGGTCAATCAAATTGTACTGTTTCACGATGCGAGAGCCAGGAGGGGTGACGCCATCGGGACCGGGTTCGTGCCCCATGAGCCACAAATGGTCGGCCACCGAGCAGGCCGCGGTCACATCGTGCGTGACCACAATGATGGTGTTCAGGTCGTCCATGTTGGAGACTTTGGAGATCAGCTCGCAGGTCCTCTCCAGCATGATCAGGTCGAGACCGGAAAACGGCTCGTCCATGAGCAGAAAATGCTCGCTGCATAGAATCTGCTGAATGATGGCGCAGCGCTGGCGCTGACCGCCCGAGAGTTGGGCCGGATAGAGGTTGTACTTGTCTTCAAGCTCGAACTCCTTGAGATAAGCCATCACCTTTTCGCGGGCGGCCCGGGAGTCCTTTTCCTTCCTGGTTGCGCCCAGCATCAGGTTTCCCAGCACGGTGCGATGTTCGAACAGCGGGTAGCTCTGGGCCACGACGCCCACCTCGCCGGCGCGCACCGGGCGATCGAAGCCGTCCACCGAGACGCGGCCCGAGGTGGGTGCGTGCAGTCCCGCAATCACGCGAAACAGCGTGGTCTTGCCGCAACCCGAGGGGCCGAGAATGCCCACCACCTGCCCTTGAATACGGCCGGGCACAATGATGTCCTTTACCTCGGCGGTGACCCCGCTCAACACCGGGCGCCCGTCGTAATCCACGGATACGTTGTCGATCTTCAACAGAGTGTTGCCGAAGCTGTAGTTTTCGCTCGCCATTATTTACGCTCCAGCGTCAATGCCGCATAGGGGCAAAGCATGTTCTTGGACAAACCGATGGCGTAGTCCTGGAACAAGCCCAGCAACAGGATGGTGAGCTGGATGGCAAAGACAGCGGCCAGCCGGAAGTGGTGATTCTGGTCAAGCAGCACGGTGCCCACGCCGCCTTCGGAGCGCACGATGCCTTCCACCATGGTGAGCATCATCCAGCCCATCGCCGCGTTCTGGCGGAGCACGTCGAAGACCTTGTCGATCTGGCCCAGGACGATGACTTCCCAAACCACGCGCCACTCGCCCATGCGCAGGGTGCGGGCCAGGTCGAACATCTCTTTGGGGATGCCGTTGATGACATCGGCCATTCCGGTGACGAAAAAGACCGAGACCGAAAACACCAGCAGCGACAGCTTGAGTTCATGACCGCTCTTGGCCATCAACGTGAAGAAAAAGGTCAACCCCACCAGCGAGAGAAAGCGCAGTTTGCTCAGCAGTGCGACGATGGGGCGAAAGAACGGCATCACCGTGGCATAGGCCAGCAGCAGCGTCACGATGGTGGAGAGGGCGATGGCCTGGATGTTGAGATAAAAGCTGGTGATCAATTCGGCGCCGAGGCCCTGCTCCCAAAGCTCGCTGAAGGCGCTGAGGACCTCGCCGGGTTTGGGCAGCAGGACGAAGGGACTAAAGAACCATAACAGGATCACAATGAGGATCTGAACGGCGATCAGAGCGCGCACGGCGCTCCTGTTCAAGACCGCATTGGGTGAAAAGACTGCAAGGGCGTGATTCATTGCTTGCCTATGAAGGAAGGGATACGGGGAGGCTTGCGCCTCCCCGATTTTGAAGCAGGTTTACTGGCCGATCTGGCTGATCTCAACCCGGCGATTCAGGGCTTTGCCGCTGGGGGTCGTGTTCGATCCCAAGGGGTTCTGGGAGCCGTGGCCTGCGACCAGTTTGAAGCGTGAATTCGGGAAGCTCAACGGAGCAACCTGCTGGAAGTAGTGCTTGACGGCCTGCGCGCGCTTCTCGCTCAACGGGATGTTGACCGCGTCGCTGCCGGCGTTGTCGGTGTAGCCGTCGATCTGAAGCGCCAGCTGCGAGTTGATGGCCAGCGAGTCCTTCAGTTCGTTGAGCACTGGAATGCTGTCGGGTAAAGGCTGATCGGAACCGGAAGCGAAGTTGATGTAAACCGCCTTGTGGCCGATCACCGAACCGCTCTCGGCTTCCTTGGCATAATCCACCGTCTCCGCGCTGGCGCCCTGCACGCCGCTGGTGTTCAGCGAAGCCTGTGCGCTGAAGATGAACGAGGTATCCACCGCTTCCTTGTAGGGCGGAATCGGATTGTCCTTGAACAGCAGCGGGTAGTTCATGGTGGCGATTTTGCCGAAGGTCTCGTAGGTGGCGCGCATGTTGTTGTTGTGCTTGCCGTCGAGGCCGAAGTAGTTGACGTTGTCTTCCAGGCCGAAGACCGCCGAGCCGCCCAGCATCTGGCCCGACTTGGGGTCGCGGAAGCCCGGATAGTACTTGTACCAGTAGTCGCCGGTCTGGTCTTTGTAGAGCGCGGCCGACATGTCACCCGCCTTGCGGCGAACGGCGTCGAAGGCTTTGACCTGGTCGGCGGCCTGGAAACTGGCAGCCAGCAAGCCGGAGATCTCGTCGCGGTTGTCGTTGAAGAACTTCTTGATGCCCAGAATCACAGCAGGCATCTGCGAAGCGTACTCATGCGAGGAAACGACCTTCACGGTGCCGGGGCGGCCATGAACGGCCTGCTCGTCGCCGGGGGTCCAGGTCACCACGCCGTCGGGGCAAATGTTCTTGGTTTCCCCTGTAGGACGCCCGTCCTTCACCACCTTGCGGTCTTCGCAGCGGTTGGGGACAAACACGTCGGTCACGGCTTTGATGTAGTCCTCGTCCGGCGCGGCGATCCAGTTCACCGCGTCCGGATCCCAGGTCTTCAGGTCGGGGTTGTTCTTCAGCCCGTTCGAACCGAGGAAATTGAGCGCGATATTCCAGTCGCCGTCGCGAATCACGCCGACCACGGTCTTGCCCTTCATGCTCTGGGGATTGGACTTCCACTCGGCCGGGCCCAGCAGCGCGTCTTCGCCGTTGGAACGGCCAACCGCGCCGATGATCACCGCCTGATATTCAGGCCCCAGCTTCTTCAACTGCGGATTCAGATCGGCCAGCCATTGACCGCCGCTGTCGCCCATCACCACGATGGCCTCGGCGCCCGTGGAGCAGTTCTTCTCGCCGTCGTGCAGTTGCTTGGCGCAGGCCAGCAGGTCGGCCTTCATCTGCGAGTTCGAGTCTTCCCGATGCAGCGTCAGGTTGACGTTGTTCTTTTCCATCAGCGAGCCCTTGGTGGTATCGGCGCCGCCGTTGGCATAGATCAGCGAATACATCGCGTTCCACTCCCACACGTCGAATACCACATGGGTCGTGCCCACATTGGCCGGCGCCGCGGCGGGATAGGGCAGCGCCGTCACGTTGGCCACCTGCGCCTCTTCTTGCGGCGGCAGGCTCACCCGCGTGGCGACGATCGACTTCATGATGCCAGGGGTCGGAATCAGCCCATGTTGCATGGCGGCGCGCAGTCCGAAGACCGCGCCCCCACCCAGAACTACGATCAGAAACAACTTTGCTTGTGGCTTTAAACGCGGCATTTCTTTCTTTCCCTTCGTCGATTCACTGGAAACTGTCTACTTGAACATGTTGTCGTAATCGCTGTCCGGCTTGGCGCTGGCAGCCGTAACGCTGGCCAGCGTGGTGGGCATCTTCAAGGGCGCGGGTGCTTCCATTCCCGGAATGTGAATCATGTCCGCGCCCGAGCTCGCGTTGCCGGAAGTCAGCAGCTTCTGGTTGAACTCCGCAAACTTGGCGGCTGCTTCGTCGGCCGCCGCGCCGGACTCGATCTGGTCGTCGGTCAGCAGTTTGTCGGTATAGCGGGAGAATTCCTTGATCTCGCCCAAGGTGCGGGAGGTGTCGTCTTCCAGGTATTCCAGAGCCATGTCGACCATCTTCAACTGCTCGGGATTGCCACGCAGCAACTGCTGGCCCACGCCCAGGGTGGCCTTGGCGTCCAGAATCATCTTGCGCTGCTCGGCCAGGAAATTGACCTTGTTCTCGGTGCGCGTAATCTTGCTGTCGGCAATCTGCGACCAGTGCTGGAAGGTCTTCAGCATCTTCGAGGTCTGATCTTCCAGCGCCTGCAGTTGCTTCACGCCCTGCATCAGCATGCCGGCCTGCTCCAGGAAGGTCTGGCTCTCGAGCCCGAGCCGTTCCTTTTCCATAGGATCGGTGGCCGCGGCCGCCATCTGCTTGGCCTTGGCTGCCTTGCGGCCCAGATTGTTGATCTCGTCGCCCTTGGCGGCAATGCTGCGCTGCAACCGCTCGTCGCTGCCGGCAAAACGCTGCAAGGTCTGGTCGAGGCTGTACTTGGCCTTCTTCATGTCGTCCAGATTGTTGCGCAGAATCCCGATGGGATCGGTCTCAACCACCCACGAAGCGAAGAAGCGGACGAAGTTCTGGAAGAGATTCCGAACGGCGGTCTGGAAGGTCGGATTGAAGGCCAGCCACAGGATGGCGATCAACACAACCCCCAACACGGTTGCCTTGATCGTGTCTTGCAGCAACGTGATGATGTAGGGCAGCATGACGTACAGGCCATAAGCGCCGCCGAGGACCAGGGCCCCCAACGCGACCATGCCGAAGGGCCCCTCGGGCTTTTTCCAGAAAGACTTCGGTGAGTAACCCTGCAGGTTCTGCGTGAAATTCGGAACACCCGGCGTTAAGCCCATGACGATTCTTATCCTTTCAGCAGTGCGGCGTAGAGCGCCTTCTGCTGTTCGAGTTCGCTTCCACGGCGTTGCACAGCGGCTTCAAACTGGCTCTGCGCATGGGCGGCTTTGCCCTGCGCCTCGACCAATTCGTTCGATAACCGTGCCAATTCCTGCTGAAGCTCTGTGATTTCGGCGCTGATCTTCTGAATCTGGTCTTGCCGCCCGGCAACCTCGCGCGCAGCAAACTGTTGCGATTTGCCGCCGAAGGCATCCCGCTCCTGTTGAAGCCGCGAAGCGAGCGTGTCGAAGGTGCCCAGGATCGCGTCTTCGGTGATCCCTGCCTGTGCGGAAGCTTGCAGGACCGCCGTCCTGAACTTCACGTTGGTGGGCATCACCGAGTCCGGAATGGCCTTCAGCGGATCCAGGAACTTGTGGATGGTCGCGGCCGTCGGCGTGCCCTCAAAGTCGGTCTTGGTCAGCAGCATCTGGTAAACCGAGTCGTTGTCCGGCACTACGCCGGCGTCAATCGGCAACGGATACGTGCCTGGCTGCGTCGGCCCTCCCATCGGCGGGGGCGTCGTTGGAGCCACATAAGCAGGCGCCACGAAGCTGGGAGCCGCAAAACTCGGCGCGGACGGCGTCGGCGTGTGCTTTTCCGGCGGCGCCGGCTCGTCTTCGAATGCCACTTGCTTCAGCGCGTCAAGAAATCCATGTTTGCCAGTCATAACCCTCCCCAGCGAATTCAATGGTTAGACAACCGTTTGGAGCCGTGTAAATGTTGCGGTAAGGATATCCTCGATATGGGTTGTGCGGCAAGGGAATAAGCGGACGCACAAACTACGCCTCGCCCTCAGCCGGCTTGCGCAGGTCTGCCTCGCTGCCAGGCCGATTAACATTCCCGTAACCTGCTGATTCTTCATAACCAACGGCTCGGGAGAAATCGGCGTCTCACCACGCAGTTCGTAGGGTTTCTGCGCGGCTGCACAGCCGTTTGGCCTTGACGCCACAAATTGGATCGAGTCCATCCAGTACGACATGTGAAATGCAATACGCATTCCTCTGCGCTTAGTTCAACATATTTTCAGTGTCGTCGTAAATACCTTCGCATCGGCGCGCAGAACGCACCAATCGGCCCTATCTCAATTAGCCATGCAAAGGTCTGTTGTTATCGCAGATTGCAGGTCATTGCCCATTGCAATGACTCTATTGCTGGCCGCGAATTTCAAGAAGGCCAGTCGCCGATGTCCTTTGATATACTGCGGGCCATGGATAACCGAACTCTCACCGACGCGGGCGGAACGCCCGGCGGCCTTGGTCATTTTGCCTTGGGCTTTGTCATGGCATGCCTGGGCGGATTTCTGCTCGTCAACCAGGTCACCGTCGCCAGTTCTTACTGGACCTTCTACGGCGAGAATGCTTTCGGGATTACTTTGCTGCCCATGTTATTCGGCATCGGCCTGCTGTTTTGGAAAGGGCGCAGCATTCTTGGCTGGTTCCTTGTTATTGCCGGCGCATTGTTTATCTTTGCCGGCATTCTTGCCAACCTGCATGTCTATTTCCGGCCCACGAGCCTCTTTAACACTGTTGTCATGCTGGTTCTGTTTGTCGGCGGTCTAGGATTGATTGCGCGTGGCCTCATGCCCCACGGCAACCGCGCCGGAGAGTAACTTTCTTATCGAACAAGCTAACTTGCCGACTCGCTATCTCCGCGCAGCGAAAGCTAACTTGTTTCGTTTTGTGTCCAATCGATCCCGGCGCGCTGCCGTGCGCGAGGTCCCGCACCAACAAGTCCTGCACCAACCTGCATCAAAACGACCAACAAAATCGAGGGCTCCAAGCCGAAGGCTCATCTGCATCCGGCCTGTGTGCCGGCGTGGAACTTCAAGAGCTGCGCCTTCCCGAATGGCACTGCGTCACTCCATTGTGTGACCGGATTTCAATTTGGGGCTCATGTTCGGATCTTGGGAAATGGCTCTCGCCGAGCGCATATTTGCGCGCATCTTCCCCATCCTTCAGTCGAAACTGCTCTAGAGACGCCAAGAATCCTGCGGCGCAACCGGCGTTGCAAGTGGGCCACACGCCGGTGAGGACGAAGCAATGCGGTTGGAAAAACCGAACACAGATGAGACGGCCGACGACACATTTTCGGAAACCGAGCGACAGAACCCCTCCAGGGGCCAGGCCATTCTCAACACGCTAGCCGGTCTCGACGATCCAGCAGGTGTCCGCGAATTCGCCGGATGGCTTTTCTGCGAAGACCCTGTGCTACGCAGCCAGGCAATCGACACAATGCGGCTTCTGGATGCCGAAGGGGCCAGGGTTCTCGATGCCCTGCTGGGCAATCGCGATCCTGAAGTGCGTATCTTCGCCGTCGACATTCTCGATGCCTCGCGCCACCCGGACGCGGAGCGATGGCTTGTGGAGGTGCTCGAGCGCGACCTCCAGGCCAACGTTTGCGCCACGGCGGTGGAGCTGCTCTGCGAGGTGGGCACCGAGGCCTCCATCGACCCCTTGCTGCATGTGAAGGCCCGGTTCCCCCGCAACCTGTTCATTCAATTTGCAGCAGACCTGGCGCTCAAACGGATTCTGGAGACCTGACGCTGCGATGAACGCATCCTTGCCACCGTCCGAATTCGTGCCGGGACTCCCAACCGCAACCATTCGCCGGCTCCGGCGGTCCAGGGTCCCCGCATCTTCTCAACCGCCGCTGTCGGTCTGGCAGCCCATTGGAGAACGATGCCAATGAATCCCGTGCTTCAGCAGTTCCTGGCCGATTCCCGCGAACTCGCACAGGGCATTGCGCTCAGGCTTTTGCGAGTCGAGAAGGCGCCCGACGATCGGGAGGGCATCGAAGAGTTGTTTCAGCACATGCATACCCTTCATGGCATGAGCAGGCTGGTCCACTTCCCGCGCATGACCCGGATTCTGCGCGCAGGCGAAGACCTGCTCAGCCTGGTACGCAAAGGCGATCTGGCCTATTCGAGTGAACTGGCCACAAGACTTCTCGGCGCGATCGAGTGCGTTCTCGCCCTGTGCAGCGACATCGAGACGACGGAGGAGATAGAAACCTCCCGAAACGAGGAAGCCCTGCATATGGCCGGGATGTTACGAGCCATGATGCCGGTAGTGGTACGAAGACAAGCAAAACAGGCCTTGGCGTTCCCTGAGTGTTGCGGTCTCGAAACGCCGCAAGCTTCTCCCGGCTGTGCGCCGGCACAACCCGATCTTGCCGCTCTCCTTGCCGTTCCGGAAGCCACTCGCCGGGAAGCTTGGCTTCTTAGCCGCGATGGAGAGCCTATCCACTGGATCGATTTCCAACCGCTCAGCCAGTGTTTCATTCACGGCGACGACCCGTTCTATGCCGTGCGTCAGACACCCGGTTTGCTTTGGGGCAACGCGCGTTCCACCGAAGCGCCGGCCCCGCTGGCGGAATTGGACATTTGCCGCTGTGTGCTCGCGTTCCATTTGCTGGCATCGGCTTCAGCCGAGGTACTCGCCAACCACTTCTGCTCCATGGCCGGCCAGTCGATCGTGATTCCTGTCCAGCCCTCCTGGCTGGGCAGCTTTGCAGATCCGCCTGAGCTCCCCCTGCTCCCGCCGGCAGCCTGCGCAACGTCAGACCTCCCAACCCCCGCGCCTCAGGAGCAAACCGCTATCGAGCCACCAGCTAACGACATTTCGAATATGCCTGGCCGCCGCTCGACCATGGACCAGTGGCGGAGGATCAAGGAGGAGCCCTGATGCCCATCGAATGCAAGCCAAACCGGTTGATTTTGAGCGCATTGGTTGACATGGAAGAAGCCGAACCGCTGCGCGACGCCCTTGAAAAGAAGCCTCGTCGCATGGTGGATCTCTCGGCTTGCACACACATCCATGCCGCCGGGCTGCAGGTGCTGATGGCCGCCCAGCCGAGGATCCAAGCCTGGCCGGTCGAGCAGGACTTGCGCGTCTGGCTGCGTACTTCCCTGGAATCGGGCGGGACCCATCGTTAAGAACAGCCTCCAAAGGCGCGACCACCCCAGGCAGAACGTGCAGACCAAACAACTCCCATGGCCCTAGTACACTGAAAGGTCCCCTATTTTACGGGTGAACCCGCAGGAGGCCCCATGGCATCGATCATAATTCCCGCTCTCCCTTCCGAGTCACGCCCCGGACGCTTCGGCGTCTACGGCGGGCGCTACGTGCCGGAGACGCTGATGGCGGCGCTCGTCGAGTTGGAGCACGAGTACGATGTGGCCAAGGCAGACCCTGCGTTTCAGGCCGAGTTGACCGGGCTGTTGAACGACTACGCTGGCCGCCCCACGCCGCTCTATTTTTGCAAGCGTCTGACCGAGCAACTCGGCGGCGCCAAAATTTACCTGAAGCGCGAAGACCTGCTGCATACCGGCGCACACAAGATCAACAATGCCCTGGGACAGGGCCTGTTGGCCAAGCGGATGGGCAAGAAGCGCATCATTGCCGAGACCGGCGCGGGCCAGCACGGCGTGGCCA
>CAZLMY010000122.1:0-16929 GCA_964560845.1 uncultured Occallatibacter sp. | reverse complement strand
ATGCGCCGCTCCATCCAATAGACCATGTTGTTGGCGTTCGATTCGAGCAGGAACTCCAGCTCCGAACGCAGCCGGCCGACCCGCTTGCGCAGACCGGGGGCTTCGTCCACGCCCTTCATCCCATCGATCTCGGCTTCAAGGCGCTTGAGCGTGGCGCGCACCGACATATAGAGGTCGCCGGAGGTCTCAAGGAATTCCTCGCGCTCGGTAAAGGGCTGGCGTCCGTCGCTGGCCATGGGCAAACCGGCGAAGAACATACGGGCGCGCTCGCGGAGTTGCTGGGTCAGGCCGGGGAGGTTTTCCCAGCCTTGTTTTCCGCGGAGCTGGGTCTCTGTGTCGCGGGCCAGCTCCTCAAACTGCAGGTTGCTGACCGAAAGGCCAAAGTAGCTCGAAGCGACCTCTTCCAGTTCATGGGCCTCGTCAAAAACCACCGCCGCGGCTTCGGGCAGAATGCCGGCGTCGGCTGCGCCCGCGGCTTCCTGTTTGACCGAGGCATCGGCGAAGAACAGGTGGTGATTGACGATGATAATGTCCGATTCCTGAGCCCGACGGCGCATTTCGGTGATGAAGCAGCGGCTGTAGTCGGGGCAGGTCGAGCCCAGGCAGGCCTCGGTTCGGGCGTCGAGCTTGGACCACAGGGTGCTGGATTCGGGCAGGCCGGAGATCTCGCTGCGATCGCCGGTCTCGGTGGTCTCTTCCCAGGCGGCAATTTGGCGGTATTGGTCGATCTCCCCCAAACCGGTCAACATCGGCTGGGCGCGCAGCGTGACCAGCTTGTGGCGGCAAAGGTAGTTGGCGCGGCCCTTCATGTAGCAGACGTGGAGAGGACCGAGGAGCGATTCGAGGAAGGGGATATCGCGGAAGAAAAGCTGGTCTTGCAAGGCCTTGGTTCCGGTGGAGATGATGACGCGTTTGCCGGTACGCAGCGCGGGCAGCAGGTAGGCCAGGGTCTTTCCGGTGCCGGTACCGGCCTCGACGATGAGGTGGCGCCGCTCTTCGAGAGCCCGCTCGACGGCCTTTGCCATCTCCAACTGGCCGGTGCGGTACTCGTAGGGCAGGGCCGACTGCGCCAGGATGCCGCCTGGCGCGAAAAACTCGTGCAGGGTCGGCAGGGCACGGGTTGGGGTGTCGGTCGGCGGCATCGGGCTCACTCCATCATAGAGAGCCGCGCGCTCGATTAGGCCGCGAAGTCAGTTCCGGAACCAGAAGCTCAACCGAAATCGGGATCTCGGCCGGTGGTGCCCGGGTGGTATTCGTCTTCGCTCATCCCCTGGTTGGTTCCCTGGTTCAGCGGTTGACTCTCTGCCGAGTCCATCCAGTGGCCGAAGATTGAACCTTCCTCAGAGCCCGACACGCCGTCAAGCTCCCCGGCGCTTTTGAGCAGCTTTTTGCGGGTCTCGGCGGCTCGGGATGCGGCGGCGGCTTTCTCAGCCCCCGCGGCAGAGTAAAGGTTGGCAGAGTTGAGATTCATGTGGCTGCCGTGAACATGCATGTTCTGTCTCCTGACGGTAAGCATGGGCAATCGGCGGGCCGGGATTCAAGCCACCTTTTAAGGAAAACCCCATTCTGCCGCGAAACCCGACCTGTTTTTGCAGGTTTGACTTCGCAGAGTGGACTAAGCATACTTAGTCCATGGCTTATACCGTGCACCAGGCGAAAACCCACCTCTCGCGGCTGCTGAAAGAGGCAGAGGCGGGCCAAGAGGTGATTGTGATGCGCGGCAACAAGCCGGTGGCGAAGATCGTGCCGATTCATACCACCTTCAGCCGCAGCTCTCTGGCGGGCGCTTACCCGAAAGAGGCTCATTGGGACGACGATGCGTTCGACCCCATGACAGACGAAGAGTTGATCCAGAGCGGCCTTGGGTATCTGCTTGACGTGCCGCTGGTTCCACCGCCGGTTAAAGCTGCCGGCAAATGACTTACCTGCTCGACACACACACGCTGATCTGGTTTCTGCGCAGCCCGGCGTCGCTGCCTGCGACGATTCGCGGGCTGATCGAAGATCCGGCGTCGACCTTGGCAATCTCACTGGCCACTCCGTGGGAGATGTCGATCAAGAGCTCAATTGGGCGGCTCGATGCCGCAGACATTGTGGACGATTTCGAATCGATCATGGCGCGGGGACGGTTTAACCTGCTTGTGCCGACTGCCGCGCAGGTGATTCGCAGCGGCCGGTTGCCGTGGTATCACCGCGATCCTTTCGACCGCCTGCTTGCGGCTCAGACGCTTGAGCTGGGCTGGAGCCTGCTAAGCAAGGATGCAGTCTTCGACGCATACGGCGTCAGGCGCTTGTGGTCCTGACACGATCCCGAGAAAGTGGATTTTTACCCTTGGACTGGAGTTCTTTTGGCGAAGTATCGTAAATCGGTTGTACCTTCCAGCGCGTTTGGAAGCACGCTTCCCCTGGTGGCGATTGTTGGCAGACCCAACGTAGGCAAGTCCACGTTTTTCAATCGGCTCACCAAGAGCCGCCGCTCCATTGTGGGCGACGAGCCGGGGATTACCCGGGACCGCATCTACGGGGAATACGAGTGGGCGGGCAGGATGTTTCGCGTGGTCGATACGGGCGGCATCATTCCCGACGACCCGGACCTGATTCCGACCGAGATTTATAGCCAGGCCAAAGTGGCGCTGGAAGAAGCCGATGCGCTGGTGCTGGTGGTAGACGCGCGCACCGAGTTGGCGAGTCCCGACTACGATCTGGTGAAGCTGCTGATTCGCGGCGGCAAGCCGGTGTTTTTGTGCGTCAACAAGGTTGAAGGCGAGGCCATGGCCTACGCGGCCGAGAACTTCCGCCAGCTCGGCCTGCGCAATGTGTTTCCTGTGAGCTCGGAGCACGGACTGGGGATCGGCGACCTGCTGGATGCCATCTCCGACGCGCTACCGGAGCCGGTTGCAGCCGCCGTTGAAGATGTGCCGGTTGAAGAAGAAGCCCGGGACGAGGGCGAACAGGAAGAAGACGAAGACTTCGGCGATATCGACGACACGGACGATGACGACGAGATCGACGAGGATCCTCGAGGCGCGGAGCTTGTCGATGGGGAATTGCAGCCACTGCATCGTACCCACGGGGAGTTTGAGCAGCACGAGACGTCGGTAGCCATTATCGGGCGGCCGAATGTGGGGAAATCCACACTTTTAAATGCACTGACGGGGACGACCCGGGCGATTGTTTCTCCCATTGCCGGGACCACGCGAGATGCCGTGGACGAGGTGGTGGAGTTCGAGGGTCAGAAGTTCCGGTTTGTGGATACGGCCGGTATCCGGCGCAAGGGCAAGACCCACCTGATGGCCGAGAAGATGAGCGTCGTCATGGCGCGTCGGCATTTGGAAGCCGCGGACGTGGCCTTGCTGGTGATCGATGCCTCCGACGGCGTGACCGCCGCGGACGCCACCATCGGCGGCTATGCGCATGAGAGCGGACGCAGCGTCATTATCCTGGTGAACAAGTGGGACGCGATTACTACCAAGCGCAAGGACGGCAAGCCGCCCGCGGATCGGGCGATTTTCGAAGAGCAACTGCGCACCGTGCTGAAATACCTGAGTTACGCGCCGGTGATCTTTCTCTCTGCGCTGGAAGGCATGGGCATTGAACGGGTGTTGCACGAGACCAAGGCCATTGCGGCGGAGCGGCGCAAGCGGGTATCGACCGGGCAGATGAACCGGTTCCTGGAGAAGATCGACTTCCAGCGAGCGCCGGCACCGATGGCCAAGCGGCTGCGGATCTTCTACATGACCCAGGCTGCTGTGTCGCCGCCCACCTTCGTGCTGTTTACCGACCGCGACATCAAGCTGCACTTCAGCTTCGAGCGCTTCCTTGAGAACCAGATCCGCGAGGCGTTCGGATTCCAGGGGACGCCGATCTGGTTCAAGGTGCGAGCGCGGAATGCGGAAAAGAAGGAATAGGAAGGGCAACGCCATCGGCGGATGCGTTTCCCGTTGTTGCCTCGGAAAGGGGGTCATAGAACCATACTTTCCGAGGCAAGAACTGGTACAAATGATGGAAAACAGGCCAGTACAGCCCCATGGGCACTGTTGAGGACGTTGCCCGGGTTAAAGCCGCCGAGGAGAGCCAATTGGCTGAACAGGCTCGGATCCTGACTTGGGCTGCTTTTCCACTCTCTTCCGAAACGACCCAATAGCAGGTTAGAGAACGGCCCGGAGTTTTTCGGGGCTATCTGCAGGTTCAACCTGCTTGAGAATTTGAGTGGGACGGGGCATCCCCATGTCTTTTACGATGACGATTCTTCTCGGCTTTGTGAATGTTCCATGCTTCGAACACGCTAAGGTAGGTCCGTTCGTGGCATGAGCGGCATCTTACGGGGAATCTGAGAACAACCAGCGGGATAACGTCGTAGAAGCGAAATCGGGATAATCGGAACGACGACGTCTTGCAGGTACTACATTTCCTCATGGGGAAGCTCCAGGAACACCAATGGCGTAGGACTGGCGGGCGCCGGCGGAGACGATGACAACTTTTTCACCAGGGGTTCCGGCTCAGGTAAGAACACCATAGCACGAGGGCATAGATTTCCAGACAACAGAACCCAGACGAGGGTTGACTCTTGGCATCGTTTCGGGATTCAAGAGGGGAAAAGAAGAACCTCGGAGTCTGAGACCGATGCGAGGCGGGATCGCCGGCGCGGTGACGGCTCATGGGACGAACCCAGGAGCCTGGCAATGTCTCGCAGTTCGGCGCGAATATGGCCAATGGCAGACGCAGCCGCATCGAGGCGCACCGGAGAATCCATGCCGGGTAGAGGAAGTCGGGGCTGAAGATCGAGGGACGGCTCCGTGGGGAGTTTTCGGAGTGAGGCATTCTGGGTTGGGCGCTCCGAGTCTGGGTGCTTGACCTGCTCGAGTGCCTGGCGCGCTCCGGCGAGGGTATAGCCCTCTCCGTGGACGAGGCGCTTGATCTCCAAGGCGATTTCGACGTCGCGACGGCGATAGAGACGCTGTCCGGTGCCGCTTTTGTTGGGCTTGAGGTGGGGAAACTGCGACTCCCAAAAGCGTAGGACATAGGTTTTGACGTCGCAAATGCGGGCCACATCCCCAATCTTGAAATAGAGACGGTCAGGGATTTGGGGCTGATCGAGCGCGCGCTTTTGGGAAAGTTGCGTGGCCATGGATGCTTCGAGCAGGACGCCGTACGGACGGTGCAATCCTCACTCTAGAGGCAGTATAGGCCACACTTTGCACAATTTGTGAAGCAAATTCACAGGATTGTGTGCAATTCTGTGAAGAACCAGGAGATTGCCTTCATGAACCCGTGTAAAGAGGGCATGTGGCCGGGATTCAAGGGAGAGCGACCCCGGCGCGCGCTTCCGAATGGTGTGGTGCTGCGCGAAGATATTGCCGCGGCCATGCTGCAGGTTCGCCCAGTGCAGCGGCTGCATGAACCGGCCACGAGGGATCGCGAAGAAACTCGCGGGCCAGGAGAACGAGATCGGCTTCGCCCTGGACGAGAATGCCGTTGGCCTGGATCGGATCGGTGATGAGGCCGACGGCGGCAGTGGGAATATCCGCTTGGCTGCGGATCTGCGCGGCAAATCCCACCTGGTACCCCGGAGCCACAGGAATCTTGGCGTTGGGGACGAGACCGCCGGAAGACACATCGACCAGATCGACGCCGTGCTCGCGGAAGAGGCGGGCCAGTTGAACGGATTCGTCGATGTTCCATCCGCCTTCGGCCCAGTCTGTGGCGGAAATGCGAACGAAAAGGGGCAGATGGTCCGGCCATTCGGCACGGACGGCGTCAACGACCTGGAGTGGCAGGCGGATACGATTTGCAAAAGTGCCGGCCCAGGCATCGGTGCGCTGGTTGGCTAAGGGCGACAGGAACTGATGCAACAGATAGCCGTGTGCAGCGTGGATTTCGACCAGATCGAACCCTGCAGTGAAGGCGCGGTGCGCGGCTTGCCGAAACGCCTCCACAACGGCTGCCATGCCGGGCTGATCGAGGGCGTCAGGAACGGCGTAGGTGGGCGAAAAGGCGAGAGCGCTCGGTGCCACGGGCTGCCAGCCTCCCTCGGCAGGAGAAACTAGCCGCTCACCGACGAAGGGTGGGGACATGCTGGCTTTTCGTCCTGCATGAGCGAGTTGAATGCCTGCCCGGGCTCCCTGGGAGTGGATGAACTCGACGATCCGGGCGAGCGCGGGGATATGGTCGTCGCTCCAGATCCCGAGATCCGCCGGCGAGATACGGCCTTCGGGCAGAACCGCTGAGGCTTCAAACATCACCAAGCCGGCGCCGCCTTGCGCCCTGCTTCCCAGATGGACCAGGTGCCAATCGCTGGCGAAGCCGTTCTGAGACGAATATTGGCACATGGATGAGACGCCAATGCGATTGGCAAAGACGACTGAACGAAGCTGGAAAGGGAAAAAGAGGGGATGACTCATCGAGTAATGGATGACGGATCGGGTTGGGTGGATGCAGGATCGGGGGGTACCGGCAGGGGAGCCGGGGACTGAATCCTTGTTTCCCTCCGGTCCCCCCAAGTGGGGCGGCTTGCATCACCACGCACGGACTTCTCATTATCGGGCTTTGCGCAACTGTTGTTCCAGACTCCAAGGTCCCCAATGAAGCCGCAAATGTCGATTGGTCTCGCTAAGCTCTCGGTCCAGGAGCCAAGATAGCTGCAGCCATCTGGTTCTCACGAACCAAACGGGACAACTTTCTGTTGTTGCCAACCCAGATTCTCAACTCCCAGCGTCATCACGTTGCCGGCGCGCAAATACAGAGGGGGTTTTTGGCCAAGTCCGACCCCAGGAGGCGTTCCGGTAGAGATGACGTCTCCGGGCTGCAGGCTCATGAAGCGGCTGAGGTAGCTGATGAGATGGGCTACGCCGAAAACCATGGTGGCGGTGGAGCCGTCCTGATAGCGGTGTCCATCGACTTCAAGCCAAAGATGGAGGTTTTGCGGGTCGGGAACTTCGTCCGGCGTGACCAGCCAGGGGCCGATCGGTCCGAAGGTGTCGGCGCTTTTGCCCTTGACCCACTGGCCGGTTCCTTCCAACTGAAACGCGCGTTCGGAGAGATCGTTGACCACGCAATATCCCGCCACATGCGAAAGTGAGTTCTCCTCATCGACGTATTTTGCTTCTTTGCCGATGACGACGCCCAGTTCCACCTCCCAATCGGTCTTTTGCGCGCCGCGAGGAATAACGACGTTGTCGTTGGGGCCGCAAATGGCTGAAGTCGCCTTCATGAAGAGGACCGGCTCGGCGGGTACCGCCATGCCGGACTCGGCCGCGTGATCGGAGTAGTTGAGCCCTATGCAGAGGAACTTGCCGACGGCGCCGACACAGGGGCCCAGGCGGGGAGAACCTTCAACAAGGGGCAATGTGTTCAGATCGATTTGCAGGAGCCGTTGGAGTGAGTCGGGCAGCAGGGCTGCGCCGGCTATGTCTGCAACTACGCCCGAGAGATCGCGGATATTTCCCGCCGCGTCAAGCGCGCCCGGCTTTTCCGCGCCGCGATTTCCATAGCGTACAAGCTTCATCGACTCTTCCTTCCAGCGATGCCCAGACCGCTGTAAGCAAGTATGGGTCCTGACCGCCGCTGAGGTCGAGTGACCGCCAACCATGTAATTCCGGCAAATGGACTACTCGGCGCGTAGTGCCTCCACGGCGTTCACTCTGGCAGCACGGGCCGCCGGCACCGCAGAGGCGGTTACGGCCGCGGCCAAAATGGCCACAGCGGATGCGACAAAAACAAGTGCACCGGGCTGATAGATCTCGGTGACATATTTGCCGACCGCGCGCGCAAGCACAAAGCCAATCAGCACCCCCGCACCCACGCCAATGGCAGCCATGGCCGTTCCCTCGGCAAGGACATTGGTGAGAATGTGCCGGGGCAGCGCGCCCAAGGCCATGCGGATGCCAAACTCGCGGGTTCTGCTGCTGACGGAGAAAGCGAGCACGCCGGCCACGCCCACCACCGAAATCAACAATGCCACCGCTGCGAACCCTCCAAACACAATTGCATTCAGCCGGTCCGGTGTCAGCACTTCGGCGCGGATGTCGCCCAGCGTGCTGGCCTTCTCCACAGGTTGGTCGGCAGACATCTCATGAATCGTCCGGGAAATGGCCGGAACCAGCGCGTACACATCCCCGCTTGCGCGTACAAAAAGGCGGCCGTTCCATCCTTCCTGCTCGATCGGCTGATAAATCGTCATGGCCGGAGTCGGGATAATATTCTCGTCGTCGAAGTCCGGCACTACGGCAACGATGCGGCGCGGCTCGGTGCTGATGCCGATGAACTTCATCACGCCGTCGGTCCACCACAGCTTGCGGTTCAAAGGGTTCTGGCCGGGATAGAGCAACTGCGCAAGGCTCTGGCTGATGATGACCACTCGCTCCGAGCCGGCCTTGTCGCCCTCGTTGAAATCGCGGCCGGCCTGGACCGGCACGCCGAACGTATCGAAGAATCCCGGCGATACGGAACGGAACTTTGCGCGGAAGTCCTGACCGTCCGGGCGTCTGGCGCCGATGGCCGCGAAGGTAAAGCTGATGTTGAGGCCCTGGCTGTCGCGCCAGGGAACGCTGAAGCCTGAAGCGATATGCTCCACGCCTGGGAGCGCGCCGATGCGGCGCTGCAGGTCTCGATAGAACTCCTGCACCTGCTGCGGCGTTTTGCCGTACGACATAACCGGCAAGTTTACGGCCAATACGTTGGCGGATTCGAATGGCGGCCGGGTCTGCTCCAACACAAACAGGGTCTTCATCAGCACGCAGGCCCCGGCCAGCAGCAGGAACGAGGCAGCGATCTGCGTCACAGCAAAAACGCGCAGGCGCCGGCTGCTGCCGCCGGCCACCCGCGTTCCCCGGCCGGTAAGGCCGCCTTGCGGAGCCTCCGCAGAAGGCAGTCGCGGAATATAGGCCAGGAAAACCGCCGCGATCAAGGCCAGCGCAATCCCAAACCAAACCAGGCTGAAGTCCAGCGTCAGATCGTTGGCACGAACTGAGAAGCGCGAAGCATAGCGGCCCAGCACCGCCACCATGGGCACAGCCAAGGCAACCGCGGCGATGGCTCCGCTGACGCACAAAACAAGGCTTTCCGCCAACAACGAACGGCGCAGCACGGCAGTGCTTGCTCCCAAGGCAGCCCGCACGGCCAGTTCCGGCTCGCGGCGAACGGTGCGGGCCAGTACCAGGTTGGCTACGTTCGAGCTGGCAATCACAAACAGGAGGCCCGATGCCGCAAACAACACCCACAGAATCGTATTGGCGCGCGCATTGATCTGGTCGTGCATGCGCGTCACGCCGATGGTGTAACGATCCCCAGGTTTGTAGACCTCGGGATGCGCCAATAACATTGCCGCATAGACGGCGTTCAACTCCGCGCGCGCGCCTTCGACCGTCGCGCCCGGAGCAAGGCGCCCGAATACCTCAGTCATGCGATGTTCGCGGCCGGTGACCATCGTAGCCGACAAGTGATGCGGACTGGTTACGACGTTGGCAATGATCTCGGTTGCAACAGGATAGGGCACGGAAGGCTCAAGCACCCCAACCACAGTCGCGGAGCGAGCGCCACTGTAACTCTCCAAACGCACGGTCTTCCCAAGAACGCTGGGATCGGAGTGCAGCGACGACTTCCAGAAATGGTAGGTCAGCACCACGGCGCCGGCGGCATTTTGGCCGTCGTCGGCAGGGGTCAGCAGGCGCCCCAGCACTGGCTGCAGTCCCATGACTTCGAAGTAGTGCCCATCGACCACGCCGGCGGGTATCTCGCGCGGCGTGCCCAGACCGACAAGCGTGAAGTCAATCTCTGAAAACGTGCCGAGTTCTTTGATCGATTTCAGCCCGCTGCCGATGTCCTGGATTTCCGGAATCGAGAAGGTCATGTTGGTGACGCCAATGCCCGGAGCGCTCTGGTGCAGGTAGAGCAATTTGCCCTCGTCCCGATTCGCCAAAGGCCGCAGAAGCACGGCGCGGACCACGCTGAAGATGGCAGCGTTGGCCCCGATACCGAGAGCCAACGTCAGCGCTACGGTGAACCATAGCGCTGGTACACGCGCCAAAGATCGAATGGCAATTCTCAAATCGCGAAAGAATGACATACCGGACCTCCGTGGGGAAGATGAATTGCGCCGTGGCCGACGCTCTGGACCCTCTTTCGACCCTGAGCCGGGGATAACTGCCGCTTAGTGCGATCCTGTTCCGCAACGATCGCCGAGATTGGCCTGCGCGGCCATCGATACAGGTTGCGAAACGACCCGACCTTGGACCATGTCGGCCCCAGGGGAACCTCAGTGGGCTTACATGGAGAACCGGGGAACTTCGCTTGACGATTATGTTGATATCAACTAATCTCGTCACGTGTCAAGCCCTATTCTGATTCCGTATGAAACTACACTCCTCGTACGCGATAGCTGTCTTTGTCTCCATGTGCAGCGAGCCGCCCGCGCTTTGGCCCGCCGATTCGACGAAATGTTGCGTCCGTTCGAGCTGACAAACGGGCAGTTCTCGCTTCTGATGTCGTTGAATCGCCCTGAGCCACCGCCAATGGGGCCGGTGGCGTCTCTGCTCGCGATGGACCGCACCACTTTGACAGCCGCCTTGAAGCCGCTGGAACGGCGAGGTTTGGTCAAAGTGATTCTGGACCCCTCCGACCGCAGAAGCCGCATTTTGAAACTCACAGCGAAGGGCAGCGCCCTGTTGGCCGAAGCGGTTCCGGTGTGGAAACGTACCCATGAGGAGGTTGAGCAGCTCGTGCCGGATGGAGACCCGGAGGAGCTGCGCAGGATGTTGCGTGGTCTCTCTTGAAATGCCGGATAACCCTGCATCGTCCCGACAGCCAGCACGGAGGCGATTGATAGAAGACGCAAGTATATGATTACTTATTGGTTGAAGGGACCCATTGAGGGGATTGACTTACTTGCCAAAAGCCCGAGATGCCTTCATCTGTTCCCAACTCTGAAACCCGAGGCGCCGATGTTCCCCTTCGACGTGATTCTTTTCGATGTAGGCGGAGTTCTGCTCACGAACGGCTGGGACCACCGGGAGCGCGCCGTGGTGCTGGGGCAATTCGGCCTGGATGTAGCGGAGTTTGAAGTCCGCCACCCAGCGCCCTATGCGGAGTGGGAAGTCGGTGCGATTCCCGTAAACGCCTATTTGGACGCGACAGTCTTTTATCAGCCGCGCAGCTTTTCGCACGATGAGTTTTTCGCAGCCATGTGCGCGCAAACCCTTGCGCTGCCGCACGGCGCACTGAGCTTGGTCAAAGAACTGGCGGAGCTGAACCAGTGCCTGCTGGGGGCGCTGAACAACGAGGCGCGCGAGACCAACGAGTACCGCTTCGCGCGCTTCGGACTGCGCAAGCATTTTCAGGTTGCGCTGAGCTCCTGCTACCTGGGCCTGCGCAAGCCGGATCTGGCCATCTATCTGCGCGCCCTCGATATTCTGGGACGACCTGCCGAGCGCATACTCTTTATCGACGACCGCGCGGGAAACGTGGCCGCCGCAAGCGCTGCCGGGTTTGTGACGGCGCTGTTTACGGGCGCGGACTCGCTGCGGCAGGAACTGGTGAACCTGGGCGTTCTGGCAACGCCCGAAAGAGAGAACAGTTGACGGGCAAGCAGGAAGGGCGAATCACCGCACCCCGTGCGAAGTCAGCCAGGGGCCGTATTCCTTGTCCTCTTTTTGAATGTGGTTAGCAAGCCAGCCGTTCAGGAAATTCATCAAGTCGAGGTTGAGCCGGACTTCCCCGCTTTCATAGCGCGCTACAAACTCTCCCACCTGGCGGGTCAACTCCTGGTGGTGGATGCGGTGCGTAGCCAAGCCCGCAAATCCGGTGCGCGCCATCATGGCTTCTTCAGTCGAAAAATGGAATCCGGTGTAGTCAACCAGCTTCTTGAGCAGGGGGGCCGTAACCGTCTGCCCCTGGCCCTTCATCATGGCGGCATGTAGTTGGTTAAGGGTGTCCACCAATACCTGGTGCTGTTCGTCAATGCTCTTCACGCCTACCGAGAGCGAATCGTTCCAATTCAAAAAGGCCATGCTTATCTCCCGCCGGTGTTGTCCGGCGATGCCCTTATCGGCGCCGGTTGGAAGAAATTCAGCGGTAATCCTGCTTATTGAACGACTTTACGCAAATCGACCGGGGTCTACACAGAAGACAGCCCGAAGCCGGTCGCCAAATTGCTGCGGTGGCCGAATTCGGGCTGCTCAGCTTCTCTCCCATTACGGCGAGGCGGATGAGGCCAATATCACACGATGCGTCTGCCGGAAGCGCTCCCGAGGCTCCATGATCGTATCACTGCCGGTTCGATACTTTTTCTCATTGTTTTCTGACGACAGGCCCTCTTGAGCCGGGCGAGGCCCACTCCCTTTCCAGGCCCGGTTGCTGGCGAAACACGCTGAATGGCATTAAATAAAAGAGAATCCGGAATCTCCAAAGGACTCATCCTCATCCAACCTTCGACCCGCTTCACCACGGAAGCGCGAAGCGTGACCTTTCTCTCTCCCTGGCGACGCCTGCCCCCTTGCAGCCCGCCAGGAATCAAAGCAATCGGCAGCGACCTAAGAGGGACGCAGGAGGACTCTTATGCAACTTGGATTGATCGGCCTTGGCAAGATGGGCGGAAACATGGCGGAACGGCTAAGGCTGGGAGGCCATCAGGTAGTGGGCTTCGATTTCAACGCCCAGGCCGTCGCCCGTCTCACCGCAACCGGGAATGTGGGCGTTGGAACGCTCGAGGAGATGGCCCAGCACCTCAAAGGCCGCAAGGCCATCTGGATCATGGTGCCGCAGGGCGATCCGGTCGACCAGACCATCGCCAAACTGGAGCCGCTGTTGAATCCCGGAGATATTCTGATCGACGGGGGCAACTCCAACTACAAGGAGTCAATGCGCCGCCACGACCAGGTAGCCGCCAAGGGCTTCAACTTCCTGGATGTGGGCACCTCGGGCGGCGTCTGGGGGCTGAAAGAGGGCTACTCCATGATGATCGGCGGCGACAAGGAGCCGGTCGAGTATCTGCGGCCCATCTTCGAAACCCTGGCACCTTCGGCCGACAAGGGTTGGGGCCACGTAGGTCCGGGCGGCGCAGGCCATTTTGTAAAAATGATCCATAACGGCATCGAATATGGCATGATGCAGGCATATGCCGAGGGCTTCACCATCCTCGAAAAGAAGGAACAGTTGAGCCTGGATTTGCCCCAGATCGCCGAGATCTGGCGATATGGCAGCGTAGTCCGGAGCTGGTTGCTGGACCTGACCGCCGAGGCGCTCGGCAAGAACCCGTCTCTCGAGGGCCTTGAGGCCTTTGTCGAAGATTCCGGCGAGGGGCGTTGGACAGTGATCGAAGCCATCGACCTGAATGTCTCCGCGCCGGTTATTACGGAGTCGCTCATGCGGCGCATCCGTTCGCGCGAGGAAAACAACTTTACCGACCGTATGCTGGCCATCATGCGCAATGCGTTCGGCGGCCATGCGGTGAAAAAGGACTAGTGGTCAGTTGTCAGTGAACAGTGGTTAGCAAAATCCCGGGTGCACAGCATTCTCCACGGGCCGTCGCCGCTTGCAACCGACCACTGATCACTGTCCACTGTCCACTGCGAGGAACGAGCCATGACGACGATACAGATGAGCGTACGCCCTGAGGACCTTTCCCTGGTTCACCCCGGCGGCGAGAGGATTCCCGAGCCGGGGATCCTGGTGATCTTTGGCGCCTCAGGAGATCTGACCAAGCGCAAGCTGCTTCCCGCCTTGTTTCACCTGCGGCAGAATGACCTGCTGCCCAAGAAATTCGCCATCGTAGGCGTGGCCCGCAGGCCGCTGGGCAACGAATTCGCCGACGACATGCGCGCGGGCATCGTCGAATTCGGCGGTGTCGACCAAACCGATCCCAAGCTCGACGATTTCGTGAAGCAAATCAGCTACTTTCCGCTGAAATTCGACGAGCCGTCTGACTACGCCGGCCTTAAGACGGAGTTGGATCGGATCGCGACGGAGAAGGGCATCGGCGGCAACCGGCTCTTCTACCTGGCCACCGCGCCGGAGTTCTTTGCTGGAATCGTGGAGAACCTCGGTGTGCAAGCCATGGCCCGCCCCGAGCAGAGCAAGGTGGCCGTGGTCATCGAGAAGCCGTTCGGCCACGACCTGGATTCGGCGCGCGAACTCAACCGGCAAGTAAACGCGGTGTTCCACGAAGACCAGGTTTTCCGCATCGACCACTATCTGGGCAAGGAGACGGTGCAGAACATTTTGGTGTTCCGCTTCGCCAACGGCATCTTCGAGCCCATCTGGAACCGCAACTACATTGACCACGTGCAGATTACCGCCTCGGAAACTCTGGGTGTGGAAGGCCGGGGGCCATTCTACGAGAAGGCCGGCGCCCTGCGGGACGTGGTGCAGAACCACGTGATGGAACTGCTCAGCTTTGTGGCCATGGAACCGCCCACCAGCTTCGAGTCGGAAAGCGTGCGGCGGGAAAAGGTGAAGGTCTGGCGGTCGATTCCGCCCATCCCCGTCAAGGACGCGGTGCGCGGGCAGTATGGCCCGGGCGTGGTGGGCGGGCAGCGCGTGGTGGGCTATCGCGACGAGGAGCGGGTCGATCCCGAATCGGGCACGGAGACTTACGCGGCTCTGAAGCTGGGCATTGAGAACTGGCGCTGGGCCGGGGTACCGTTCTATCTGCGCGCCGGCAAGCGGCTCAAGAAGCAGGCCACGGAGATTAGCATCCAGTTCAAACAGCCGCCGCTGCTCATCTTCAATCGCATGAAAAACTCCGGCCCGTGCCATGAGATTCAGCCCAATTTGCTCACCATCCGCATCCAGCCCGACGAAGGAATCGCGCTGCGCTTCGGAGCCAAGGTGCCCACCACGCCGGAGATGGCGGTTTGCCCGGTGAATATGGATTTCGACTATGCCGCGGCGTTCGGCAAGTCCAGCGCCAACGGCTATGAGCGGCTGCTGCTGGACGCCATGCTGGGCGACCAGACGCTGTTCGCGCACCGCGACGGCGTGGAGATCACCTGGGGCTTATACACGCCGATTCTTGAAGCCTGGGCGAACAAGAAGCCGGAGGTCTTCCCCAACTACTTTGCCGGCTCCTGGGGCCCCGAGTGCAGTGATCGGTTGCTGGAACGCGGCGGGCACGAGTGGCGGAACGACGTGGGGAGGAAGGCGTGAGGGAGCGGAAATAGCGGGATGTAGCGTAAATCTTGGTGAGCCTGCAGATGCTCTTACCTGGGCCGGGACAAGCCGGGCGAAGAACGGAATACGGATTCAAACGCTCGTCGGGCCATGCTCTTTTGCCCGAGCAGCCTCTCTGAAACGGTTCAACGTTTCTTCATGCGGGACAATAGCTACAGTCCAGCTCTGCACCTTGCCTGAAGACTCCCTGATCCTCAAAGTCCCAGATGCCCCGCTTCCGGCGCGCAGTTCGTATTCCTCGATGTTGTGCAAAAGGACTACCCCGATGGCCCCAAACGGAAACAGTGCGTCCTCGCCGCAGAGCAAATATAGAGCCCTATCGGTGAAAAGGAAGTTACCGAGCGGGTTCGATCCGAATGCCACCACGAACTCTCCCTCCGCAAACGGGCGTGCCTTCCACGCGGAAGAAAGATGCCGGCCATATCTGGCTTTGTATTGTTCGACAAACTCTTTGGTGGAAAGCTTGCGAGCATGCTCCTGCAAAGCAGCACTGACGACTCCAGTGTCCCACGCCTCCCAGGTCGCAGCCAATATCTTGCCGATTCCGGCATCTTCCAATTGCTTTTCCTGGAAGGCACGGTCACTCATGCCTGCCAGCCGCTTGGAAAGTTGCGGCGCCTGGCTCCAAACACGATCAGCGAGCCAAAGGCGAAATTCGGGGTCGGTGGAGCTTTGAACAATGGCATCCGCAGCCAGAAGAAGCTCCGAAGAATCAGACGCCTTCCAATCGATCCTCTCGTATGGGCGCAGCCCCGATCCGAGAAAATGAAGGGCGACCTCGACAAAATGCAGATCGCAGTAGAGCGGGTCGTCTTCAGAAGACAAGTAGCCGAATTGCTTGTCCCATTCGGAATGGCTGTATTGGGATAGGAAGACCCTGCAGTAAACCCAGCAGATCGTCGATTTCGAAATCTCGCCGGCTCTTTTCTTGGGGTCGAGGAGCCGAGTTGAGTACCTGACCCATTTCCGTCGGTCGGAGCCAGTTGCGGCCGAAGAGAGGGCACTGAGCGCTACCTCGGCCGATCCACCGAGCAGGCCTTTGCAGATTGGGATCACGACAGCGAGCGCCAGGAAAACACGAACAGGGAGCGGCACCCGCGCCACGAAAGCCGTCATCGGCTCATCCGTCTCAAACTCGAAGATATAGGCGCAAATGAACCCGATCGCCAAAATGGGTGACAGGATCGCCAGCATGCGCTTCCAATTTCTCTCTTTTTGGAGAAAGATTGATTTGCAATGCGGACATCTCGGTGGAGCGTCGAATGCCAGCTCGGATCCTTTGCCGCATTTTGCGCAGGGAAGGACGGCTTTCTGAAGCCGCACTCGCTGGGACAATTTCCATTCTTCGAGCGCCTTCGAAATATTGCGCGATTGATCTGCCGGCACCATTCGGACTCCCAAAAAGGCGATTACGAAGTATACAGCTTGCGCCGGAGGTCCGAACTCAACCGCCCGTTCGTGCCTAGGGCAATCGCATGAAGGTGATCTTGACAGCGATTTCGGCGTCTGCGCCGCCCCTTCAGGGCTGAATGGTTCTTACTAGCCTCTTTCCCCTGAAGCGCGGGGCTGACAACCGTTGCGCCTCCGTCGCGGTAGGGTTTGAAACCAGTTTGCTCAACAAGACCGATTCATGCGATCACCCAGCTTTCGCGCCCGGTCGACGAGTCCAATTCTTGAAAACCGGAACAACACACCTGCTACTCCCGAATCACCTTGACGAAGATGCCGTCGGGCAGTTCGCCGCCGAGCAGGTGAACCACGCCGTCT
>CAZLMY010000121.1:0-17358 GCA_964560845.1 uncultured Occallatibacter sp. | reverse complement strand
CACCCAATTCAGTGGTGATTCTCACTTTTCATCCCGGGCACCTGGGCCACCCGCCGCTCGGCAGCTCCCTTTCAGGGGTGGAGTGTCGAAGTAAACCCGATGCGAAGCAGCGCGGGTTTTTGCCGGCTGTGCTGAGGATGCGGGAGGAAGTCCCAGAGGCAAGCAAGCCGCCCCGGAGGACGGCTGGGGCTCTTGGAAATGGCTCATGGGGGTTCGTGGTCTCCCAGGTGCCCAAAAGCGAGGCACCTGGGGCACCCAGCTTTTGGGGGTTAATTCACAACCCGGCACCTGGGCCACCCGCCAAATTGCCGTAAGGAATGGTGTCTGGAGCTTCACTCCAGTCCGGCGACCCGAACCGCCCAATTGCGCTGCTGTAGTACCTTGCCCCGAAGTAGTCGTTGCCTGATTCGGCGTCACGTTCTTTGCCGGTAGAACGTGATACCGAAAAAAACAGAGTGGTTGCGCATGCGGCAGCTTGCGTCGTAGTCACATACCCATCGTCGCATTGTCATCACCAGTCACCGAGACCGTGGCCGCCGCCGCGCTAATCGCTTGTAAAAAATCCTCCTCTGTCGCAAGCGATTCTCTTTGTTGCCGATTGGGCCCAAACTCATCGAACACAGCCTCCGAAACCGAAATGGCTCCTACTATTCCAGTCGCCCTTATGAGTATCTTGTTATGCGGGTTACCGCTGATGCCATCCTCAGCCAAAAAAGTCGGAGTGAGTATTGGCAGCTCGTATTCGCAGAAACCCATCACTCGCTCCGATGCAATCAAGGCATCTGTACCAATCACACCGTTCGGAAGCCGCGCGGATTTCATGGACCAGGAAATCTCGCTCATTCCCACGAAAATGATCCATGCCCGTCGAATCAATGGGGTCTCGGCGCCCGCTTTCGCTGGGACATCGCAATCCAATACAAGAGACCATGGGATCAGATCCCATCGAAGTGAAACAATCTTTGCGTCCCTGGCAAGCGGTAACACATCGAATGGGAGCAAAATCCTCACCTTCTTATCGGCCATAATCTCACCTCCCTAATGGGTCTGTGCGTTGCGGCGCAGCGCCGGATTGAATGTTCTCAACATCTTGGGCAGATACAGGGCGGCCCGGTTTTTGAAGGCCATTGACAAATGATTCTCCAGTTCTTGGGTTTGTGTTGACAATTGGATCGTGAGTATGGCTGAATCCAGCCCCATGGTCACCTTTCTGCAAAATATCGGTCCGACCGCCGCCTGGCTGCTTATAGCTACCAGCTGGCGTGGATTCGGTATCAACAATCGTCCCTTTATCATCCGCAACAAACCGAGCACTCGACGACCCCTCAGCCGTCGTCGCCGTTTCTTCGCTGATTGTGGCGGTCATTTCAACAGACTCAGTCTCAATCGTGTCTACTGCAGCCTCAACTGCCACCGACCCGCCGTCGGTGAGAACGGCTAGGGTTGTCTGAGCGACAGCCACGACGACTGCCGTCGCAACTGGATGGTCCTTAATCGTTTGCTGAATTTGCTTCCCTGCAGAGCCGTCCGACTTTCCATTGCTGCACTTTGTACCTGTGCATCCCCCCGTTCCGCCCGGTGCAACGTGCCCATCTGCGTCCGCGCGCGTGAGCGGATTATTCCCAACGTACGCATATAGATTCAGCGTCTGCGGGTCATCGAGCTTAGCGTACGGAACCGGTTCGTACCTGGCGCTCCAATCAGGACTGAGCCAACGTCCCATTGAACTTGCGAAGTACCTAGCTCCGAAGTAGTCATTCCCGGATTCGGCATCACGTTCTTTGCCGGTAAAAACGACTCGGGGCTTGAAACAGTTCCCGATGCAAATGCTGTGGGCGCCGTCGTACTGACACCGGTCGCATCGCAACCGCAATGCGAGGTGTCCGCAGTGGGGCTGGTGGCTGTCATTGGCGTTGCAAATGGCCGTGTTCTCGGCATTGTCGAGTGACGTCGTAAAGGTACTTTGTCTTCGTCGTAGCGGCAAGTTGCGCATCTGTTCCCGGGAGCTCTCATGGGTCGTAACGCTACGTCTACGACGGCCGGCCACGGCGCCAAGCGCTGGCATCCCTCCGCGCTTCCGTCCCACCACGATCCCGGCGTTTGCGTTCGGCTCATCGAGAGAAGTCCTTTGGTTGCCTGGATTCTACTCCATCGCAAGCGTTCCCGACTCCCACGCCAGAACGCAGCAAGGGCGGAAGGCTCTCGGGAACCTTCCGCCCTTGCTGCGTGTAGCGGTGACCCAAACTACGGCTTGGGCACGGTGTTGATGGTCTTCAGGATGCGGGAGACGATCTGGTAGGGATCGGCCTCGGAGTTCGGACGGCGATCTTCCAGATAGCCCTTGTAGCCGTCGCGGACGAAGTTTACAGGCAGGCGAACCGACGCGCCGCGATCCGACAGGCCGTAGCTGAACTTGTCGATGGATTGGGTCTCGTGCAGACCGGTCAGGCGCAGGTGGTTGTCCGGGCCATACACGGCGATGTGCTCGGGAATGTACTTCTCGAAGGCAGCCATGAGGGCCTCGAGATACTCCTTGCCGCCCACTTCGCGAATGTACTTGGTGGAGAAGTTGCTATGCATGCCGGAGCCGTTCCAGTCGCCCTTGATCGGCTTGCAGTGCAGAACCAGGTCCACTTCGTACTTCTCGCACAGCCTGTACATCAGGTAGCGAGCCATCCAAAGGTCGTCGGCGGCCTTTGCGGAGCCCTTGCCGAAGATCTGGAATTCCCACTGGCCCTTGGCCACTTCCGCATTGATGCCTTCGTGGTTGATGCCGGCATAGAGGCAGAGATCGAGGTGCTCCTCGACGATCTGGCGGGCGATGCTGCCCATGTACTTGTAGCCCACGCCGCAATAGTAGGGACCCTGCGGAACGCTCGGCAGTCCGTCCTTGGGGAAGCCCAGCGGACGACCTTCTTTATAAAGGAAATATTCCTGCTCGAAGCCCAGCCACAGGTCGGGATCGTTCTCGATCGTCGCGCGCATGTTGGTGGAGTTCGGGGTGCCGTCCGGATGCATGACTTCGCAAAGAACCAGGTAGCCGTCCTTGCGGGCGCCATCGGGATACAGGGCCACCGGCTTCAGGATGCAGTCGGACTTGCTGCCTTCGGCTTGCATCGTCGAACTGCCGTCAAAGCCCCAAAGAGGGAGATCTGCAAGGGTAGGGGGTGTGGCGAAATCCTTGAGCTGAGTCTTGCCGCGGAGCTCAGGAATTGGCAATTTACCATCGAGCCAGATGTATTCGAGCTTGTACTTTGACATGAATCTCCTTTTGATTTTGACGGAAGAATTAGGTGGACACGCACAGCAATGTTATTGGAATGGACATAAAGAACCCATCAAGATTTCGATGGGCCGCCCGCTTCTACTTGTGATGGGCCGCTAGAAACATCAGTAGCAGGATTACCACTGGAATCAGGGCCAGGCCGCCGTAGTAAAGAATCTTGCGCGAGGTTTGCGATTTGCGTTTCTGCCAGTCGCGCAGCTCTTCGCGATCTTCCACACCCACCTGTTCGGGGTGCGCGAGATCCGATGCGAATTCATGAGCCTTGGCATAGCGATTCCTGGGATCGCGCTCCAGGGCGCGGTACAAAATCTCCTGCAGTTGCGGAGAAATCGCGGGATTGGCCACCCGCGGCGGCATGGGATGGTTCAGCAGCCGGTCGTTCATGGCCGCGATCGGCGTGGGCCCGGTGAAGGGCAGCTTTCCGGTCAGCATTTCGTAAAGAATCACGCCCATGGCGTAGATGTCCGATCGCCCGTCGCCGCGCTTGCCCTTCACCTGCTCCGGCGAAATGTAGTTGGGCGTGCCCAGCGTCGCGGTGAAATTGGCATAGGTCAGCCGCCGCGCCGCCGCATCGCTGGCAATGCCGAAGTCGATGAGCTTGATGTTGTCGTCGCCATCCACCATGATATTTTCCGGCTTCAGGTCGCGATGCACAACGCCGTTGGCGTGGATGTACTCCAGAGCATCGAGAACGCCAATCACGATATGGATCGCGCGCTCCTCCGGCAGCGTGCCCTCATCCATGATCTGGCGCAGCAGGCGGCCTTCGCACCACTCCATCACCATGTAAATGCGCGAGCGCTTTTCGCCGCCGTAAACACGCATGATCTTGGCATGGTCGAGCTTTTCGCCAATGCCCGCCTCGCGCTGAAAGCGATCGAAGAGGATGGGGTCGGCTTCCAGATCGGGATGCGGGATCTTGAGGGCCACGACACGGTTGTCGCGGATGTCGGTGGCCCGATAGATCGACGCCATACCGCTGCGCGCCACAGGCGCCTCGATGCGGTAGGAGTCGAGTTGAGAGCCGGCTTCCAAGCTGTCGTGATAGCCCATCGTCTGGTGAACTCCATTGGGGGGATGCTTTAACTCTATAGGAAATTGTCGGGTGTGGGGCGGTAGGACGTTTACCAGATGGGAAATTGAGAACCGGCGGTTCCGTGCTCGCTCAATTCGCGACCCTGCCAACCGTGATGCTAGTCTCAATATCGTCCGGTCGAGGGCTTTCTCCCTTTGCCCAAATGCAATCGAGAGGTGGTGACCCATTGGCGGGGAGCACGACTCCAATCCGTTTTTCCTTCGGCGCGAACCGAACGCAGGTATCCGGTCAGCGTTTCCTCTTGTTTGCCCTGGAGTGCGCTCTGGGCATCCTGGCGGTGGTGTTAACTGCTGCTTTCGCGCACTGGTCCGGCTGGCTGCTCCCGGTGGTGGTGTTGCTCTACCTGCTGATCGTTATCCCCATCGCCCTGTTGTGCGGATTCTGGCAGTCGCTCATCGTGTCGCTCTCCGCGGTCGTGGTCCACAGCTACTTCACCAGTCGTCAGTCTCCCTGGAATCCGGCAGTTGATCCGGTCAATTCCGTCACGCTGCTGGTGTTCGTGGTGGTGGCGCTGGTGGTTAGCCGACTCTCGTCCCGGGTAACAGACAACGCCAAGGAAGCTGAGAGCTGGGGCGGGCAGATGCACGACCTCTACGAGTTCACCCGGCGCACCCTGCAAATGAACCTGCACCAGGAGCCGGGACCGCAACTCGTCGAACTGGTTCACGAGATTTTTCAGTTGGAAGCAGTGGCTGTCTTCGATGCCGACCTGCACGACGTCTACCAGGCCGGTGTGTGGAGCGTGGAGCCACAGGAGCTGGCGCAGAATGTCTACTATTTCGAGACCTCCGACGACGACCCCGCCACTGGTCTGGGTCGCCGCGTGGTCCGTCTCGGAACGGTCCCCATTGGCAGCCTCGTGGTGCGCGGAGAAACCAGCCCCCTGACCAACAATGCCATTGCCTCCCTGATCGCCCTCACCTTCGACCGCTACCGGGCCTTCGCGAACGAAAGCCGCATCGAGACCGAACGCCGCACCGAACAACTGCGAGCCACCGTGCTCGACAGCCTGGCGCACGCCTACAAGACCCCCTTGACAGCCATCCGCGCGGCCTCGACCGGCCTAGGCGAGATGGGCCGCCTGTCTCCCGGACAGGCCGAACTAGTGGCTCTCATCGACGAACAGACCGGGGTACTGAGCGAGCTGACCACACGGCTGCTGACTACGGCGCGGCTGGATGCGGGAGAGGTGACGATTCAGGCCTCACCGGTCGGGGTGGGATCGCTGATTGAAGAGGTGGTCGAGAGTCTCCGCGACCGGCTGGCCAGCATGAAGGTCTCCATCGATATCAAGGATGAGGAACTGGTGCTATGCTGCGACCGCCAGTTGATGGTCATGCTTCTCACTCAATACATCGATAATGCCTGCAAGTACTCGATCTTCGGCACCACCGTCACCATCCGCGTGGTGAACGAGAACAAGGAAGCCATCTTCTCCGTGCACAGCTTCGGCCCGGTGATCCCTATGGCCGACCGCGAGCGCATCTTCGATCGCTACTACCGGTCGTCCACCTATTCCAACCGCGCTCCGGGAACGGGAATCGGCCTATCGGTGGCCAAGCGGGTGGCGCTGATTCATGGCGGCTATGTCTGGGTCACCAGCGACGAAACGGATGGGACGACGTTCTTTGCGGCCATCCCCGCCACCGCGCAGGGCGGATGTTTCTAAAGGCAGGGAACAGGGAACAGGGACTAGCGAATAGGGAATAGGGCTGGGTGCCCCAGGTCCCTCGCTTTTGGGGACCTGGGAAAGTCTCCAGCTCAAGCTGGAGGCGGCCGGAGGCCGAGTTAGCCCCACCGCAGGTGGTGGTTATTCGTCGTAGTGCAGCAGGCTGAACACGTCGTATTCGGTAAAGCGGTCGCGGCCCTTCAGGAAGTCCAGCTCCACGGCGAAGGCCAGTCCGGCGATCTCGCCGCCCAACTGCTTCACCAGCTTGATGGTGGCTTCCATGGTGCCGCCGGTGGCCAGCAGATCGTCCACCAGCACTACGCGCTGCCCGGGAGCGATCGCGTCCAGATGAATCTCAAGGGTGTCGGTGCCGTACTCCAGGTCGTAGGTCACGCGGGCCACGGGAGCAGGCAGCTTGCGCGGCTTGCGCACCGGCACAAATCCGGCATTCAGGCGATAGGCCAGCGCCGGTCCGAAGATGAAGCCGCGCGCCTCGATGCCCAGCACCAGGTCGATCTTGTGTCCGATGTAATGCGCAGCCAGCGCGTCGATCAGCTTGGCAAAGCCGACTTTGTCTTTCAGCAGCGTGGTGATGTCGTAAAAAAGGATACCCGGCTTGGGAAAGTCGGGTACGGTGCGCACCAGCGCCTTCAGGGCTTCCACATCGATCGGCTTGACGGTTTCGGGCATGGCTCTATTCCTTCCTGAATGCAAGAGGCTTGCATGTTTTTGCGGGAAGGGAACAGGCGGAAATGCGGTTCGTCTTCCTCAAAGATTATAGAGGAACGGAGGGCAGGGACCAGGGGTGAGGGAATAGGGAATAGGGACTAGTGAACATCAACAGCCGTCGCGGAGGAAGTTCAGGCGATAGTTTCTTAGGCCGGACCCGCCACGGCTGCTGGGTGCCCCGTCTATTCCGCGTCTTTTGCGGAAAGGGCGGGAGAGCACAACGCCATCGGGCAACGAACCCCTAACCCCTGATCCCTAACCCCTGTTCTTCTACCACGCCCCTTCGATGCGGAACGCATCCAGGCCTTCGGCTTCGCTCGGGGCCAGGTAGTGCTCCACCACGCGGTCGACGCGGCTGCCGCGGGGGCCGCGTTTCAGGCTGGCGCGCAACTCGGCCAGGTCGCCGTCGTCGCCGCTGGCCACTACCTCAACCTCGCCCTCTTCGGTATTGCGCACCCAGCCGCGCAGGTTCAGTTCACTGGCCTCCCGGTGAACAAACCAGCGATACCCTACCCCTTGCACTCGACCCTGAATCAGGAAATGAACCACCACACTCATGCCCGAAGTATAACGAAGCGAACGCCTCAATCCATGCAGGCCGCCATGCAGCCCGCTATTCCGGCTGCGGCTGCGGGGACGCTGCCTTGCGCCGATCCAGCACATCGAAGCCCTCCGGCGGCGCAAACAGAATGGGATCCGGCTCCGACAAGCTGACGTCGCTGAGCGTGAAAACCTGTTTGCCGAAGTTTGGGTCGGAGATTTCCGAATGCAGGTTGATGCCCAGCGAGGGCGCATACCAGAACTCGCGTTTCACGGTGAAGGGGCGGTCGTTGCCGTAGACGCCCTCATTGTAAGTAACCGAATCGCGGGTGCCGACGGTCTCAACGCCCGCCAGGGCCTGTGCGCCCAGATCCTCGTGGGTGCGGTATCCGGCATTGTTGGGCAGGGGGCCGCTGGCGCCGATGGCCGGCTTGTACACCGCGTTGACGGTGTCTCTGAACGTCTCCAGCGTGCAGCGGTGCGGCTCGCGCAGCGTGAAGCAGTTATACAAGGTATGGGCCACCGGATCGGCCACCTGGATCACGTTCATCTGCGACTTGTAAGGGCCGTTCTTGGGCACCAGCAGCCATCGCTCTTCGTAGATGCGGCCCAGCATGTCGCGGGCAATGCGGCGCTGGTTCACCAGCGTATAGGTGCCGCCCTCCGGCAGGGGCCTGATCCATTGGGTGTGCACAATCGCGGTGAAAGGGGCATTTTGCAGGGGCGGGATGTAGATGCTCTGCAGCACCTGGTCTACGCCGCCGTCGCGCATGGTCACGGTCGACACGCCGCCATCGCGCCGATCCGGCGCAGCGGTCTGGGGCTGTTGCGCCGTGAGCGCAGATCCAAACAGAGCAAGCAAAGCGATTCCGGCCAGCACTCTCATAGGGGCCTCCAAGCCATGCGAGAACACTATATCAAAGAGCGGGGAGGCGGCGGAGTCCGTCCTGTTCTGCCACAAGCCAGGAAAGTGGCGCCCCAAGGGCAACCGGCACAAAACTCAAGCGAGCGAGTAGCGAGCAGTGGCCCCACCGCAGGTGGTAGGCTGAAGTCAATCATGGTCTTTGTTCTGGATAACTACGATTCGTTTACCTACAACCTTGTCCAGTACCTGGGAGAGCTGGGTGCCGAGGTCGAGGTCCATCGCAACGACGAACTGACCGTGGAAGAAGTCGAGGCGCTCAAGCCGGAGCGCATCCTGCTTTCCCCCGGCCCCTGCACTCCGAGCGAGGCCGGCATCCTGGTGCCGCTCATCCGGCACATGGCGGGCAAGACGCCGATCTTCGGCGTGTGCCTGGGCCATCAAGCCATTGGCGAAGCCTTCGGCGGCGATGTGGTCCGCGCGCAACACCTGATGCACGGCAAGACCAGCTCTGTGTCGCACGACGGCAAGGGCATCTTTGCCGGGCTCGATACGCCGCTGACCTGCACCCGCTACCACTCTCTGATTGTGGCCGAAGAGACGCTGCCGGCCGATCTGATGGTCACGGCCCGCACCCCTGCGCCCGACGGAGACGGCTCGGTCATCATGGGACTGCGCCATCGCACTCTGCCCATTGAAGGCGTGCAGTTCCATCCCGAAAGCGTCCTGACCGAAGGCGGATTGCAGATGATCCGCAACTTCCTGGCAATGTGACCGTGCGAACTGCTCCAAGACGATTGTTGTGCGACGTTGTCCTCTTTTCGCTGTGCCTCGCCACCGTCCCGAATCTCCGTGCCCAGGCACCCGCCACAGACGCCGGTCCCATCGCCGTGGTGCCACTCGATAGCCAGCATCCCGACCAGGGAGCCCGTGTGACAGGCGCGCTCGAGGTCTCGCAGGGCAAGGCCATCATCGCCGTCAGCGGCACCGTCACCTCCGGCGGCGAGACCACGCAGGTCATTCTGCCCCATCGCGGGATTCTGCGGGTTTGCGCCTCCACCACCGTCAAGTTGGCTGCCGATTCCAGCGTTCCCGCCGGCGAGACGCCCGGCCTGCTCATCGCCATGGAGCACGGCGCCATGGAGGCCAGCTTCGCCACGGGCCGCAACTCCGACATCCTGCTCACGCCCGATTTCCGCATCCTCATTGGGGGCCCTGGCGCGGCCGAGGTACGCGTGCGGCTGGGCCAGCACGGCGACACCTGCGTGGACAACGCTCGGACCGGCGGCGGAGCATCGCCGGCGGCAAACGCCGAACTGGATGCCCCCTATGTGCTGGTCTCCAGCGTCTTCGACGGCGGAGCCTATCGCGTACAGGCGGGCCAGCGCGTCATGTTCCAGCACGGCAGCCTCCACGACGTGGTGGACAACGAGAAAGAGCCCTGCGGCTGCCCGCCCGCGGTGACCCAGCCCAACGAGTTCCCCCTGGCCCAGAGCGAAGGCCTGGCGCCCCTGGCGAAACCGGCTGCCGGAGCAGCGCAGTTGCACGGGGCTGACGCGCCAGCCAGCGAGCCAATGGTCTATAACAGCCCCGACCACGCACAGCAACCAGCCAGTGCGGCTCCGGCGGCAGGGTCAGCCACCGATGCGAAGCCACCCGCCTCCCCAGCCGCAGCCGAAAAGAAGCCCAGCTTCTTCACCCGCGTGGGCCGCTTCTTCAAGCACATCTTCGGCGCGGAGTGAAGAAAACATAGCTTTACGTTCGCTCTGTCGGTAAATGGAAGAGCGCGGGCTCGTTGTTTGTGTGCGAGTTTTCTTCCGATTCATGCTTTCTTGGATGGTGCGAGCGATGACCAACTAGGCGGCTCAATGCTGCGGATGTTGTTTTGGAAGTCGATTCCTTTTGCTTGCAAGTCATAGAAACATTAGACAAATGCGGAGTATTCTGAGAAAGATGAATGGAAGGTTCAGATGATTAAAAAAAGTGTATCTTTGGCTGCAGGAATCCCGCGCATCGAATCGCTGAGAGTCCAGAACTACCGGGCATTGCGCGACGTGGAGTTCAAAGACCTGACACCGATGACGGTGTTATTAGGGCCGAACGGCAGCGGAAAATCCACAGTATTTGATGTTTTCAACTTTCTGTCGGAGTGCTTTCAATCTGGTCTGCGACACGCATGGGACCGTCGAGGAAGAAGCAAAGAACTCAAAAGCCGCGGGGCTGATGGGCCGATCCAATTCCAATTGAAATACAGAGAACGCCCCGGAAGTCCGGTCATCACCTATGCTTTGGCAATCGATGAAGGCTCTAAGGGGCCGGTCGTAGTTGAGGAGTCGTTGCGGTGGCGCAGGCAGCAGTATGGCAATCCCTTCAAATTTCTGGATTTCCGCTTAGGTGAAGGAGATGCTGTCAGCGGAGAAGAGCCGGACGTACAAGCTAAACGAGGAAAGACATCTCTGCGTTCACCTGACTTGATTGCAGTCAATACGCTCGGTCAGCTCTCCGACCATCCTCGCGTTGCGGCGCTGCGTGAATTCATTGCAGATTGGTATGTGTCTTACTTGTCGGTCGAAAAGACGCGCGAGCAGCCAGAATCCGGACCGCAAGAACGACTGAGCAAGAGCGGGGATAACCTTCCGAATGTGATTCAGTACCTGAAGGAACAGCACCCCGATCGCTTGGAGCATATATTTCAGGTCTTGCGTCAGCGTGTTCCGCGCCTCGAAAAGGTCATAAGTGAGCCAATGCCGAATGGCAATCTTCTTTTGCAGATCAAGGACGCGCCTTTCGACCAGCCCATCCTCGCCAAGTTTGCATCGGACGGAACAATGAAGATGCTGTCCTATTTGACAGTTCTCTTTGATCCGGAGCCGCCACACTTCATTGGAATTGAAGAGCCGGAGAACTTTCTTCACCCGCGTCTCTTGCCTGAATTGGCAGAAGTCTGCCGGCAGGCGTCGGAAACTTCGCAGTTGTTGATTACAAGCCATTCTCCATTTCTTCTCAATGCTATGAAACCGAAAGAAGTTCGAATTCTGTATCGGGACGATCTTGGGTTTACACAAGCACTGTTGGCCAGCGAACTTCAAGGCATCCCGGAGCAGATTGAACAGGGGGGAAAGCTGGGCGATTTGTGGATGGAGGGATTCTTCGGTGTTGGTGATCCGCTTACGAATCAGGGTGGTCCACGGCCGTCCAAGCGGGGGCGGGGATAATGCTGGAAAGACTCATCGTTTTTGTTGAAGAAGAGTCGGTGGAAGCTGCATTGGGTGCTCTCCTTCCCAAGCTCTTGCCTCAACGCGATTTTCAGATTATCCGGTTTCAGGGCAAGCAGGATATGCTTCGAAATCTTTTGTCGCGACTGCGGGGATTCAAACTGTGGCTGCCGGAAAACTGGATGCTTCTGGTGCTCTTGGACAGGGATAGAGAGAATTGCCAGGACCTGAAACGGCAAATGGAAGAAATTGCAATGCAAGCTGGAATGACAACCAAGACCGCTGTTCCGGAAAATGCGCGGTTTCAGGTCATGAATCGGATCGTGATTGAAGAATTGGAATCCTGGTTTTTCGGAGATTGGGAAGCTGTCCGTCAAGTCTATCCGAAAGTGCCTCCCACAATCCCAAGCAAACAGGAATACCGCGATCCCGACGCCGTCGCGGGCGGAACCTGGGAAGCGTTGGAGCGCATATTTCAACGAGCAGGATACTTCGAATCAGGCCTTCGCAAGATCGAGTTGGCGCGCAGTGTGGCTCCTCATATGGATATCGCAAGAAACCGATCTCGCAGCTTTCAGGTTTTTCGGGAAGGTATCCTAGCCGCTGCGGCGCTTTGACAGGAACTCTCCCCTCCACTCTTACAGTTCTCTGGCCCGCTCAATGGCCCGAATCACCGCCGAGGCCTTGTTGATGGCTTCCTGGTGCTCCAGCTCCGGCACCGAATCGGCCACGATGCCCGCGCCGGACTGCACGTAACCTTTGCCGCCGATGGCCAGCATCGACCGGATGGCGATGCAGCTATCCAGGTTGCCGCTGAAGTCGGCGTACATGACTGTGCCGCCATAGGTGCCTCGGCGGGCGGGCTCCAGTTCTTCGATGATCTCCATGGCGCGGACCTTGGGTGCACCGCTCAGTGTCCCGGCTGGGAAGCAGGCGCGCAGAGCGTCGACCGCGGTCAGCTCCTTCTTCAGACGGCCCACAATGGTGCTCACAATGTGCATCACGTGCGAGTAGCGCTCTACGAACATGAGGCGGTCGACCTTGACCGAGCCGAACTCGCTCACACGGCCCACGTCGTTGCGTCCCAGGTCCACCAGCATCACGTGCTCGGCGCGCTCCTTCTGGTCGTTCAGCATCTCCTCGGCCATGGCCTCGTCCTGCTTCTCGTCTGCGCAGCGGGGGCGGGTTCCGGCAATGGGACGGTACTCCACCTTGCCCTGGTGCACGCGCACCAGCAGCTCCGGCGACGACCCGGCCAGTTCGATCGCCGGGGGCGCCTTTACTTTCCTGGAAGGGTGTTTTGCGTTCACCGGCATGGCGCCCAGCGGACCCTCGGGCGAGAAACGCAAGAAATACATGTAAGGGCTCGGGTTGACCGTGCGCAGGGCGCGGTAGACCTGAAAGGTGTCCGTCCCCGGCTCTACATCGAAGCGCTGCGACAGCACGGCCTGAAAGATATCTCCGGCGGCGATGTACTCCTTGGTGCGGTTCACGGCGGCCAGATAGTCTTTCTTGGCGGTGCGATGCTTCACCTTGAGCTTGCCCAGATTGCGATGGGAGGGCAGCTTGGGAAGCGGCTGGGCCAGCAGCTTTTCCAGCTTGTTCAGCCGCGCGATCGCTTTCTCATAGGCGTCGGCGGGCTTGCCGCGCGTGACATCGGCGGTGGCCACCAGCCAGATCTCTTTGCGCACGTGATCGAAGGCCAGCACTTCGTCGAAAAACAGCAGGCAGGCGTCGGGCACGCCGAGTTCGTCTTTGGCCAGCACCGGCAGCTTTTCCACCTGGCGCACGGCGTCGTAGGAGAAGAAGCCCACGGCACCGGCGGTAAAGGGCGGCAGCCCGGGCAAACGGGCAGGCTTGTGGCCGCTCAGGGCGCGGCGCAGCACGTCGAAGATGTCGCCCTCGATCTGCACGACCTTTCTGCCTTCGGTAATCGCGATGTCGCGGCCGCGGGCCACGATGCGCTTGAAGGGCGCCAGGCCGATGAAGGTGTAGCGGCCCACCTGCTCGCCGTTTTCGACCGACTCCAGCAGAAAGCACTCGCGCTCCGGCCAGGCGGCCCGCAGGAAGGCTGAAACCGGCGTCTCCAGGTCGGCTGTCAGGATGCGGCAAACGGGTACGAGCGTGTGCTCTCTGGCCAGGGCCAGGAACTCCTTGCGGCTGGGCTGCACGTTGCTTGTCGAGGCTTTCACACTGTCAAGTGTAATCGGTGAATGGGCATTTCATGGGGATCGAAGCGCATTGCTCGGCCGCCTGGCCAATAGGACAGTTGCGAAAGTGTCCCATGCGGGCCGCGGCGGGGCTCGCCGAAGGCTAACATCGCGTTTGTGGCTGGGCCGACCTTTGGGCGGTGTTGTTTCCGGATGCGGATGCGCCTAGAATGAGTTCGCTGTTGGGGTGGACGATTTCCTTTCCAGCATCCGTCTCAAAGGGCCTTGCCCAGCTCTGACAGCCGGCAACACTGCCTGACTGGAGCAAGAACATGATTCGCAGGATGCTGTCTTTTCTATCCTTCGCGGGACAAACCCGCACTTCTCTCCTGAAATCTGTGTCGACCGCGGCAGCCACTGTTGGCCTGATGCTCATCGTGGGATCGCCGTCCGTCTCCGCCCAAACCAACATTGGATCGGCTTCAGTGGGCGGCGGCAGCGTCGGCGCTACGGTGACCGTGCCGGTGGCCAATGCCGGGACCCTGCAGAGCATCGCAGTCACCACCCAGGGAATGCCCAACCTGGACTTTACGGCCACCGGTGGAGGAACCTGCGCCACGGGAACTGCTTACACGACTAAGGCCACTTGCACGGTTGCGGTCGCTTTCACGCCAAGGCACGTCGGCGCGCGGTACGGCGCGGTGGTGCTTCAAGACGCGAGCGGCACGGCGCTGGGCACGGCCTACCTGCTGGGCATGGGCACGGGACCGCAGAGCACCTTTCTACCCGGCACACGGTCGACCATCACCAACCCGATCAGCGTAGGTCTGGGGCTGGCCGCGGATGGAAACGGGGATCTCTACCTGGCCGACCTGGTGAACCAGTCGGTGGACAAAGGGACCCTGCAGGCGGACGGCAGCTATCGCTGGTCAACGGTGGCAAAGGGATTCTCCCAGCCCTCGGTCGTTGCCGTGGATGGCGCCGGAAATGTGTACCTGGTGGATTCAGTCATTGGCTCGTCCCTGAGCAACGAAACGGCGACTGTTTACAAGGAGACCCTGACCGGCAGCGGCTATACCCAGAGCACCATCGGCAGCAACTGGTCGGCCCTTGCCGGGCTGGCCGTGGATGGCGCGGGAAATGTCTACGTGACGCAGCAGGCTGTCCTGAGTCTCACCTCGATCGGACTGGCTGAGGTCTACAAAGAGGCGTTGCAGCCCGATGGCAGTTACCTGCAAAGCACCGTCGGCAGCGGCTGGGCGGCTCCTTTGGGCGTGGTGGCAGACGCTTCCGGCAATGTCTACGTGGCAGACGGGCTTATCAACGGCCTGGTCAAGGAGACGCTGCAGCCCAACGGCAGCTACTCCCGCTCCACCATCGGAGACGGCTTGCTGTTGATTGAAGGCCTGGCGGTGGATGGAACTGGAAACATCTATGTCACTGTATGGGGAGACAGCATTCTCGCCGGCAGCCTTTCCACCGCCATTTACAAAGAAGCCTTGCAGCCGGACGGGAGCTATGTGCAGGCGTCCGTGGGCAGCGGCTGGCAGTTGCCCACCAGCGTGGCAGTCGATGGCAGCGGCAATGTGTATGCCACCGATCCCGGCATCTCAATCGGCGTGGTGAAGGTGGATCTGGCCGACCCTCCGGCGCTGAACTTCGCCAGCACACGCCCGGATACCACCAGCGCCGACAGCCCTCAGACAGTGACGGTTTCGAATCTCGGCGCAGCGGCGTTGCAGTTCTCAAGCCTGACTTATCCGGCCGATTTCCCCGAGGCCACGGCTGCGGATAATTGCACAGCCGGAACCCGTCTGGCAGCGGGGGCAAACTGTACGCTGTCCGTCGCCTTTGCGCCCGGAGTTCCGCTCCAAGGGAACCAGTTTGTGGCCCTCAGCGAGAGCCTGAGCCTGACCACCAACACGCTGAATACGACGGCCACCGCGCAGACCCTGACGGTCAGCGGAGTGGAGTCGATTCAGACCACCGCAACGCCGGCAATATCTCCCGTGGGCGGCACGTTCACCGCCATCCAGACGGTTACGCTCAGCGACTCCACCCCCGGCGCCGCCATTTACTACACCACCGACGGAAGCACGCCAACCGTCCACTCAACGGTGTATGGCGGCGCCATCCAGGTGCTGAAAACCGAGACCATCCAGGCCATCGCCGTAGCGCCGGATTATCTGGCGAGCGCGATGACCGCGGCGGCCTTCACCATCAACCTCCCGGTGCCGAACTTCACCGTGGCGGTCGCTCCAACCTCGTTGACGCTCGCATCGGGCCAGAGTGGATCTGTGACAGTTACCGTGACGGCGCTCAATGCTTTCAGCGATACCATCTACATCACCTGCACTGGATTGCCCGCGGGATGGTTTTACAGCACGCAGATCCTCATTCCTCCGCTGACGGGTCCCAGCCCGACTACGCTGACGCTCTATCCGCCATTGACTGCGGCCAACGTAGGGCGTACCTCGCGCCCATTCATTCCGGCAGGGGCGCTGGCTCTGGGACTGTGCTGCTTCGGCTTCAGAAAGCGCCGCGGATTGCAGCGGTTTCTGCTGCTGGCGGTCTTCGCATTGGGACTGAGCCTGCTGAACGGTTGTGGCGTGGCAGGGATTTCTCTTACCAATCCCATCAATCCGACTAATCCTGCCGGTCCGTACACCGTCACGGTGACCGCCAGCGCGGGCACCGTGCAGAAGACGGCCACTTTCACGCTGACCGTCCAGTGAGCCGGGGCAGCCAAGGCATTTTGGGCGGGCGGCCTAGCTCCGAGTGTGAGTGAAACCAACAAAGCTGGGCCACCTGCTCATCTGGGGAGGGGTCGGGCCCGGGAACCCGCCATGGGACCTGTGATCTTTCCGACACGATCGTCGTTTTATGTCGGAAAGCGGCCCATCCACTTCGTTCTGTCGCCGTTTAAATCCCTTTTGTTTCTTGATTTTGCCGACTGGCCCACAGCGTGCATTGTGAAGTCTGAACGATCAATCGCGGCGTGCGAGAACGCGACCGCTAACGCCAGTGGAGAATGGAGTTTTGCTTTGGCCAACGTCACCTTTTCATCGCCTGTAATGGCGAAAGACCTCACTGTGTATGCCGTCGCGGGAGACCGCGGCACGATTCTGGCGATAGCCCGTGCTCATAAGATTCCCATCCCGTTCGACTGTCAGGACGGGGAGTGTGGATCGTGTCTGGTTAGGGTAGAGCACCTGGCTAACGGTGTGAGGTGCGCGGTCGCACTTACCGAAAAAGAGAAAGAGATGCTTCGTCAACTCGGCAAGATTACTCAGGAGGAGATCCGGGAGGCCGAGGTGAACGACATCCCCCCGAGCCACCGGCTCGCATGCCAATGTTTTGTCCGGGACGAAGACATTCTGGTTTCTTTTGAGGGCGATCAGACACTGCCGGTACAACGACCTCACCTTTCGACCGCTGCAAAGATCTACAAGGGCGGCATTGAAATCAAGGATCTCGATGAGTTCCTGGGCTTCGCCGTCAGGCTGGAGGAAGACTCATCGATCCACTACGACGAACTCGGCGCCGCGATGGAGGATTGCGGAAACGCGGAAGTAGCAAAGCTGTTCAGGGATATGGCGCGTTACTCGCGGATACACTTGCAACAGGCACGCGACCGAGCCGGGTCGATCGACGTCACGGCGCACTTTCCTCCCGATTACGTGTGGCCCGATTACGCCACGCCCGAGAGAAACGCTCTCTGGGCCGGCGATCCGGATTTGTCCCGGTTGGATGCCCTGAAGACGGCGTTGCAGGGCGAACGCCGGGGCTTCGATTTCTATTATTCCGTCGC
>CAZLMY010000120.1:0-17399 GCA_964560845.1 uncultured Occallatibacter sp. | reverse complement strand
TAAGCGATATCTGCAACCAATTGAATCTGTTCGACTTGTAGCCGGACAACAGTGACAGGGCTTTTTGGCGCAGTAACGTGATCGGTGACTCGGCTCATAAATCGAGGTGAATGTCGTATCGGAACCGGCCTAACTCGAAAAGGGAAGCAAGTCACTCAGAGCAGAGCTGGACCATGTTGAATCCCCATCGCATTCCGATTTTGAGGTTGAGGTATACCGCAACCAGGAGGAATGCAGGATGCGTCCCTTTATGAGGAATCCGGTTCTCGCGGAGCTCGATCCATGGGCGAGGCTGGCGCGACCTTCAAAGACAAGACCAAGTCCGCCGCTCGAATCCAACAGGCTTTCCCCACAGATTACGGATGCAGGAAGCCGTGACGCCTGCGACTGGGCTGGCAGAAGGCAATCTTCGGAGCAGAACTCTGGGGAGGGTTATGTCTGAAAACCCAAGTGCAACCCTGCAATCGATCCCGGAAGTGCAGGCGGCAATTATGGCTGGCGAGTCCTTGTTCCTGGCCGGGAGCCGGGAAACGCTAAGCCAGCTTCCGCGCGGCAGTTGGGTTGGCGGATCAATCTGCTACTTCAGAGCCGACGAGGGGAAATCAGGGCCGCAAAGCAGCGTTTACGCCACTGGAATTCCGGAGTTTGCGCTTGGAACCGACGTGGCCGATTATGGCATTCAGGATCTGGCCGAGATTTATGGCGACGCACCGCCCAACGGCTTCACTTTTCTGGTGCTTCCAGCCGAAACCGAGTTGCTGAGAACGTTTGCCAAGGAAGCTCCCGCCTGGACCGGGTTCCTGATTCGCCCCGTTGTGGGCTGGGTATCCGGTGTCCGCGTCGATCGCATCGGCAAGGACTCTCCCGCCGTCTTCAACGGGAGGACAGGAGGCGTCTACGAGGACCGATGCGCCGCTCTTCATGTCTGGCTGCCGCCCAACAAGGTTGCCGACCCGGAGACTGTGAGTCTTCCGGACGATGCGGGCGCGACTGTGATTCCGTTTCCGACGCCATCACCGAACGGTATCGAATCGCCAGGCGGCGCATACCAACGCACGGGCAGGATCTGCCGCGCGGCGAACCCGCTTTCCCAAGTCCTTCCGGGAGTCAGCTACCGATTCGCCGGGCCGGTCGCAAAGGATTTTCCCATTCTTGCCAATAGCCAGAAGCCCTTGGACCGGAAGCTCGCACTCGCCAGCAACTGCATTCTCAACTACCTTTACGGTTTTCTTGAAGGCCCAACATCCGACCTGGCATGCCCAGTCTCTTCCGGGATCACTGTCCCAGGACGACTCAATCAAACAGTGGTGAGGCTTGTTGTCCGTGACGTCGGCCCCGCTGACTCCAATTTCTGATTCCGTCGGGGCTGCGGAGCAGTCCTCGGCCTTCGCGTGCAATTGCATTCTCAACTTCCTGGTGCGGCTCTATATCCGCGATATCGCGTAATTGGGGCGGTATTCTTTGAATCCAGCAAAAAGGGCCGGCGCGCTCCTCAACGTCGGCCCTTTTTGTCTGCCGACTTCCGAATCGCTCGAACTACCTTTTCACAAACCGCCGGCCGCGCAGTTCGTAGTCTCCGCTCACCACGCGCCGAATGCCCTCGGTGTAAGCCTTGTGTTCTTCAATCAGAATCCGTTCGGCCAAAGAGTGTGCATCTTCGGTTTCTAGCACTTCGATCGCGCGCTGCACCACAATCGCGCCATGGTCAAGGTGCTCATCCACAAAATGGACCGTGCAGCCGGCGATCTTCACTCCGTACTCGAACGCCTGCGCCTGTGCTTCCAGCCCCGGAAAAGCCGGCAGCAAGGAAGGATGAATATTCAGAATTCGATTGGGAAAGGCGGCGATGAACTCCGGCGACAGCAAGCGCATATAACCAGCAAGGCACACCAGTTCCACGCCATAGGCCTTGAGGCAGGCAATCATGTCGGCATCGTGCTCGACTCGTTTGCGCCCTTTGGAAGGGAAAACCTGGTTGGGCAGGCCCAGGTCCCGCGCCTTGGCGATGCCCCCGGCGTCGGGGAGGTTCGAAAGGACGACGGCGATCTCGACCCCGGGGAGTCGGCCCGCGCGAATCGATTCGGCGATGGCGACGAAGTTCGAACCGCGGCCGGAAAGCAGAACCCCCAGGCGGGCTGGCGTCCTTTTTGGCGTCACTTTCAAGAGCATCCCTCAGTGGCTAAAGCCCTGGCCCGTTTTCATAGGCTTTTGGCACGACTGAAGTCATGCCCTGACACAAAGCGTTCTAATCGCCCTACGCGTACTGCACCTTCCGCTCACCCTTGACCACTCGCCCGATCACGAAGAACTTCTCCTCCGCCCGGTCAAGCACCTTCTTGGCACGCGTGAACTTATCCGCAGGGATGGCCGCAATGAGACCTACGCCCATATTGAAGGTGCGCATCATCTCTTCGTCCGAAACCTGGCCCAGGCTGCGCAGGTGCTCAAAAATCGGCAGCACGGGCCACGAGCCCAGCTCGATCTGCGCTCCGGTATTTTTGGGCAGAATGCGGGGCAGGTTTTCGGTGATGCCGCCGCCGGTAATGTGTGCCATGCCGGTGGTTACTCCGGCTGTGACGAGCTTTTGAATGACAGAGAGATAACTGCGGTGCGTCTTCATCAGCGCAGCGCCGGCTTTCTCCTTGATTTCGGTCACGTATTGGGTGGGCGTGTAGCCGGCCACTTCGAAAAAGAGCTTTCGCGCCAGGGAATAGCCGTTGGTGTGCAGCCCGGTCGAGGGCAGCCCGATGAGCACATCGCCCACCTTGATGCCGGCGCCGGTGACCATCTTCTCGCGGTCCACCGCTCCGACGATAAATCCCGCCAGGTCGTACTCGCCGTCTGTGTAGAAGCCCGGCATCTGTGCCGTTTCTCCACCGATCAGAGCGCAGCCGTTGGCCTTGCAGGCCTCTGCCAGCCCGGTGATCACGCTCTCGGTCACTTCCGGATCGAGCTTGCCGCTGGCCAGGTAGTCCAGGAAGAACAGCGGCGTCGCGCCCTGCACGGCGATGTCGTTCACGCAGTGGTTCACCAGGTCCTGACCCACGGTGTGATGCATTCCCAGCTCGAAAGCGACCTTGAGCTTGGTGCCTACCCCGTCTGCCGAACTGACCAGGATCGGCGTCTTCCAGCGCTGCAAGTCCAGCCGGAACAACGCGCCGAAGCCACCAATGCCCCCCAGAACGTTGCGGTTGAAGGTCTTCTGTGCAAGGAACTTGATACGCTCCTTGGCACGGTCGCCACTGCTGATGTCAACGCCGGCGTCGGCGTAGGTCACGGATTTTGGCTTGGTTTCGTCAGGCACGGTAGGAGCTTTCTGCGGATGGAATGATGGAGCGCCATGGATGGCCGGAAACATCGATTCTAGCAGGAATGGCGTGATTCGGCTGTGCATTCCCGGCACCTGGCCGCGGCGGATTTGAATGAGATTGAATAAAAAATGACAAGCCGGCTTGACATCGGGCCGAAGCAGATCTACTCTGAATTGGAAAGCTGGCTTTACATGACGCACGCAATTACCAATCGAGTGAAGGAACTCCGCGCCGCGCAGGGCTGGACGCAGGAACAACTAGCCGCCGCCGCGGGCGTTTCCCGGCAGAGCATCAACTCCATTGAGCGAAATCGCTATGTTCCTAGCCTGGAACTGGCCCTGGTCTTCGCCCGCCTCTTCAGCTGTCCCACCGACAACATCTTTCAATTGGAGCAAGAGAAATGACCCACCCGGTTCTGAGCAGAATCCCAATCCTGGGCAAATTCGTGGATGAACGGTATCTGGAACACCGACGCCGCTCGAGCAGCATCGCCGGATTCGCAACCCTTTTGTTTGCCGGCGCCCTGTTTGAATACCGTCTTTTCGTTACCCACCTCGTAAGTTGGGATCTTCTTGCCGTGATCCTCACCTTTGGCGTGGTGAAAATGACGCTTTTCTTCTGGTATCGATTCAACGACTAACCAAACACCCGAAAGGAGAACTCGATCATGTGCGTACCTGTTCAACAACTCGACCCCAAGGTTCGGTTCTGGATGATCCTTGGCAACATTGCCCTGGTGACGGGGCTCTTGATGTGGAATTTCCGCTCAGAAATGCCGATCAACAAGAATTGGCTCGACGCAGTCTGTGGCCTGCTGATGGGGTTTTCGATTGGAGTGAATCTGCTGAATCTCTCCAAGCGGCGTTGCGCCTGAATCGCAGACTTTCGGGCCTGTGAAGAACCTCCGCGGGCGGATAGTTCACAGCAGGCTCTAAAGGAACTTCGCCTGTTCCTCGGCCGTGGGAATCGGGCAGTTCTGCAGTCGGCCCCCGAGGCGGTAGCGCAATTTGGCGATCGACCGGTAGGCAAGATCGCGCAACGGCCTAGGAATCGAACCAAGCATGATGGCGACCGCCGGCCAGGCTCCTGGCAGTTCCTTGAGGATGGCCAGCACCGCTTCCGAGCGAACCAGCAGTTTCTCGCCAGAGCCGCCAGCGTTGCGCACCGCAAGCAGCGTGCTTGGACCGAATTGCGGGTCTTGGAGTTTGAACCCATGACGAGACATCAAAGCACCAACTAATGCCGACTCCGATGGCGCAAAGCGCAGCCGGTCCATGCGGTCGCGAACGAGGAACCAGCGTACGGAAGCGTTGCAGAAGCCGCAACGCCCGTCGAAGACGACAAATAGCCGGTCGCCAATCTCATCGTGTGCACTCACACTCACTGAGATGTCGGCTGCGAACAGCTTGACTCAGCAACATGGGTGAAGCAGCGCGCTGCCTCTATACTGGACCCACGATGAGTCCCCAGACGACAGTCCCTGCTCACACCCGGTCTCAAGCCCTTCAGCAACGCGCCGAGCGCTACTTTCCCGGTGGCGTCAACTCGCCCGTGCGCGCATTTCGCGCAGTGGGCGGTGCGCCGCCGTTCGTCGAGAGCGCCCAGGGTGCGTGGCTCACCGACGCCGACGGGAACCGGTACATCGACTACTTCGGCTCGTGGGGGCCGATGATCCTCGGCCACGCCTTTCCGCCGGTCGTAGAGGCCATTCAGCGCGCGGCCGCCAACTCCGCCAGCTTTGGCGCTTCCACCGCTGTCGAGGCCGACCTGGCCGAGCGCATCGCCGCTTGCGTTCCGGCCATCGAGAAGATGCGCTTTGTCAGCTCCGGCACCGAGGCCACCATGTCGGCAATTCGTCTGGCGCGCGCCGCCACCAACCGCAAAATCATCGTCAAATTCGAAGGCTGTTATCACGGGCACGCCGATGGCCTGCTGGTGAAGGCTGGATCGGGCGTGGCCACGCTCGGAATTCCCGGATCCGCCGGCGTGCCGGAAGAGATCGCCGGCCTCACGCTCGCCCTGCCATATAACGATCTGGCGGCCGTCGAAGCTGCTTTCGCGGCCTACTCGGGCGCCATCGCGGCTGTCATCATCGAGCCGGTGGTGGGAAACGCGGGCTGTATCGCGCCTGCCCCCGGTTATCTGGCAGGCCTGCGCGACCTCACCTCCCGCGAGGGAGCGCTGTTCATTGTGGATGAAGTGATGACGGGCTTTCGCGTGGCCCTTGGTGGAGCTCTCCAGCTCTACGGCATCGATGCCGATTTGGTGACTCTGGGCAAGATCGTCGGCGGAGGGCTTCCAGTGGGTGTCTTCGGCGGGAAACGGCGTTTCATGGACCTTCTTGCGCCTCTCGGGCCTGTCTATCAGGCCGGCACTCTCAGCGGCAATCCGCTGGCCATGGCCGCCGGAATCGCTACACTCTCGTACCTGCAGGCGAACGCCGCCACAATCTATCCCCAGCTTGAGGCCACGGCAAAGGCGGTTGCCGAGGGCGTTGCCACCGAGGCCTCCAAGGCTGGCGTGCCGTTGACCCTGAATCGCGTCGGCGCCATGTGGACCTGGTTTTTCACTCCTGGCCCAGTAACGGACTATTCGCAGGCTGCACAGAGCGACACTGCTGCCTTTGGGCGATTCCACCGAGCCATGCTGGAAGCCGGCGTGTGGCTACCGCCGTCGCAATTTGAGGCCGCATTCCTCAGCACTGCGCACGGAGAAGCAGAGATCGCCGCAACTCTCACGGCTGCGCGCGCCGCGTTTCAGGCCGTCGTGGAGGGATAGCTCGGCGTGCTCAGTGGCTGACCGCGCTTCTATTGTGTCGAACGCAGTCGAGCTTCGAGCCAATCGATTGCCTCCTCTTCGCGGCAAATCTGGGTTGAAAGCCGGGCGGTTTTCAGCGGCAGAGAATCCGGAAGGGCTGACGCAATTTCTTGCAGCCGGATGCGATCTTTCTCCGTAGTGACGAGCGCGACAGCCCCGGCCTTTTGGCCGGCTTCGGCAAGGCTTTTCAAGTTGGCTGCGCTGAAGCGGTGGTGGTCGGGAAAGACGAAGCGCTCGGCGATGTGCATTCCGGCAACTTCAAGACCGCGAAAGAATTGCTCAGGGCGGGCGATGCCGCAGAAGGCAATCGCGGGCCCATCGACCTCTGGGACTTCCATGGAGCGCTCTATCCGCCAAATCGGGCCTTTCCATCTCCAGCGCAGCAACTCTCTTTCCAACTGCGGCTCGTCGGCCGAAATGGCGATGACTGTTGCTCGTCGAGCTGCCTCGAGTGGTTCCCGCAGATTCCCTGCGGGAAGCAGGCTGTCTGACCAATCCCGCGAATCCAGAAGCAAAATGTCGATATCGCGATGAAGCTGGCGATGCTGGAAGCCGTCGTCGAGCAGATGCACCCTCGGCCCACCCGACTCGGCTTGACCGGCTTCGGCAAGCAGGCCTGCCTGATAGCGTCGACTGGCAACATACACTGGAACGTCCGCATCGAGCGCAATCAGCATGGGCTCGTCTCCGAATTCCTCTGATGTTCCGTCGGTCCGTACGCGCGCCGGCAGCCGGCTCTGCCGGCCATACCCACGGGAGAGCACGTCAACCTGAATCCCTCGCTTTGCAAGCGCCTTGGCTAAAGCGATAGCCAGCGGCGTTTTGCCGGCCCCGCCCGTGGAGAGATTTCCAATGCTGACGACCGGCCAGCGTAGGCGCTGAACCGGCTCCCAACCGCGCTCAAGGCGCTGATTCCGCAAGGCCACAGCGAGCCGGTAGGCAGGAACGAGAGGAAAGAGCAATTGCCTCCATCCAAATGATCGAGTTGATGGCATTACTTCTCCTCTTGGTCGTCCGTCGCGCGAACAACCGCTCCCGACTCGCTGATTCCAATGCTCGCATCAGGGGACTTTGCAGCCCTTTCCAGCGCTCCCAGCAGTTCATCCTGAAAGCTGATTCGCGGTCCCGGCAGGTTTTTAGTTCCCGCTTCTTCCTGTTTGCCGCATTCCACTTCTCTCCCGGGCATCGCTTCGCTTGGTTCTGGAATGGCGAAGAAAGGCGAAGACCTCGGCAGCAATGTTCTCAAAGCCTCGACGCAGCGCCCTGTGGCTCCGGCCTGCTGGTTGAAAACCAGCTTTGCTCGCTCCCCCATCTCTTCCGCGGCGCGCCGGTCTCGCAGCAGGACCATCAAGGCCCTGGCGAAGTTCGTCGAATCGGCAATCAGAACCGCTTCGTGCGCAAGCAGATCGTCGGTGATGGCGCGAAAGTTGGCGTAATGGGGACCCATGACGATGGGAACGCCGAACTGGGCCGGTTCCAGCGGATTGTGTCCTCCGGCGGGAACCAGGCTTCCGCCAACAAACGCCACGGAGGCCAGCGAATACACCGAGGCCAATTCGCCAATGGTATCGAGCAGCACAATCTCTCCTGCCCGCACCGGTTTGCGCATTCTGGACGTCACGGCGCGCCAGTCGGAGCGTTTGACCCAGTGGATTCCGGACTTTTCAAGGAGGGAAACTACCCCAGCAAAACGCTCGGGATGGCGTGGCGCAAGCACCATGGCGAGTTTCGAGTTTTCTTCAAGCAGGTGCGGCCAAGCTTCGACGAGCGCGGCTTCTTCGCCCTCCAGGGTGCTGCCTGCCACCACAAACGAGAGTCCGGGAGCCAAGGCCTTCAACTGGGTCGTCGCTTCAGCTTCCCAGGCGGCGCGAACGTCGAACTTCAGGTTCCCGGCCACCGACACTCTTCCTGGTAGACAACCCAACGCCTTCAGCCTCTCGGCGTCGGTTTCGCTCTGTGCCAGCACCACAGACAGTCTGGACAGCAGCGGCTCAAAGAAGGCCCGCACCAGTTTGTAGCGCGGCCACGACCGGTCGGAGATGCGGGCATTGACGACGGCGACCGGGATTCCACGGCGAAAGCAACTGCTCAGCAGGTTGGGCCAGAACTCGGTTTCGGCCAGGATGAACAGGCAGGGGTCGAGGGCGGTCAGGTAGGCGCGCACGGCCCACGGGAGATCGAGCGGGCAATAGAAGACCCGGTTGGCGCCGAACCGCTCGCGGGCCAGTGCCTGGCCGGTGCGGGTGGTGGTGGAGACAGCGATGAAGTAGTCCGGCAATGCGGCATCGAGGGTCTTTATCAGACGACTGACGGCCAGCACCTCGCCCACAGAAACCGCGTGAACCCAGATGAGGGGCCGGTCTTTCTTGAACTCAGCGCCCCACGCGCGCCGCCCCCAGCCCAGCCGATCCAGCAGCCCTTCGCGGTACTTCTTGGTGGTAGCCATCTTCCATAGCCACCACGGCGCTCCCACCACCAACACTGCCAGCAGGGCGAGATTATAGAAAAAAAGAATCATGCGTGACGGAATTCGCCATCCCCCGGTCTAACCCTCAAATGATACAGTCGAAGCCGATGAAGGTCCTCAAGTCGTTTCCGCTGTTCGTGGTCTGGCTGGCGTTGCCGGCGTGGGCCACCGACCACACACCGCCCCCGGTGCAGCCGGCAACCACCTTTCCGGCGGTCGAGGTCCACGACAACGAAAAGGTGGCCATCGCGGTGGAACCCTATGACACGCACGGTAAGGAGTCGATCTTTCGCGTCGACTATATGGCCCACGGCGTCATTCCGGTGCGGCTGATCGTGACCAATAACAGCAGCCGGCCCATCTCGCTGCGCGACGCGCGGATTCTGTTTCTCACCGCCGCGGGAGACAAGATTCAGGCGGCCGAGCCGGAAGACGTGATGCGGCTCTTGACCGACAAAGAGCGCAAGCCCACCAAGATCCCCATGCCGGGTCCCATTCCAGCGATCAAATTCAAGGCCAAAGCCAGCGACAAGGACATCGAACAGGATTTTGACAACTTCGAGTACCAAGCCCTGGTGGTGGAACCGCACTCCACGCGCGCCGGTTTTCTGTTCTACGACGTCTCGCAGCTCGACAATCCGTTGCGGGGCGCAAAACTGCATCTGCACAAGCTTCGCGACGCCGACGGAAACGAACTCTTCTATTTCGAGATTCCCTTCGACAAGTATCTGAAGTCGAAGTCCAGCCAGATGAATTAGCCGGCTGAGCGCCTATTCGTAATAGGTTGCCGTGGTGGTGTCGGTCTCCCAGATGGTGCAGTCCTTGACCCGCACCCGGCCGTTGGTCATGCCGGCAAGCTGCTCGTTGGTCTCATCGTAGAAGAAGCGCGCCAAGTTCTCGGCGGAGGGATTGAGCACTTTGAAGGGCTCCAGATCGTTGAGCATCTGGTGGTCGATGCGGTCGACGACCGGGCGCAGCACATGCTTCAGCAGCTTGAAATCGAGCAACAGCCCGGCCTCATCGAGCGTGGCCCCGGCCAACGTAACGCGAACCTTGTAGTTGTGCCCGTGCGGGTTCTCGCACTTGCCCTTGTAATTGCGGAGATAGTGGCCGGACGAAAAACCGGCCTCCACGGTGACTTCATACATGCGGATTGACTCGTTTCTTTGCGGGAAGGGTCCCAGACTCAATTCTATTGCTTTTCGGCCCCTAGGCTTCCCTTCAGTCGACGAGTACCTATTCCCGAGAGCCCCTATTCTTGCGGCGGGCGGCCTTTCGGGCCTCCTCGCTGCGCCGGTCCACCTGCTCGAACACATGGCTCATGACCCCGATCAGCGCGGCGATCAGTCCAAACAGCAGCAGGAACATCGACACCGTGCGCCACAGCGAGCCGTTGGCGGGTAAGCCCGGCTGAAAGCTCGAGGGCACCAGCGTCATGCCTGCCGAGAGCACAGCAAAGAATGCCAGGGTGGCGGCCAGGATGTAGAAGTTTCGCGACATATAGGGATAGCGGCCGAGATACGCTCGGCCTGATGCGATTCTACGCGGGATTGGGCAGCTTCAGCAGTTCGGCGCTCTCCAGCAGACTGACTCCGGCGTCGAAGAACTGCTGCTCGATCTTTGCGACCGAGCCGTTCAAGTCGATGGCGCGGCAGGCGTCGCGCACAACGATCGCGGACAGTCCCAAACGCCGGGCGTCGAGAGCCGAATAGCCTACACAGAAGTCGTAGGCCAACCCGGCTAGGAAAACGCGGTTTAGATTGCGGTCCTCCAGGTAGCCGGCCAGTCCGGTTGGCATGGTGCGGTCATTTTCGAAAAAGGCGGAGTAGGAGTCGATCTGCGGCCTGAACCCCTTGCGCAGAATCAGTTCTGCCCGCGGCAACTCGAGCGCGGGATGGAACTCCGCGCCTTTGGAGCCTTGCACGCAGTGGTCGGGCCAGAGCGTCTGCGCGCCGTAGGGCAGCTCGACCTGGTCGAAGGGCTGCTTTCCCGCGTAGGCGCTGGCGAAGGATGAATGGTTCGCAGGATGCCAGTCCTGCGTCAGCACGACGTGTTCGAACTTTGCGGCAATGCGGTGAATGACCGCGACAACCTCGTCTCCGCCCGGAACGGCTAGCGCACCGCCGAGGCAGAAGTCGTTCTGGACGTCGATGACGATGAGGACGTCTTGGGAAGTCGGCTGCATCGGCTCTCCTCACTGTTCCATTCTCATGGCAACCAGGCTCAAAAGACGATCGATCTTCCGGCTTTGACCCGGAACTTCGGGATCTGTATCCAAAAACGGTGAGAGACCATCTTGAGAATGGCCGGGCCGAACCCCTCCAATACCCAAACCCCAGCCTGCTCTGGGTGCTTTCAAAGGCAAATATTCGGCATCTGGAAGGATTGGTTACGAACCGAGAGCAGAGTCAACTCTGGACCCTGCGGCGTTATTTCGGAAGTAATTCTTGGGCTGGAATGCTCCGTGCATTTCCAGGTCCACCAACAGCGAGGGACCGAGAGCACCCATCCGTTGGTGGTCAGTTTGCTTCCGTGAGATCGGGGCCACCCGCTGCCGGGCTAGACGCAACTCTCAGTACCACATACAACAGAGCATCGACGATGCGGCGAAGTTCATACTTGCGCGGACGGCCTCCACCATGGCGTTTGCCCCGAGGCGGCCTAAGCAAAGGCTCCAGCCTGCTCCACTGTGCGTCCGTCAAATCGCTCGGATACATGCACTTAACTTAAAGCCCCGAGCAGAAGTTGCATATGCTAGATTTGGTTCCACCTTTAGTTTCTTAGACAGGTTCTAAGGGGAAAGTAGCTTGAAGCTGCTGGAGAGCGGAGTAGACGTTTCGGCCAGAAACGAGGTACCAAGAAGAGGAGTCCGATTTCCTGGTACTGGGCGACATCTCGGAACCTATTCGAGATGTGACCTCAGCGAGGGCGCCTATGCCGCTGTTCACCGGTCCGAGATGCCGGCTTTACGGCCATGTGGCTCGTATTCCATTTGTGAGTGAGTGATTCGGCATGATTCCAGAAGCACTCCAGGCGCCATGCACGTTTGCGTCGATTCAGGTCTCCGGTGTAGTCCCTTGGTGCAAGCGTGCCGGGTGCGAAGCCGCTGCGGTCTTCCGACTGCGCAAAGATGGTGTACGAGGCATTGTCCGCCGGCTGCACGATCGCGTCGTAGGTCTCCGCGATGCCGATCCGGAATTCACCTACGGTGACAGGTTCGACATAATGGCCGTCCGCCTGCACAACGGTCATGTTCAATCCCGGAATGCGGACACACCCCGATGATGCTGCTGTGCCGATCGGAGAACTTCTTCAGGAGATAGCGGCCGGTTTGCGTCTATAAAAGCCTCTCGAATGGCAGTCTTCTGTCTGGTGTTTCGAATCTATCTGGGCTCGCAGAGGGAAACTGCCGATTCCCGAGAAAGAAGTAGCCAGCTTCATCCTCTATGCTGCGTTGGGCGTGATGATTGGTGGCCGACTGGGCTACTGCCTTCTGTACAACCTGCACGAGGTCTTACGTCGCCCCCTTGAGATTCTGGAGGTCTGGCATGGCGGAATGGCAAGCCACGGTGGAATGGCCGGGCTCACTGTCGCCATCTGGTTCTTCGCTCGTCGCCGGGGCCTGGATACGCTCTCGCTGCTGGATGCGGCAGCGGTAACCGGGCCGCTCGGCATCGCCCTAGGCCGCATTGCGAACTTTGTGAACGGAGAACTGTGGGGCAGACCAACTCGTGTTCCCTGGGCGGTCGTTTTCCCTAATGCCCCGCTGGTGAACGGCCTTCAGGTGCCGCGTCATCCCAGCCAGCTTTATGCCGCCGGAATCGAAGGGATCCTGGTCTTGCTTGTAGGTCTGGCTGTGTACGGCAAGTCCTCCCGGCCGGGCCTCACCACGGCAAGCGTGCTGACGGTCTATGGGGCAGGACGTTTCATCGACGAATTCTGGAGGCAACCGGATCTGGGCCAGCCCGTCTACTAGGGATGGATGAGCAAGGGGCAGCTCTTGACGATCCCGGTGATTGTTGCCGGGCTCTCGTGGCTTCTGTGGTACAGAGTACACGCGGTTGGGGTGAGCAAAAAAACGGGCGGGGGCGACTGAAGCTAATGGACCTATGCAGCGACAACCAGGTCAGGGATGACCTTCAGAAAAATCATGGAGTCACAGGATGAACCCTCTGCTTCTCACCTCGATGGCGGCCGTTTCAACCTCTGTTGGCGGCTATTGTGCCGTCCAGCTGCAGCGGAAAGTCCATCTGCTCATGTCTTTCGGCACGGGAGTGCTCGTTGGCGCTGCCCTGCTGGGCGTGTTCCCCTCCGCGTTGTCGGCCGCGGAAAGCTCAGGTTCGTCGAAGTTACTGGTTTTTCCCATCGCAGCCTTCGACGGCCTACTTATCTTCTGCATCGGCGAGGCAGCGTCCCGTTATCGAGCAAACAACGTCGGCAATCGTGTGGCCGGAAGGGTCAGTGCCTCTTTCCTCGTTGTGCACAGCAAGCTGGATGGAACGGCTATCTTCGCTGCCTCCACTACATCGCTGCAATTGGGGCTAATTGTGGGGCTCGGCGTTGTAGCGCATGATATATGCGACGGATTGAACACGATCCTGCTGGCCACCGGCACAGAGAAACCCGGGTGGACCGACTACGGATTCCTGGCGCTCAATGCAGTGGCGCCCATCGCCGGCGGCCTAATCGCAGCCCACCTCTTCCGAGTATCCAATGCATTGGTCATGGTTTTTCTCAGTCTTGCAGCAGGATCCTTTCTCTTTACCGCGTTTTTCGGCCTGCTTCCCGACGCCTGGCGACGCGCAAGTCGTTGTCTGGTCCTATCCCTTGGACTCCTCGGCTTTTTGCTGATGCTGTATCTCACAAGGCTGGTCGTCGCGCTTGGGGAGAAAGAGTGCCCCTGCGCCGCTGGCAGGACCGAACCCAGAGCCTACTTCGCCGTGGGATTGTCCTTATAGCGTGGATGGCGCAACTCCAATGCTGGCTCGCGTGATCGCATGGCTGTTATGCGCGGTGTTGGTGCGCCTGGTAGTTGATCCGCCGGTTTGCGATCGATGCGATGGACAGCTCACTGGAATTTCTTCTTCTCCGCAAACTGTTGTGAACCAGCAACAACCCGTTACTCCGGGACCTTGTAACGGCATCTGCTGGTGCTGTGGCTTTCACGGACTTCCTAATGCAAGTCCTGAACTGAGTAATGCCCATTTCACTGGCACTTCAGCAAAAGGAATCCACGACCTCAGAGCTAACTACAGGCAACCAACTGATTCTGTGCGGCTTTTAACCGGACAGTAGTGAATTCCTGCCTTTAAATGTATGTCGGCGTTCAGATGGCAACCCCCAATGGTGAGATATATGTGTCTAATTATGAACGAGTTGAACCCATCGGCGGAGCATTAGTAACGAAACACGCTCTTTGGGCAGGGGATCATTTCTGGACCATGAGAGTCAGGACCCTGGTTCCTTGGAAAACCTCACGTGGTTGAGCATCCGCCTTCCATGGGTCCCGGCTCAGGCAACACGCTCTTCGAGCCAGCGGAGAACACGACGCGCGCGCAGCGTATTCCAGCGGCTCGGCTTGTTTTCGCCATCCTCGAGTTCAAAATGAACTCTGCCCTTGTGCGAGTTCTCCAGGATCCAGACGCCATCGGGCTGCTGTTTGGATCGCAGGAACTGGATTGCTTCGTCCAGGCGGGGATCGGGAGGTGCACCCACCGAGCGGAAATACTCTAGCCCACGCAGGACGTCATAGTGCCAGCGGTTTGGAAATGAAAACTGTAACCAGGATGGGTTTACTATTTCCCCGTTGCTCCTGCGCCGAGAAAGTTTCCTCTCGAGGAGATACTCTTCTCCGCGACGCCGAGCCGCAACGGATTGGGGAAAGCCGCCGGTAGCCTTCTCGTGTGCGAGCAGGCCTTCAAGGACGTTGATCGTGGTGGCGAAAGATGATCGAACAGAGCCGATCTCTGCCTCGCAGTTCCACCCCCCGTCTTCAAGCTGCTCGCCGAGCAGACGGTTGACCAGGGCATCCATATTCTGGCCGAAGTAAACACCGATGGCGACCGTCCTGCCATTGATGCAAGGCTCTACTTCTCCGCTAAAGAATGGTTCTCCGGCATGTTCCCACCGGCAGCTTTCTTTGACTCGGCGTATCGCGTGGCGGACCTTCTCAGAAGCGGGATCGATTCCGAACTCCACTAATAACTGGAGGGTCGGCAGCGTCGCAGTCCAGGGCTGTCCCTGCTCTTCCTGGCGCCAGTTCCAGCTGTTCGCCGGAAAACATGCGCCGCCAGCCCACTGGCCATCTTCCCCTTGCAATGCAAGCAGTTTGGCTCCCCAACCCTCCGTCACGGTTCGCGAGCGCTCTGCTGCAACATATTCCACGGGGGCATTGGCCAGATCGCGCAGCACCTGCCAGCGAATCGCGGGATCGGAATCGAGCAGCCAGTCCACTACCGTCATGCAGAAAAGCTTAACATCGGCGGTTGTTCCCGATCCGACATAACAAACGCCTTTGGAGACGAGAGCCCTCAGTCGTGGGGCCGGCGCAGATCCCCGTCGGCCCGGCGACGTTTCGTTACCCATCGGCGCCTGATTCCATTGAAGGGTAAAAACTGCTAAACGGCATTCCGAACGATATCCGCTCCGGATACCTGCGCCGGAGGTTTTGGCATTTTGAACGTTTTGAAATAACTGCGCGGTGCGGCTCGAAGAATTCCGGTTTCCCTCGGATTAAACATATGGTAATAATGATTTTAGAGTTTCTTCGGCCGACCGCAAACAAACGCTTGGAAGCGGAGGGGTTGATTGGCCTGCCCGAATCTGTGTCGAAGGAGACGCTTCTAAGTGTAAGAAAATGAGGTAAATCATGCCTCGACGCGAACAATTGCGGCGTTCTGTAGGCAATAATGGAAATCGCAGGTTAGATCGACGAGTCAACTATGTCTGAAGCGCCCGTCAAACCGGACCTCGGAGCCCTACGCATCGAAGCTCACAAGCGTGGCTCCCAAAAAGCTGGCAAGCGCATCGCAATTGTTCTCTTCGTGCTGCTCGCCGCGCTCGTAGCCGCGGGTGGGGTCTATGCTCACATGCATCAGACGCCGTCGGTGCAGGTCACCACGTTAGACGCCCCGGACACCGCGCGACCTGCTCTGCTCAACGCGAGCGGGTATGTCACTCCGCAACGGCGCGCCACAGTAGCGGCCAAGATCACAGGCCGGGTTACGGGCGTCTTTTTTACCGAAGGAATGCACGTGCACAAGGACTTTGTGCTGGCTACTCTGGATGACTCAGATACACAGAAGGCGCTCGCGTCCGCGAAGGCAGATCGCAATGCAACACAGGCAAGCATTGCTGACCTGCAAGTGCAATTGAAGAACGCGCAGATCCAATTGCATCGTGCGCAGGAATTGAGGGCGGCGGGAGTTCAGACTCAGGAGGCGCTTGACAATGCGACGATGGCCGAGAACAGCCTGAGGGCGAAAATCGACTACACGCGGCAACAGGTGCTCGCGGCTGACGCACGGGTCAATGAGGCGCAGCAGACGGCGGATAACTGCATCATTACCGCTCCCTTCGATGGAATTATCGTGTCCAAGGATGCGCAGGTGGGAGAAATGGTATCGCCGATTTCGGCAGGCGGTGGCTTCACGCGTACGGGGATCGCGACAATTGTCGATATGGCCTCGAACGAAATCGAAGTGGACGTCAATGAGAACTACATCGCGCGGGTGAAGCAAGGCCAGCAAGTAACTGCCGTCCTGGATGCTTACCCAGACTGGAAAATTCCGTGCCGGGTACGGACCATCATTCCTACGGCCGATCGCCAGAAAGCGACTGTCGAGGTGCGCATTGCCTTCGACAAGCTGGATCCGCGCATCCTGCCCGACATGGGCGTGAAGGTCGCGTTCCTTGGGGAAGGAGAGAAGCAGCAGGACAAAGCGCCGCAGTCCGTGATGGTGCCGCAGAACGCAGTCCGCGACGATAGCGGACAGAAGATCGTTTTCCTGGTGAAAGGTGATCGCGTCGAGCGTCACGCCGTGAGTGTCGGCCCAACCAATAGCGCGCAAACCCAGATTCTGGCGGGGCTCACCCCCGGAGACACAGTCGTAATTGCGGGACCTGCCGACTTGAAAGACGGCGAGGCAGTAGCGGTCAAGCACTAAGGCCTCGATCTTGCAGTGCTGTCACCCTTTTGTTGTGATTCGATGTTGCAGTGCACAGAATGTTTTGCCCACAGGGACTGGCGCCACTATGGCGGTCAAGCGGAAATCGCGGAAGTCAAGAAAGATCGATCCATGAAAAGCTGATCCAGGGAGGTTTGATCATGGTGCGAGTAGACGGCAACGGAGAAGCGGGCAGTCTGATTCAAGTGCGTGGCTTGGACAAAACCTACCGCCGCGGCAACGAGGACATCGACGTTTTGCAAGGCTTGAATCTCGACGTCGATAAGGGCGATTTCGTGGCCTTCATGGGGCCGAGCGGCTCGGGCAAGACCACTCTTCTCAATCTAATGGGCGGTCTCGACGTTCCCACGCGCGGCACCATCAGCGTGGCCGGCGATGAAATCACGCACATGTCGCGCGGCAAGCTGACCGACTGGCGCGCGCGCCACGTCGGTTTCATCTTCCAGATGTACAACCTGATCCCCGTGCTCACCGCGTTCCAGAACGTCGAATTGCCCTTGCTGCTGACAAAACTCTCCAGGACCGAACGCCGCAAGCATGTTGAAACCGCCCTTTCCATCGTTGGTTTGGGCGAGCGCATGCGCCACTATCCGCGCCAGCTTTCCGGCGGACAGGAAC
>CAZLMY010000119.1:0-17514 GCA_964560845.1 uncultured Occallatibacter sp. | reverse complement strand
TGCAGGGCACCACGCCGAAGTATTCTTCGAACGAGGTCCAGCACTGCACGGCGGTCACGGACACGTTGGTCTGCTTCATCCAGGTGTCGATGACGGTGCCGAGCTTGGCCATTTTGAGCAGGGGTTCGTCGGGCACGCCGCCGGTGGGCACATAGGCCTTGATGGCAGCCAGCTTGGCTTGCGTGGCGTCGTCGTTGTCGCCGAGCTTGGCAATGCGTCCGAAGATCTCGGAAAGATCGATGGGCTCGATGGAGATGCCCGAGCCTTCAAACAGACGCTCGGAATAACGCACGGTGTTGAACGCCGCGGGACGCGCGCCGATGGCGCCGATGCGGAGATTCTTCAAGCCCTGCACGATGCGGCAAACCGAAGTGAACCATTCCAGGTCGGCAGTGAATTCGGGCGAGGTCAGGCTCTCGGTGTGCAGCGTGGTTAACGAGTAGGGGATCTCGTACTGCATCAGATTGTTACAGGCGCTCATCTTGCCGCAGAAGCTATCGCGGCGAACCGCAATGGTCATGGCTTCAGAACGGTCGGGTGTTGCCTGCACCAACACCGGAACGCGCAGACCGCTTAGACGGATGGCGTCGGCGATGCCGCGCTCGTCGCCGAAGTTAGGCAGCGTCACGATGATGCCGTCGATCTCGTCGGCATGCTTCTTGAACAGGGCCGCGCAACGCTGTGCTTCTGCGTAGGTTTCCACGGCGCCGAACTTCGACTCTTCGGGGCTCAACACCACCACGTTTGCGCCGGCTGCTTCCAACACGGAAATAATCTCTTCACGGCCGGTCTTGGCGAGCTGGTCCGGGAAAAAGCCGCGATTGCCCACAATCACGCCAAAGGTAATTACTCGTTGTTTCGACATTGTTAGCTCCTTGCTTGTTTTGGGGTTCGATCTCTTTCACTCCCTGTGGCATCCAGAAGGGCGCGACAAGGAGTGAGTACCCAGTGAATTTGAGAGTCCAAGCCTATTGCTCGCGGCTGGGGCGGAAGCGGAGGCCGTAAAACAGGCCCGCGGCGAGCAGCACAGCGCCCCACCAAACGGAAGCATGGTAGTTGGCCACGGCCATTTGCGGCAGGGTGAGCTCGTAAAGGCCGTAGCCGAGGATCAACGCGCCGTAGACAGTAAGCAGAACACCGATGAAAAACCAGATCGAGATACCGGACGAGTGCATGAGTTCTCCTTACCAGAAGTAGATGTTGAGGGCGAGGAAGAGGATGACGGCGATAGCCGTCCAGAACCACTCGTTCCTGTAGAAGGGAACAGGCTCTTCGGTCGGCAGGGGTGTCGCGCCGTAGACCACTCCGGTCAGCTCCGACAGGGGCCGCGGGGTGGTGAAGAGGCTGACGATCACGTTGACGCCGACCGAGGTGATGACCGACCAGAGGGCGCGATACATGTTCTCGGCCATGTCTTTGGCGTCGGGCGAGATGGCGACAAAGCGCAGAGCGGACGGGTCAGCCTTGACCCAGGCCCAGAGGGCGATGGAGGTCGAGGTTCCAATCAGCAGGCCCCAGAAGCCGCCCTGCTTGGTGGCGCGCTTCCAGAACATGCCCAGCAGCACGACGCCGAGCAGCGGGGAGATAAAGAAGCTGAACAACGCCTGCACGTAGTCCATGATGCCGGCAGCGTTCATGACCAGGTAAGCAGCGCCGATGGAGATGATCACGCCGACGATGGTCACGATGCGGCCGACCAGGACATAGTGTTCGTCCCTGGCATGCTTGACGATGTGGGGCTGGTAGATGTCGTAGGTGAAGATGGCGGTGAAGGCGCTGACGTTGCCGGCCATGCCGCTCATGAATCCAGCGATGAGTGCGGTGATGCCCAGGCCGAGCAAGCCCGGTCCGAGGTATCGGACCATCATCAGCGGGAGCACTTCGTTATAGCTGTGCAGTCCGGCGCCGGGGTTTGCTTTGACGATGTTCTCGCCGACCAGGTGCATGAGGCTGCCGTCGCCGTTCTGCAACACCACCAGGCCCAGCAGGCCGGGCAGAATCACGATGAACGGAACGGCCATCTTGAAGAACGAGCCGATCACCGGCGCCAAGCGGGCGGAGCGCAGGCTGTTGGCGGCGAGTACGCGCTGGACAACGAGGAAATCCGTGGTCCAGTAGCCGAAGCTGATGGCGAATCCGAGGCCGAAGAGGATGCCGGTCCAGTGGATGCCCATGGGGTTGTCGGCGAAGTGGCCCATGCTGCGCCACATGTGGGTGTAGTCTCCCGCGGGAGTGGCGCCGGTGGCGATGTTATGGGCGAGGCGGGCTTTAAAGCCGGACCATCCGCCCGTTTCGACGAGCCCGAGTATCGGGACCAACAATGCGCCGCCCCAAATGAGCACGAATTGCAGAACCTCGTTGAAGATGGCCGAGCGAAGTCCACCGAGAGCCACATAGGCAGCCACGGCGAGAGAGCTGACGAAGATGGAGAAGTTCAGATCCCAGCCGAGAACGATCTTCATCACTTCGGCCATGGCGAACATGTTCACGCCACTCATGAGGACGGTCATGAAGGCGAACGACACGGCCGCAACGGTGCTGGATCCCTGACCGTAGCGAAGTTTCAGATAGCCCGGCACGGAGTGGGTTTTGCAGACGTAATAGAACGGCATCATGACCATGCCCAGGAAGAGCATGGCGGGAATGGCGCCCACCCAATACCAGTGCGCGGCGAGAATGCCGTACTGGTATGCCGAGCCCGCCCAGCCCATCAGTTCGAGGGAACCGAGGTTGGCAGAAACAAAGCTCAGGCCGGCGATCCAGGCGGTCATTTCGCGACCGGCCATGAAGAACTCTTCGCTGGTGTTGGCCTTGCTCTTGAGATAGAAGCCGATCCAGATCACCATGACGAAGTAAATGGCGATGACGGCGATGTCGAGGCCGGTTAGATGCGCCAGCGAAGGAGCGCTGAACGCCAGGAGGGTCGCGGGCTTGAAACTGAGGCCAGCGGCAAGAGGAGCGGGGACCAAACCGAGCATTGTGTCACCTGAGCGGGTGAATTCGTCCGGAGTGTTTTTTTGGACGTTCGCCCTTAAGTAAATGGCTTTACTGCGACATTTGTCAAGCGGCAAATCGGGCTTGGAGAAAAAAGCGGTCCAAGCCATGCCGAGCCACAACCGAGCCATTGGTGCGATCGGGCATTTGCACGCATCCGCGAGAGGGTAAGCGTTTACCGAAGGCAGTCTAACACATCCCGCAAGGGTTGGGACAATCCTGCTTTTGCTCTGCTTTTTGCGTCATTCGGGCAGTTGAATCCATGAGAAAACCCGGACATCTGTTTCCGCGCCCTGCAGAAGGACTTTGTCGCGGAGGCTGCCGCGCCGGAACCCGCCGGTTCCACGGCAGGCTTCTTGACGCCGGCCGGCGCGTTGCACCCGCTCGGCCTCGATTCCGGGCCCGATTTCGCGCTTGTCTTCCCTGCACTTCAGGGATACCTTGAGTTATGGGACCCCTTTCCCCAATCTCCGACCTCGCTAACCATCCCGCCCCGCGAATTTGCTTTTCGGATTCGGCCGTTCTCTGTCTCCTTCCATCCCCTGAGCCAAGGAGTCTTGCCCATGCCTTCCTCTGTTGATTCCGTTACCTGTAGCGGCCTCTCCCGGCGCAGCTTTTTACGCGTAGCAGCCGGCGCCTCGGCCCTGGCCAGCATGCCCATCCTCACCGAAGCGCGCCTCGCTATGGCCGAACGTCCCAAATTCGCCGATCCCAACAAGGGCATTCACATCGACGCCAATGAGAACCCTCTCGGCCCAAGCGAAGCGGCGCGCCAGGCGGTGATCGACATTGTCCCCAAAGGCGGGCGCTACCTGTTCGACATGCAGGAGGATCTGGCCGAGACCTTTGCCCGAATCGAAGGCCTCGATCCCGCGTCGGTCGTGGCCTTTGCAGGCTCCAGCGAGCCGCTGCACTTCACGGTGCTGGCATTCACCGGCAAAGACAAGCCTCTGGTGATCGCCGATCCAGGATACGAGGCGCCTATGTGGGCCGCGCAGGTCTCCGGCGCGCCCGTGATCAAGGTGCCGCTGGCCGACCCCAAGGGCGCAGCCACGCACGACATCAAGGCCATGCTGGCCGCCGCATCGGCCCCCGGCGTGATCTACATCTGCAACCCCAACAACCCCACGGGCACAGTTACGCCCCGCGCCGACATCGAGTATGCCGTGGCCAACGCACCCAAGGGCACGATTCTGCTGATTGACGAGGCGTATATCCATCTGAGCGACGCCACGCCTTCGCTGGACTTTGTAAAGGACGGCAAGGATGTTATCGTTCTACGGACTTTTTCAAAGCTCTATGGCATGGCCGGATTGCGCATGGGCTTCGCCATCGGCCGTCCCGACTTACTCAAGAGTTATCAGGCTTACGGCAGTAACTCGCTGCCGGTAACGGCCCTTGTCGCTGCCAAGGCCAGCCTGCTTGACAAGGACCTTGTTCCCGCGCGCAAGAAGATCATCGGCGATGTCCGCAGCGACACCGTGGCGTGGCTCAAATCCAATGGATATGCCTGCACCCCGTCGGTGAGCAACTGTTTCATGCTCGATGTGCGCCGCCCCGGCAAGGAGGTCATGGCCGCCATGGCTGCAAAGGAAATCTACATCGGCCGCATCTGGCCCGCGTGGCCCACGCAGGTGCGCATCACGGTGGGCACCCACGACGAGATGCTGGCTTTCCGCAAGGCTTTTCAAGAGGTCATGGCCGGCTCGACCGCCGGGCTGGTGCCGCCCGCGCTGCATCCCAAGTTAGCCGAGCGGCCGTTCACGCATATGGCGTGAAGAACAGCTAATAGCTAATAGCTAATAGCTTTTAGCTTTTAGCTTGGCGAGTTTATCATTCCCACCTTTTGCAACTCTTCCGAACAGCCACCAGCACAGAAAACGCCCCTGTCACCAGGGGCGTTTTCTGTCGGTTGCGCTCCTCAATGCCGACCCTGTCTTCAAACGAGCTAGAGGCTCGCAGCTAATAGCTAGAAGCTAAAAGCTAATAGCTGCCTTTAGAAAATCAGCTTCAGGGCAAACTCTGCGTTGAAGGGTTCGCCTGGGCCGATGGTTGGATTACCCAGGTAGGGGCCAATGGTGGAGAAGATCTGGCCGCCTTCGCCTGTGGACGGGAAGCCGACCGGGGCCAGGTTGGTGAAGTTGAAGGCATTGAACAGGTCGGCGCGGAACTGAGCAGCTACTCGCTCAGTCACTTGCGTTGCCTTGATCACGGCAATGTCCACCGCTTTGTATCCAGGGTTGTAGTTCTGGCCGCGGCGAGTGGGGCTGTAGGTTCCCGAGGCAGGGTCGACGAAGGCGGTGGGGCTGAACCACTGCACGGCGCCATTGGTGATGGCGTGCGAGACGCCGGCGGATGGGTTGGACATCACCTGCAAGGCGCGATCGGCATTTTCGCCGTTGCCGCTCACATTGGTGCTGGCGTCGACAGTGTAGGGCTCGCCTCCATGGAAGGACAGGCCGGAACTGAATTCCCATCCGTTGGTCAGGCGCTTGGGACCGGAAAAGGCAGGAACGACATAGTCCACGTAGCCGGTAAGCGTGTTGCGGACATCGAAGTCGGAGTTGCCGTACTCCGCGGCTTCGTTGAGGGGGTTCTGGGGCACATAGGGCAGCAGGCCGGTCTCGTAATCGAGCGCGTGAGACCAGGTGTATCCCAGCGAAGTAGTCAGGCCGTGCCAGCTTTGCATGCGCAGCGAGGTTTGCAGCGAGTTGTAGTTGGAGCCCAGGTTGCTGGTGGCCTCGTCGATGACGCCGAAGTTGGGGAACTGGCTATAGTAGGGCCGGGTCACGTTGGGGTTGGGCAGACTGGCGGAGTTGACCGCTTCGGGGTTGATGTCCTCCAGGCCTTGCAGGTGGGTTCCCTTGGTGCCCACATAGCCCAGTTGCCAGATCACGGAGTTGGAGAAGCTCTGCTCCAGGTTCAGGTCCCAGTTTTCGGAGTACGACGGGCGGAAGTTGTGGGCGAAGGTGGAGATGCTGACCACACCGGCACCGGCCAGAGCCTGCTGGAAGGAGTAGAAGATGGGTTGCCCGTTTTGCACGGTGGTGGGCATGCCGCTTGCCGTGGCCACCTCGTTGACGCCCGCCGGGTTCAGGCCGGGACCGAAGACGGGGATATTTTGCGCGCCGTTGTTTTGCAGGATGGACTTCATGTAAATGGAGTCGTAGTAAAGCCCGAATCCGGCGCGGAGCACCGTCTTGGGCCTTACCTGATAGGCGAATCCGACGCGCGGGCTGAAACCGCCCCAGAATTTGGGCCAGATGCTGGAGACGTCTTGCCCGGCTACGGCAAGGCCGCTGGGCAGCGAGGGGTCGAAGATGGACAAGTTGGCGAATTGGGAGTGGACCGGGCCCTCGTAGTCGTAGCGTGCGCCCACGTTGATGCTGAAGGCCTTGGTCAACTGCCACTGATCCTGTCCGAAGAGGGAGAAGGTGTTGACGAAGACCTGGCGTTTGGGATTGCCTTCGACGATGGAGGACGCGCCGGGATCGAAGCAGCCGGCCAGGAAGTCTGCCAATTCCAGAGTGTTGGAATCGGCGGTGAGTGCGGTGGCGTTGGGGTTCTTGGCCAAAGCGGAGCAGGAGGCGGAGGGATTGCTTCCCCACGGTCCCTGCGAGCCGTCGAAGTAGATGGTGCCGCGCTGGCCGGTCTGGTAGAAATCGTCTACCTGGGCCTGGCGGAATTCGCCGCCGAAGTGCATCTGGTGCGCGCCCTTGACCCATGAAAGATCTTCGTCGAGATGGCCGGTGATGTCGTTGCGACCGGAAGGCGCCGTTACGCCGATGGGGTCGAAGCCGGTATCTGTGCCGCTCAACCCAGAGCCGCTGACCGGCGGCCCAATAATCAGGTGCGGTGCGCCGGCCAGGTCGCTGGCGGTGACCCCGGTGTTGAGCCCCAAGCCGACGGGATTGAAAGCGGTATCGGCATCGGCAAACACCTGATTGAAGTAGCTCACGCCGGCCGAAAGCTGGTTGCTGATCGAAGAAGTAAGCACCCGGTTATAGATCAGAGAGAAGTTGTCCACGTGGATGGGCGCGTTCTCAAAGTAATACGCCAATTGCGAGGAAGTGGGAGCGGTTTGCGTGCCCTGGCCCACAAACCACCGTGCTGAGAGGTGATCCTTTTCGGTCAGGTTCTCGTCGAGCTTGACGATGCCGTTGAAGCTGTGGCCGGTAAGGTTGGCGTTGTTGCGGTAGTTGCCGGGCGTATCCATTGAGGCAATGGGAGCGGACTGCCCCACCACGGCAGTGGGCCACAGGCCGGGCAGCGTTCCGTTGCCGTAGAGCAGGTTGAGCGCCACCTGGTTGACCGGAACGCCATAGGGTTTCAGGACCAGGTTCTCGGCATCCTGAACATATTGATACGTGGGCTCGGTCGACCCGCCTGCGGCGCCGATGGTGAATCCCTGGTGCTCTCCCCCGATGAAGAAGAAGGTCTTGTCCTTCCAGATAGGGCCACCGGCCGAGAAGCCATAGTGCTGGTTGCGGGAGATGGATTTATTGGTGAGGAATGGATTGGTGGCTTCGAAGAACTCGTTGTGGTTGAAGTAGTAGGCGGTGCCGTGCAACTGGTTTGTGCCGGACTTGATGACCAGGTTGGCGGTGCCGCCGGAGTTGCGGCCTGTGGTGGTGGAACCGGTGGTCACGAAGTTGAAGTTTTCGATGGCATCCACGGGCAGAATGACGCCGGCGATGGCCGAGACGCCGCCCTGGTTGACGGCCGGGATGTTCCACCAGAGATCGTTGTTGTCAGTACCCTCGATCTGCCAGTTGACGGAGTTGGAGCGCGATCCGTTGACGCTGGCCAGCCCGGCGCCGCCGCCGGTCGACAGGCCGGCAAATCCGGTGGTCTGCGACAGCATCTGGGTAAAGTCGCGCCCGCTGTTGGGAATGTTCTGCACTACCGCTTCGGGCAAGATTGTGGATTGGGTATCGGTTTCCGTGTCCAGGCTCAGGGCATCGGCCGAGACTTCAACGGTTTGCGCGGTTGCGGCCACGACGAGCTTGACGGGCAGCGTGTAAGTGGAGCCGGCGGCGATGGTGAGCTTGTTGACCTTCTGCGTGGAGAAGCCTGTGGCGGAGACGGTCACCGTGTAACTGCCCAGGGGCAGGTTGGAAAAGACAAATTCACCGGCGCTGGAACTGACGGTTTTATAGGTGGTATTGGTGGCTACTTCCACTGCCGTCACCTGGGCATCGGGTATGACCGCTCCGGATGCATCGGTGACCGTTCCGTTGATGCCGCCGCGAAACGTCTGGCCGACGCCGGTTGCCGGCGCCACGAGTAGCAAGGCAGACGCTACCAGCAGAGCAAGAAGGACACTTCGAGTTGCTTGTTTGACCATTGCACCGAACCTCCAGGGGAATAGGGGTTGAGATGTCGTATTCTGCGCCCGCGAAAAACAGAAAGGACTACACAGAGCGGGAGCTCAGCGACGTACGGGTGCTCATTTTTTCTTGGGGTGATGAACGCAAAACCTGGCTCGCCCTGACGCGCGGCCGTGGGATGAAGGCCCATTGGCCATCGGGGAGCACCGACCTTGCACGGACGCCGAAGGGCTTGGGAACCCCGGTTTTGCCGCAGAAGGATGGAATGTGCGCAAGTGTACTTCCATATCCCACATTACTTAGAAAACCAATAAAGATTCAATCAAGAATTTTGTGAAGAGGTGCCGACGGGTGGATAGGGTGGTTTGCTGCGACCTTCGAGGATTCTTCGCCGCCGGCCCGTCCAGATCTCGCCGACAGCTCACCGGCGAAAACCTGGCAGACTTCCGCGTAGGAGGTTAACCGGCCGGAATGTTCAGCACGTCCCGTCAAAGCCGCTGATTAAAGCTGTGCGCATCCCTTCCTCCCAACACTGATCGCCGACAGCAATCGCGACCCAATCGGAACAGTCACGTTCAAAATCCGTCGACGGGTAAGCGCAGAGATCGAAATAGCGGACAGCCTCCGAAAGCGGCTCATCGGCGTGCCATGTGGTCACCACCACGCGTTCATCAGTCTCATCTGGATCACGCTCGAGGTCGAAGAGATCGTGAACCCTTGAACAGTCGGGTCCCCAGACGGAAAGGCCCGCGAGTCCGCGTAATAGAAGTGCTTTGGCGACTGAACTGACGCGTTCATCTTCAATCGATGAGGCGTCAAGGGCCAATAGGAGGATGAAGTGAGGGGAGCACGATTCAAGACTCGCAGGAACCTCTTCAAGAGTTGGAACAGTGCCGAGTCGATACTGGCGGTCTGGATTACGGGCGATGTTAATGTTCTCAAGTTTGGAGGTCACGTTCATAGGCTACAACGGCGCAGAGATTGCCTCCGGTCGTATCGGCACCAATGCGGAAATTTCGCGTGCGCCAAGTCACCGGGTCAGGACCCAGGCTGTCCAAACCATCGCTTTGCCTGATGATTCGACAGCAACACTCAAACGGTCCCTTCATCTTCAGCAGTCTTGGGGGATTGAGCCTCGCTCGGATAGTTGAAGAAGAGCTGATTGCCGTCAAGATCGTCGACCACCAGGAGTCGATAGCCCCATGAACCCTCCTTGACTGGAACGCCTTTGTCCGCAAGTTCCGCATGCAGCGCGTCCAACGCGGCAACCTGTGTCTTCGGCTCGGCGTTTAATGAGATGAACATCACCCCTTTGCCAGTCTTCTCCGGGTCGAGATTGTCGGCCAGGATGAGAGCGCAGCCCTGCCGGTCGACTTGTGCCACGCGCGCTCTGCCTTCCTCGTCGTAGCGCCAGAGGCACGTGAAGCCAAGCAGGTCGACGTAAAAGCGAATCGACGCTTCGACGTCCGAGACGTGCAGGATGGGTCGCGCAAACCAATCGGTCATAGGCTGAATCTCCTCGAAGGAAAGGGCCGCGCAAATGGCCTGATTCAGAGTGTATCGTCGCCAATTTGAAGAATTCAATTGAATCCAACGCACGCGACGGCGTTTCCGGCTCAAAAAGCCAACGGCGCCCGGATCTCTCCGGGCGCCGTTGGCATTCAGTAGGAACTTGGTTTACAGGGAACTTAGAACGTGAGGTGCATCGCCAATTGCATGCTGCGCGGGCCGCCGCCGCCCAGGTACGGGTTGCCGCTGCCCACATCCGGAGTGGCCGTGGTCTGGATAAAGGGCGAACCGCCGGTGTTCAAGAAGTCGACGCCAAATCCTGGGAGCAGCGGGTTCGTGAAGTTCGGGTGATTCAGAACGTTGAAGAAATCGGTGCGAAGTTCCATTGCCACCTTTTCCGTCAGGTGCGAGGTTTTGGTGAGCGAGAAGTCGAAGTTGGTGTAGTTGGGAGCATTGAAGGCGTTGCGGCCTTCGTTGCCGGGATGCCATCCGCTGACGCAGTTTCCTGAACCGTCGACGGTGCAGGGCGCGGCAAATGCGGCGGTATTCAACAGGTTGATTCCGCTGGCGCCTGCGTATGGATTGCTGACGATGTCCGGCCGTCCGAACCACTCTCCGGTGCCGTTCAAATCGCCTTCATAGATGAAGTTGACCGTGTAGGGCTGGCCGGTGGCGAAGTTGAACATGCCGTCCAGCGCCCATCCGTTGGCGATCTTCTGGGCGTGGTTGAACTTGGGCGCGTTGAGGGTCCAGTACCACTGCACGCGCTGCCGCACGTCGAAGTTGGAACTGGCACGCTCGGCGTGAGGATTGAAGCTGTTGTCAGGCTGCGCGGCGTTGGGAACAAAATCGAGGCCGTCGCTGGCGGTGTCGATGGAGTGCGACCACGTGTAATTCAGGGTGGACGTCACATTGTGCCAGTTCTGCACCTTAAGCGTGGCTTGCAGCGAATTGTAGTTGGAGATGGAGCTGGTTTCGATCTGGTTGATGTAGTAGAGAGACGTACCGGCGTAGGGCCCGGTCTCGTATTGCGAGAAGCACTGCTGGCCGTAGGCGATGGTCTGGCCATTGCCGCAGCTATCGACGCTGCCCGCCACGTTGTTGACCTGATTGAGATCGCGGAAGTGGTACAGGTGACGTCCTTGCGAACCGACGTAGCCGAGTTGGAGGGCGACCGACTTGGCAAGCTGCGACTCGAGGTTGAGGTTATAGGAGGTGTAGCGCGGCGTGACCAGATGCTGCTCCACGGTGAAAACGCTGTTGGGCTGGTAGCTGCCAAAGATTGGCACACCGGACTGAATCGTCGGTGCCACCGAGGTGGCGAAGCCGATGCCGTTGAAGGCCGGCCCGGCTTCGGCGGGGTTGGTGTTCCAGGGCTGGTTGCCGACGAAAAAGTCTTGTGAAGCGCCGTCATAGTAGACGCCGACGCCGGTCCGGATCACCAGTTTGCCGTTGCCAAACACATCGTCGGCCAGGCTCAGGCGCGGCGCGAAGTCGGTCTTGTCTTTGGGATAGAGCGAAGAGGGCCCGCCTGGAGCGCCGACCGTTTCGAGTCCGCCGGTCTTGACGTCGAAGATGCTGAAGGCGTTGTTCTCCGCACCGACCACGCCGAAGTAATCCCATCGGATTCCATAATTGGCGGTGATTTTGCTGCTCAGGTGCCAGGAATCCAGCAGGTAGGCTCCGCCGCCGTTCTGATAGGAGTAGCGGGTGCCTTCGCCTTCGGCGGAATTGCCGCCGTCGATGGTGCCGGAAAGGAAATCGGGCAAGTTGTTGAAAGTAAGTTTGCCGCGATGTCCTGAATCGATGAAGCTGTCGATGAAGGTGCGGCGCCACTCGGACCCGGCCTTGAAGTTATGCCGGCCCTTGGTATAGGAGACATTGCCGAAGAGCTGGTAGTTGGTATCGACGCGGCCGCGCGAGTCGCTTCCGGTGGCGCCAATGGGGCTGTAGGAACCCACCACCATGGTCGGCAAGCCCAGGTCGCGCGGGGAGAAGCCCGGCGGCAGGGTGTCGAGGCCGAAGGCTGTGTTGGGGTTCAGGCCGATGTCCTGAGGCAGAAACTGCTGCAGGAAGCGGTTATAGCCTCCGCGCAGCTCGAAGATGAGGTTGGTCTTGGGAATCGAGGTATAGGAGAGCGAGAGGATGTTGACGTGGGTCGGCGTAGAGGTGTTGTAGCCCGGTGCGCTGCTGCCGGTGTAGAGCATTCCCAGGGGGAAGCTCTGCATGCCGTGGGCATAGAAGTAGCGCGCGGTGAGCAGGTCGCCGGGGCTGAACAGCTTGAGATGCTGATCGACCTTGGCAATGAGGTTGTCGCTGTTATTGCTGAAGGGCGTGGTGAATGTCTCGCTGCCGTTGGACTGGGGCAGGACGCCCCACGGATTGCTGGCAAGCAGGCTGGCAATCACCGGATTGATTCCGCCCGCGGGCGTATTGGCAGCGATGTCGTTCAGCGTGGGCACTGTGCCCAGTTGAGGCAGGCCGCCGCTCTCTCTCTGTCCTTCATAGGAAAGTGTGAAGAACGAAGAGTCCTTCACGATGGGGCCGTCGAACAGGCCTCCGAATTGATGGTTCAGAAACGAGTTCTTGGGCTGGGCGGCGGTGTTGAAGTAGTTGCGGGCGGTCAGCGAGTCGTTGCGGAAGTACTCAAACGCGCTGCCATGGATCTGGTTGGAGCCGCTCTTGGTGACGATATTGACCGTGGCGCCGGCGCTGCGGCCGAATTCGGCCTCGGGGCTGCCGGTGACGGGAATCTCCGCCAATGCGTCCACGGGAAGAATGGTGGAGGGAGCGCCCCAGACGCCGGCCTGATTGACCGACGGCAGGTTGCGGTAGCCGTCGTTCATGTCGGTGCCGTCGAGCAGGTAGTTATTGGAGCGGCCGCGGTTGCCGTTGAGGCTGAACAAGCCATAGGAGCCGGCCGACTCGGTCGATCCCACCGGATCGCTGCTGGCGCCCGGTACGAGTTCCAGGAGCTTGGTATAGTCGCCGCCGTTGACCGGCAACTCGGTGGCCTCGAGCGCTTCAATGGTGCCGCCCGTGGTGTTGGTGTTGGTCTCAACCAGGGGCACGTCGGCGGTGACCTCGACCACTTCCTGGACCATGCCAGTGGCGAGCCTGGCATCGGCGCGCGCAGGGGAGCCTACGTTGACGGGAATGTTGGTCATCGTGGTGGTGCGGAAGCCAGCCTTCTCGACTGTGATGCTATAGGTGCCGAGAGGCAGTTCCGTGGCCAGGAACCCGCCGAGATCGTTGGTGACAACGGTGCGGGAGAGCCCGGTGCCGGGGCTGGCGATCTTTACCTGCGCTCCGGGTATGGCGGCGCCGGTGCTGTCGGTGATGGTTCCGCCGATGCCGCCGCGAAAGGTCTGGGAAAAGCCGGTCCCGGGCAGTGCCAGGAGCACGCCGAGGCCAAGCAACAAGAAAACGAATACACCTCTGAAACTTCTATGTACCATTGCGCCTATTCCTCCAGAAACTGCAAGAGACAGCCTGTTTTGCGCCTCCGGGGAAGGAAGACGTGATATGGGTAACAGATAAACGACCTCTCACGGCCCTGTGGAGTACCTTACTCCCTGGGACACCTGATGGCCTGACTCGACAAGTGGATTTTGTTCTAACCTCAAGCATGAATCATGTTGAATAAGGAATCAATAAAAAATTCATGAGAACGGCTCGATTTTGGGGGCCGACGGAATCCGCAATGCTCCGCGCACATCCCGGATGCCGGTGCGCTCTTGAACGAGATGCTTCGATGGGGCGGCGGAATCCTTAGTCTGGATAGGCCAGGTTGGTCGGGGAAGAATTTGGTGCTGAAGCTGGAGAAGCGCGCCTACTGCAAACATTCCTCTTCCCAGACCCGAACGAAGAGGTCGCCGGTGGTGTGGCGAAAGGTGACCACGAGCGAATCTTCCTGGGGCGGCTGGCCGCGAAACAGCACGGTCTCGACCGCAGACTCCGGGACGGTCATGGCGCAGGGGCGAGGCAGCGACGACTTGATCACTCCGGCGATCATGTTGGCGATCTCCTTGGTGGCGTCCAGGGCGTCGGCTTCCACGACGGTCTCCAGCGGCTGCATCATCATGGCCGCCGTGGCCTCGTAGGCGAGGCCGCCGGCCATGCGCACTTCAATGCGCCCTTTCCAGTCGCCGGAAAGGTCGACACTGCCAAACAGGTGTCCCGGCTCGGCCCGAAAATCCTCGGGAATCGGCGTGGGCTCCAGGGTCATAGCCAGCATTTGCTCCCAGAACTGCCGATTTGCCTTGATGACACATTCTTTATCGACTCGAGCCCGCATGAACCAATCTCCGACGGGTGGTTTCCTTTCGGTTCCCGATCCCTGACCCCATTATCGGGTAACTGCCCGGAAATGTTAATTCTCTGGGGTTGGTGCTCTCTGCGGGGCAACTCTGTTTCATTGTGAGTCAAATCACGGGGCGAGGTGTTTCGGGGCACATCGCCGCCCCGGCAAGGGTGAGAAGCTGTCATGCCATGAGGTGACTTCCATGCTGGATTCCTCCCGGGATCGCTGGATTCATCCGGCCGCCATTCTCGTCGCCACCGATTTGTCGGATCTGGACCGGCTGATGCCGTTTGCCCTGCAGCAGGCCGAGGAGGCCTCGGCCCGGCTCTTCCTGCTCCACGTGGTGCCCTCGACCGGAGCCATGGCGGTGGATGTGGCGGGAACGCCTTATTACGACCAGGGGATGAGCTTCGACAACGCCACGCATGTGCTGGAGCCCTGGTGCGAGCGGGCCCGCAGCCGGAAGATCCGCTGCGATGCGCTGGTACGCGAGGGAAATCCCGCTCAGCAGGTTGGTGTCGTCATCCGGCAGTTCCATGTGGACCTGCTGGTGCTTGGCACCCGGAGCCGGAGCCGGCTGGGCAAGCTTCTCATGGGTTCGGTAGCGGCGCAACTGCTCCGCTCGGTGGACCTGCCGGTGATGACAATCGGCCCCGAGGCCTATCTGAACCGCGAGAATCTGACGCCTGTGGTTCTTCATGCCACGACGCTGACCAAGAGCGCGCTTCCCAGCACGCGGCTGGCCTGCCAGGTAGCGCTTCGCCAGGCCGCCAGACTGGTGCTGCTGCATGTGCTGCCACCGCTGGGCGATCCGGGAAGCGCGGGCGCAGGCGGCAACAGCCAGGCTGCCAGCCTCGACGATGCCGCCTTCCACCAATTGCGGGTTCTGGCCGCCGAGACGGCATCGGTATGCTGCACGGCCATCGATACCCATGTGGTGCATGGAAATCCGCCCATCGAGATTCTGGCGCAGGCTGCGGAGAGCCATGCCAGCCTTATTGTTCTGGGAGCCACCGAGAGCTACGTCTTTGAGAACTTCACCCGCGACCGCACCATCTACAAGGTTCTGGCCCATGCGCGTTGCCCGGTACTTACCTTGCGCGCGCCGACTGAGGCACCGGTCGCAATCGGGGAGCCAAGCGACGCTGCGCATCGGTGATGAAGAGCTAGCTGGAGCCAATTTCCGGGTAAGCCGGGGAGTTTGAGTAGAAAGTAACAGTCAGGTTCCGGCTATGCGTCCGGCGGCTTGGAGTTTGTCTGCCTGCGATTCGATTCGCGCCTCGGCGGATTTGGCGTGAGGGCCAGAACTCTCCAGGTGCAGGCGGTGTTTTGCAGTTTTCCCGGGGCTTAGACGGACCCAAGTCGTTTGTTTTCAATAGGCCCATTCGACGGTTTACAGTGTAACATCTTTATTTTCTGTTGGTTAGGCTGAAAATGGGGGAGGGGGAGGATAGGGGTGGGTTTCGGCTCCTTCTTCGGCACCTTTTGGGCCTCTTTTCGGCCGCTTTTCGGCCCAAAATTGCCATAGAGAGAGGCCCTCGATTACTCGATTGTGCGCCCATTGGGGTTAATTATGTGCAAAGGCTGTAAAGGCTGTAAAGGGTAGGAATCGCGGGAGGAATAGAGCTATAGCGGCTTGGGGAGTCTGGGGTTTTCTGCGGGCGACTTGGACGTTTTCGGGGAGTAATCTGTGGCTGGGTGGGATTCATCTCCCAGGTCCCAAAAGCGGGACTTGGGCAACCCGCCGGTTGCGGGTCGGGCGGAAAGCGGGTATTTGGTCTTCCTGGAGTCCAAATCCGAGGCGCCCACGGACGAAGATCGGTCCCTGGGGCCGCCGGCCCTGGAGCACCCAGCTTTTGAGGATCAATTCAGGCCCCGAGACCTGGGCGATCCACCAGCATTCAGCACGGGAATCAGTTTTCCGTGGGCTTGGTAATGTGGTCGACCACAAGGTTGGGCACGGACTCGTGTATAGCTTCCAGCTTGAGGCCAAGCTGCTCCTGAACCGCAGTGAAAATCGAGGGCCAGCCGTCCGGGTCGCGCGCGGACCATTCGCGACCAAACTGAAGCGTGTAATTGTAGGCGCCGGTGAGACCGGTCTTGTCAACGACGGGCGCTTCAACGATGGAACTAAGAGCGCCGGTAATGGTCCGCAATGAAGCATTCGATCCGACCAACTCGAGGCCATGGCGCGAGCCGTGGGCCTGGATGTTGGCAGGTGGCGGCAGGGTCGGAGCTTCTCCATTGGCGGGTTGCGGAGGCGCGGGCGCCGCCTCCATCTTGACGCCGCCTTTGCCCACGACGAGGTGATAGACGGAGCTACTGCGGGTTTCAAGATGCGCCTTCAGGCCCAGGCGCTCGGCGAGCAACACGCGAATCGCATTCCTCTTTTCCAGCCGGACCTGGTTATCGGTAAGCTTGGCGAGCCTGGCGTCAGCGACTTCATCCGAGCGCGCCTGGATGTTATAGAACGTGTCGGAGACCCAGTCCGGAGCGTCGACAAGCGGAGCATCGAAGCCGTAAGCAACCTGGAGGAGGGCCTTGATTGGAAAGTTCGTGGCTTCGAAACGGCTGGAGTGAGGCGGACTGGAGATGGTCACGTGGAAGTTGGCATCCGGGGGCGGTGCAAGGCGAATGGTGGCAACATCGAAGGTCAGCGTCGGCGTGTAGTTGGGTTCTTCCAGGATGGGTGCCTGCGCGTGAAGGAAGAGGCCGCAGTGGAAGATGAGAAGTGCCGCAAACAGGCCGAAAGGTCGTTGAACAAGGCAGAACATAGGCGCAGGACTCCTTGTGGGTTTAATACGAGCGAGCGAACGGCTCGGTTCCGCATAAAAACACACAACTCCGCCAAGGCCTGGGGTAACTCATCCCTAACCTCCGATCCGTACTCCCTGGTTTTAGGCGGTGAGGCGTTCCAGTTGGTCGGGCTTGACGATGGTCATGCTGGCGCCCTTGATGGTGATCCACTGGTCGCGGCGGAACTGGTTCAGCAGGCGCGTGACGGTTTCGCGCGAGGTGCCGGCCATGTTGGCGATCTCTTCGTGGGTCAAGGCCATGGTGAAGCGGATTTCCGGCTTGCCGGTGGAGGCGGAACGTCCCCAATCGAGCAGCAGGCGGGCCAGCCTGCCGGCCGCCGAGCCGGAGAGGGCCAGCCGCTTGGCATCGTGAAAGACGGTGAGGTATTCGCCGGAGAGGGATTGGGCCGCGTGCATGCTGGCGATACCGTGGCGTCCCAGGAAGTCGACAAACTCCTGTTTGCGTACGGTTTTTACCTGACAAGGCTCGATGGCTTCGGCGGTCACTTCGTGGGGAACGTTGGCCAGCACCGCGCTGAGGCCCATCACGTCGCCGGGACCGGCGATTTTGAGGATCATGGTC
>CAZLMY010000118.1:13648-18139 GCA_964560845.1 uncultured Occallatibacter sp. | reverse complement strand
GATGATGCTGCCGTCCAGGCTCATCAGCTTGTTCTTGAAGCGAAACTTGCGGCGAGTCCGCGTGATGTAGTCGGCGGATGCGGTTCCCATCAGCAATCCGACCGCCTGGCCCACCACAAAGGCAACAGCCTCCGCCTCCAGTTCGCGGACAGTCTTGGTCGTGGTGGCGCGCCGTTCGCTCTTGTGCAACAGTTCATGGGCAGTCTCGTGTAAGAGGGTCGCGAGCTCCTCGGCTGGTGGCTGGCCGGGAAGAAGTGCGATTCTGCCGCCGTAGCTGACGCCTTGCGCCGGGGAAATGCTGGAGTCGTATTTGATCTCGATCCCGTGCTGGTGGGCGAAGTCAAAAAGCCGCTCTCGACATTCACCAACTTCGCCGGTAGCCTTTGCAGGTTCCGGCAGTTCGCCGCCTTCCGTCTGGGCAATGTCGAAGACATAAACCGTACGAAAGCCAAAAATGCGGGGTGCCTGGCTGGCGCGCTGCTCGTCGGCCTCTTCTTCGCGCCGGCGCTTTGCTGCGATCATCGGGGCCTGAATGGGAATGCCCTTCTGGCCCTTCAAAACCTACCGCCCCAGCCCCATCCAGGTGTGGAAACCCGCCACGTGCGTTGCATCAGGACGGTGCCGGGCGATTGAGAGTATGTTTCCAAACGAATACTGGTGGAACCTGGCCATCGCGGCAAGGTATGCGGTTAGGGTGTCACTCTTGCCCTGTTCAAGCTGGTCAATCAGGGCTTTGACGTTGGCGGCAATGATTTCCTGCGTTGTTTGCCGTTCTGGCTGTTGTAGGGCGGTCTGCGCGTTCTTCTTCATCCGGTTGGCTCCTTTGCTCTTGCCCTTCAATGGGTTGGCTGTTGTTGAGAACAACAACGCCTTGGCCCTGGCCCACGCCAGCAGGGGTAGCAACCGCAAGGGGTGGGGGATCACCCATCCTTGGAACGAGAGCGAAGCGGCAAGTGGAAAGGACGGAGCGTAGCAGAGGGCTGCACGAGCGGAGCGCGGAAGCCTGGGGATACCCCTTGCGGGCGCGAGGGGCGGAGCCCCTTTAGCCCAACTTCCGCAGTTGTTCGCTCGAATCATATTTTTCAAGCGTATCCCGGCCACGGGTAGGGACCGTCGGGAAGCAAGTCCTTTGTTTCTGAAGCCGAGCTTTTGCGCCCATATTTGGGCGGCTAAAAGCCGCGTGTAGTGAAGACCTACCCTCTTGTAGTTGGTTTTGAAATGAGTACGATGGCGGGGTGTATCTGCGACGCTGCTATCGCCGAAAAGACGGAAAACGGCATGCCTATTGGGCTTTGGTCGAGTCCTATCGCACCGCGCGGGGGCCGCGCCAACGCGTGGTCGCCTATCTGGGCGAACTGGATGAGCAGGGCCGGCTGGGAGTCCAACAGGCGGCGCAACCGCAGCCCTGGATGCAACCCGATCTGTTCGAGCAGGAGTCTGGCGCCACATGGGTCGAGGTGGATTTGCGCGGCGTGCGCGTGGAGCGCAGTCGTCCTTTCGGCGGCGGCTGGCTGGGGCTGATGCTGCTGCGTCAACTCGGCCTGAGCGAGTTGTTGGAAGAGCTCTTGCCGCCCGGCCGCGAAGACGTTCCGTGGAGCGCGATGATCCTGGTGCTGGTGCTAAGCAGGTTGCTCGATCCCTCCAGCGAGTTGCATTTAGCCGAGCACGGATACGAGGCCAGCGCCCTGGCGGAGTTGCTGGGCGTGCCGGCCGCGAAGGTCAACGACGACCGGCTCTACCGCACTCTGGATCGCTTGCTGCCGCACAAGCCGGCCTTGGAGAAGCATCTCAAGCAGCGCCTGGGTGAGTTATTCGACTTAGACTACGACTTATTGCTCTACGACGTGACCAGCACCTAATTCGAAGGCGCGGCCGCAGCGAGTCCGCAGGCGCAGCGCGGCTATTCGCGCGATCATCGCCCGGACTGCAAGCAGGTCAACATCGCGCTGGTGGTGAGCCGCAGCGGCATGCCGTTGGGTTACGAGGTGTTCGCCGGCAACCGCAACGATGGGACCACGGTCAAGGAGATCGTAGCGGCGATGGAGAGCAAGTACGGCCAGGCCAACCGCACCTGGGTCATGGATCGCGGCATGGTGTCGGCCGATAACTTGCAGTTCCTGCAGCAGGGCCGGTGCTATATCCTGGGCACGCCCAAAAGCCTGTTGCGCAAGTTCGAACAGCAACTGCTGGCGCACGACTGGCGCGAGGTGCATGAAGGACTCGAGGTCAAGCTCTGTCCGGCGCCAGGCGGCGAGGAAGTGTTCATCCTTTGCCGCAGCGCGCAGCGCCGGCTCAAGGAGCAAGCCATGCACGAGCGCTTCGAGCGGCGCATCGAGCAGAAGCTGCTGGCCATGGGGAAGCGAGCGAGCGACTTGCTACACCTCAAGCCCATTGATTCCGCAGAATAGACAGCCGCACTCTTCGGTGTCCGTCGGCTGCGGTTTTCGAATCTTCGCCACGACTGGCCCTCTCACCAGTGTGCAAATAATTTTCCAATTGTCTAGATTCTGCTCTCGAAGCCGTTACGGCGAAAGGCGAGTGCGCGTTAAGTTCATACAGGATTTGACGTGGAGTTTTGCTCGAGTTGAGGAGCGAGCAGCTCCAATCGGGCGCGCATGCAACTACCTGCACAGGCCGTTTTACCCGAGCTATACGAATTCGCAGAAAAGCTGCGCGCGATCGAGCCGCCTCTGGCAGAAGGGTGCGATGGATCCGAGATCGAGCGTGATCGAGGCAGATTGGTAGCTGCAATCATTGCAATTGTCTTCGCGGTAAAAAACTTCATCGAAGCGCTCGATACATATAAGCGCCATTGGCCCAAAGGGCCTCGTGGAAGGTGGGGTGCGGCCTTCGAGCTTATTGCTTCCAGGTTTGGATCGAGCAGTCGGACGCTGTACAGATTCATCAAATCGGTAGCGAAGGGCTGTAAGCCAGGTCGCAAGAGAAAGCGCAAGGTGGAGAGACCGGAAGAGGGAGTCGAAGGAAATCAGATTGTCCAGGAGCAACGCGCGGAATCGCGTCAACGGCCAGATTCAGTTGGCAAAACGACGACGGTGACCCTCAAGCAGGAACTGGGGGATGAGTTGGTACGGCAGCTTCGCACGCGAGCGGGAGCCGAGCGCAAGGTCGATCTCGTCGAAAAACTTGCCAGGATGATCGAGATGACTTTGCCGGTGGATGACGATGGCAAAAAAGAAGAGGCACAGAAGAAGATCATGGTCGCGCTCACCGCCAGGCTGGGCGGCAGCTGACCGGAGCGCGTGTTCAGCTACCCTTGTATTGTTTTGGCGAGGGTGGCAAACACATATTGGGGTTGCGTGTTGATTCCTGCTAAAAGTGGCAAGAATGTTTGGCCATTCCCGCCTGATTTCTGTGGAGCCGGCCCAGATGCCGTGCCAAGGGTGGCAAAAATGGATCCCGAAAAGGGGTGTAACTTTTGCCATGGCTGTCAAAAACTCACACCCGACCGATCCGCATGGCAGAAGGCTGCCGGAATTGGCCGTTGCCCTACCGCAACCCTGCCGGCTGCGCAGTGGCGGCCGGCGTTCCCGGGGGGCTGCACGTACCCCGATCGGTGCGTTTGAATAGGTGACATTCAATGGAGGCGAATCGAAATTGTGTTGTCCAACCCATTCTCGATCCTGTAGCGGCGGCGCAAGAATGGTCGTGGCAGGCAGGTTGCAGCGCTGCCGCGCGGCCATTGCGGGCGGTCACCATGAGGACCACCGGCCCCGGCCCGAGCAACTGATAGACCTTCGACAGCGGCAGCTCTTTCATCGCTGGAACCTTCCTTTGAAGTATCTTCTTGGCCCGCCCTTCAGCGTGCAGTTCTTTCAACAATTCCTTGATGTAGATATTGACATCCAATTCGGCCCTCAATTCCTAACTGCATTCCGAGTTTCGCGAATCTTCCTAATTGTTAGGCTAACGCCGGCGTGATCAAGGTTCAATTGTGATGCGATGCCGTTGCAGATTGAAAGGCGTGTGACTTTTGCCATCCGCCGGTCCATCACGACCGGCCGCCATGGACCTGAAACAGCTTCAGTGACAAACCTGCATTTCGCCACAATCTCGATAACCAATGCGACGGATGGGTGATTCTCGGGATGCAGAATTCCCGGAATCCCTGCGTCCGGAGTTCGGTACTTATTTGCTCTCTGTAGCATGATGCGCGAAGCGGCCACCCGGTGGGACCGCCTCCATATATAGGAACAGGCGCCGGGCGAGGCACCAGCAAACCGCGGAAATGCTTCCACAGTTTGCACCCCCGGCGCCCATCGGCCGAGTCTCTTCCGGCCCGTGACCTGAAAAATCTTTCGATCGTCGTCATTTTCTGCTCCCCAACACCTTACGAACCAGATAACGAGAGGAGTACAGTGTCAGAAGTTTAAGAAAAGAAGTAACTTAGGAGGATGCTCCCATGTCTGGCGTGACGGATACTGTCTCAAATGAAGGGCAAACCTCATCCCCCTACGGCGGCCCATGAGCACG
>CAZLMY010000118.1:0-13638 GCA_964560845.1 uncultured Occallatibacter sp. | reverse complement strand
GGGCCGACGGCGACACGGTCAAGCTTCCAATCGGAAAAAACCAATTAGAGGCCGGGGACGACGACGCCGAGTTTCAAGCCGATTGGGCCGCCGCAATCGCCGAGGGAAAAATCTTTGCCGCCTCGGAAGTCGATTACAAGACGCGGGTCACGGCCCTGATTCCGAAACTGGCGAAGCTTCGGAAAGACACCGCTCAGCGTCGGGAGAATTACGTAAAAGGCAGTCGCAAGGGACGTCCGAAATGGGGTACGCTCCTGAAGTGTTTCCGCGCGGAAACCGGCGTAACCTTGTGCGACAAAACAATAAAGACCCTCATCGACGAGCATGAAGGCATTAAGCCGGCTCCGCGCCCGAAGAAGCTACGCGCTCCAACGATCACGGCGGCCGAGGCCAGGAAGATAGCACTCGCCCTCCTCGCGGTGCATGAGTCCCTGAGCCAAATAAACGAGCACGGCAACGTGCTCTTGAGACCCGAAGACATCGCGCCCATCCTCAGGATCGCGCCGTCCCCTGCGGAGCTTAACCGCATCGTCGAGGGTCTTTCCGATGAGGCCGATACCGGGAACGCCTCGGGCGCTGCTCCAGATCGAGACGAAGTCGCCGAGACTAGCGTGCCCAATCCGTCGCCCAAAGAGTCGTCACTGCCGGCTCTCAAGTCTGGCGATGTGGCCGGCCTGATGGCCAGATTGATCGAGAGATCCTTCCCGGACTTTGAGGCAGTCTTAGGCAACCTTCCGCCCGATGCCTTCGCCGACGCCATAGGGACCCTCGCGGACGGATTCCAAAAGAAGTTCCGGAGACCCGGCTTCGGCAGGATCAGGACGAGAACCACCTACATCCCGCCCAAGCCCCTAATCTCACCTAAGCTCAGGTCCAGCCCGGACCCCGAACAGCCGTCGCTCTTTAGCATGTCAGCGCCAGACTCTCGGGGTGGGCAGGAGCAGATCGCGAGCTGATCTGGCCGGGAACCGCCAGAATGGGTGTGACTTTTGCCATCGCTGTCAAAAATCCACACCCGATCGATCCGCATTGCCGAAGGCTGCCGGAATTGGCGTTGCCCTTCCGCAAACCTGCCGGTGCCGCAGTGGCGGCGGGCGTTCGCGGGGGGGGCTGCACGTACCCCGATCGGTGCGTTTGAATAGGTGACATTCAATGGAGGCGAATCGAAATTGTGTTGCCCAACCCATTCTCGATCCTGTAGCGGCGGCGCAAGAATGGTCGTGGCGGGCAGGTTGCAGCGCTGTCGCGCGGAAGGGAAGCGAATCCATGGACGATGGTGAAAGTATCCAAAGACCAAATGAAGGACGGCTATTCGAAACTCCGAATGGTTTTATCGACTACTTGGATCTCGATGGCTACAGGACCCTCAAAGTCGAGCAGGTGGAGTCCATGATCGCCGTCCGTGCGGCCTACTGCGTGACGCCAGAAGCTTGTCCGCAGTGCAGCGCGGTTCACATCGAGGTTGAAAAATGTGACGATTGGCTTGTCTGGGACGCCCCTCGTTTTGGGATCCTTCCCACGCTGATCCAGGTTCTTGTGCCCATCTTTCGTTGCCTGGTATGCGGGGCAAGGTTTGAGTTGCAACCACCCTGGTTGGATTACAGTTCGGCAGCGGCCGAGAACGATAAGCGGCCTCCGAGGCCTACGAGAACCTCCAGGCTCGTCGCCTACATTATGGACCGGATGACGACGGTGACCACCTTCGCGCAGATCGCCCGCGACACTGGATATAGCGAAGATGCGATCAGAGCAGTCTTCGCAACGCATTTCAAAGCCTGGGACGCCGAACGAGGCAAGGACCTCCCCCTGTCCTTCGAAATGGACGAGACTCTCCACAAATACGGAAAGGGCGGCGGCCTAGTCACGTTGATGGTGGGCGAGGAGGACGGGCACACGGTCGACGTGCTGCCTGACCGCGAGAATTCCACCATCGCGCGGAGGTTTTTCGAGGCCGATAACCGGGGCGAGGTGGAGAGGGTGGGGATGGACTACAGCGAACAGTTTCGCCATGTGGCGACGAAGCCATTGAAGCCCCAAAAGAGCAAGCCGGCAGAAGAGGTGGTTCCCGAACTGCTTGAAGGTGTGGAGATGGTGGACTATGTCGTTGACGATTCTGGGGAATCCCCCGAGTCGACGAGGGCATTGCCCAAGGCAAAGGCCGGTGGCGAAAACTTCCACCTATCCCAGGCTTTTGAGGAAGCTCTCACCGATGTTCGCACGTTCGTGGCAAATTCTCTGCCGCAGAAGTACCTCAGCGAGGAACTCGCCAAGGCGTCACCGGAAGACATCGCCAAGATGGGAGAGGCAGCGTTCAGAGCGCGAGCTAAGATCAGGGCGGATCAGAGAGCCTCGGAAAGGGTGTCAGATCTCAAAAGGAGGCGGCTTTGGCTAGCCCCGAGGGCGAAGGATCTCGCGCCAGGTCAAACTTTATGGGTCGAGGACGTCCTTGCCGAGTTCCCGCTGATCAAAGCAGCCTATGAGCTGAAAAACGAAGGCCTTGAGATCACCTCGAAGAAGAGGAACAGAAAGACCGGTGAGCAGGTTCGAGCGGGGATTGAGCACTGGCTGGTGTCATGGAAGCAAAGCATCGCCGGATCGTTCTTTTCCAGGCCGAAAAACATTCTCACGAAATGGACGGAAGAACTGGTCCGGTCCGCCGAGGCCGGAATCAACACGAACAAGATCGAGTCGAAGAATGGGCTATTCAAGTTGCGCAACCGCATGGGCAGGGGCGTGTCGATTGAGACCATACGCGCATGGATCGTTTGGGCGGATTCGCGTCGTCGCATGAATCGCTGGCCAAAGTCCTGCGGCGACGTGAAGACCGCTCGTCAGTTCATCGAATTCCTCGATTCCAGGGCTCAGAAGGAGTAGGCACACCCCGACGCGGATCGCCCGATCCCGTTCCCGTACCCGCCCTGCCGCGTCTTGCGACATCGCCGGTGAATCTCAGCTGGTTGACGTCGGAGCCCGATGATCGCTCCAGTCTTCATCCGTAATGCGAAGGCCGACACTCTCCGGAATCTTCTCTTGGCCGCCACAATATCCTCCACCCCGCACGACGGTCGAGCGGTACAAGACTGCACGTTGCCTCGAGCGTCGTCCATGTCGGCCTCCCTTGTCTTCGAGCGAATGGAAGCCGAGACCACACCCCGTGTTACATGGCCGTCTTCTCTCTGAGGCGCGCAGCACCTGCGCTGCCGGCAGCCGGGAATGGTGACCGCGATCGCCGGCTATACGCGCCGTCTGCTTGCTTTGCAGTTGAAAAAACAACTTCTTTGGCATCAGCTTCCGCTGATTTGCGCGCTGCACGAATTCCAACGCAGCGTCTCGTCCTCATGTTTCTGGCCAAATCGCCTGAGCCTTGCATTCACTCGTCACCGATAGGCATTCAAAAATCCAGGAGTCTCCAATGAAAGAATCGCCGTTCTCTCTCCTCTCGCCTTCAAACGACCTCGATGAACTCATGGCCAAAGCATGTTCCTTCATGCAGGCGGCCAAGGCGCCCAGTACCCATGCCGCTTACAGAACAGACTTTCGTGTCTTTAGTGAGTGGTGCGAAGCGAACCGTCTCCCCTTCATGCCATCCAATTCCCCAACCGTGTGTTTGTTCTTAGCCAACGAAGCCATCCAGGGGCGCGCCTGGAGCACCATCGCCCGGCGCGTTGTCGCCATCAACCAGGCCCACAAGGCGGCCGGAATTAGGGAAAGTCCCGCATCGAGGCGCAATTCTCTCGTCTCGTCGATGCTCAAAGGCATTCGCCGCACTCTTGGAGCCGCCCCGAAACAGACCAAGGCTCCTCTGATCGCCGACGGAGTTCGTGCGCTCGTCGCCGGCTGCCCGACCACCCTGCTAGGGCTGCGGGACCGCTCGCTCTGTCTGCTCGGATTTTCGGCCGGGCTGAGATGCGATTCTCTCGCCCGGCTTGACGTATCTGACATAACTGAGCGGCCGGCGCACGGTGGGGGAATCGCCGTCATGCTGGTGAGGAGCAAGACGGACCAGGATGGCGTCGGCCAGGTCGTGAATATACCGTTCGGCACCGAGGCAGAAACTTGCCCCGTGCTCGCACTTCGGTCGTGGCTTTCGGCCGCAAAGATTTCTGGCCACGGGCCGATCTACCGTGCTGTTGATCGCTGGGGAAATCTGTCGCCCCGCGGTCTCAATACCGACTCAATTTCGCGGATCATCCGGACGGCGGCCGAGCGGGCAGGATTGCCGAATCCCGCCGATTTCGGTGGCAGATCTCTGAGGTCGGGATTGGTAACCCAGTGCGCCGTGAGTGGGATCAGCCCTTTTGTCACGATGGAAACGACGCAGCACAAGTCTCTTGCAGTGTTGCGGCTCTATGCGCGTTTGGGCTACCTGTCGCACGGTCTCGATGCTGCCTCCCTGGGCCTTTGAGCCGAGCTGATGCGGGATAACATCGCATTCTCCTACCTGAGCAATTCCCGGCCTCGCGGGTTTCCTCCGGCTCCCGGTCCCGGTTGGGTACAGGTGCTACCTGACGCAATGCGGCAAGCAGGTCATCACCACGGGTCTGAAGCTAAGAGAGCCGGTCAATATCCCCCAACTCGCCATCGCACAAGCCGCCTGGCTTAACACCCTTCTGCCCGTTCTGCGCAGAACTTCAATGGAGAGGCTCCAAAAAGGGATTCGAAGGCGTTCCGCGGGCCTCCCTGGCTGGGAGAAGATGATTCTTCGGCGCATGATGCAATGCGCCGAAAAAAACGAATGGGTGGGTGACAGAGCATGCGTAATCCAATCTTCCGGGCCAGCAGTCCTTTCCCGACGCCGGCACCTCAAAGAATCGCAATGGATCTGGTGATGGCCGAGCACGAACTCGAGGTGCTGCTGATAGACGTAGACCTTTGCAGCAACTGGGCGACGCTGTTGGACAGGTCGCCCGCGACCATCACCGCTTTCTTCCTGAGCGTTCCCAACGCGGAGGCGGTGACGTTCGTGTCCACGTACCTCAATCGGCTCCACATTGATGCCGTGCAGAAGGTCCTTCCGAATGCAGTCATCGAGGTTAATGCTTATTATGTGCAGCAAATGCTGGATGGGTGCATGGAGAGGATGCGCCGCGAAGAAGCAGGGAACTTGCTTGGGAAGGCGTCCAGCAATCCTGCATCGCTGATACTCCCGTCCGATGCGCCCGGCCGGATCGCCTTGGAGTATTGTGCTCACGCCAAAAACGAGGTCGACGTCATGCATCGCAGTGGCCATCTCTTCGAGGGGCAGTGCAACCGCCTGAACTCAACCAGGCGCAGGGCAGAGGAATTCCTGCTCTGCCGGGTTCCCGCGTACAAGGAGGTGTATGAGTTATCGCAAAAGGTGCGCCAACTCTACCGCACCGAAACCTATCCAGCGGCAGCCGCAGCGTTCCTGAACCAGTGGCTGGATGAATTGTCGGACGAGGCCAGGCGTTTCGTGCGCCCGTTTGCGCACACTGGGCGTCACGGGACGACCTCGGCTAGTCGAACCGAAGCACGTGCGGGTCTAACCCACGCTCCTGACCCGATGCAGGTTGAATTGGTAATTGGGCGATATGTTCACCGGGCGCGCGGCTGCAGCTGTCGGGTTACGCGCCTTCCTCTTCGGAACAGCGGCGGATGACCCCCTTCTCCGATTTGATTTCTGGACCTTCTCGTCTCGCATTCCCAAATTCAGAACACGGGCTGTATGCACCGGTAAACCGGTCAAGGCTAAACCACACCGCAATTTCCGCGCAGCCTTCGCTCACGAGAATGGCGAGAAAGTTCACGCGAGCGTTTCCTTCGGTGGCGTTCGCAAGTTCCTTCTCCTCTTGGTGGCCCCGCATCGCTTCACGCACACGGCGCCACTCGCTGCATGTCAGTTGAGGGTTCCCTGACCAAGAATCTTCAAAACTCAAAAAATACCGCTCTCCATGCCCTTACCAGAATTTTATGCGAGCCGTAGATTACATAAAAGCACTAACCCCGGTGCCGGAAACGGGTGCGGGAAAGGGCATGAAGAAATCTGTTAAAGCTATGAGGCTCGACATGGATCACACTGAAATCAGGAGACTTGCAAAATTTGGAAATCTGCGGGGCATCATCGACACTGCGGTAACGATTGAATTCGGGTCGGTCCCGCCGGCCGGAGTTGGGGAAGAAGTGGACCGGCTCGTGATTGCAGTCACGTGCAGGCAAGTCTCCAATCTTGAAGCCGGCCTGGCCACCGGCGCGCTCCGCGTCCGGTTTAAGGCCGAAAAAAGTTGGATGCCAGTCGGTCGCGCGTTGGCAAAGCAGCTTGGACGATCTTACAGCTCTCTGGACGCCCTGATGAAGGCTGCCGATGCAGCGAGTCACGTTGACGCCCCACTCCTGGCTGCCTTCATCGAGGCAGGGTTCGATCCGACTGAAACAAAGTACGCCAGTATTATCGACGAGCTGCGCCATGGAAAGCTCCCGAAGGATTCCGAAGAGGCTCGCGCCTTGGTCTTTGAGGCGATTGAGAAGCACCGCGAGGCGAAAAAGCTTGCTCGCCGACAGGCGAAGGAGGACAAGGCCGCTGCGCGTCACCAACTTGGACGGCGGCTCGCCAAACAGTTGGAGGTGGGGATCAAAGCGGTTCCAGATCAGGACAAGGTCGAAGAAACGAAAGCGACGATGCAGGAGATCGCGAAAGCAGCCCAGAATGGGTGCAAAGGGTGGGTCGTCACAGTGTCCTTTTCGCCGGTCGGCAACAACAGCCCCGATCATTCACCTTCGACTCCGCCGCGTTCGTCCCGGGCGAAGGCCCACAGCTCTTCGGGCTCGGGCGAGCCCACTTTGTTCGATGCCCTGGAGACCCAGATCACGCCGGCTGCGGTCGGCACAGCCGAGGTCAACTCGCCGTTGAGTAAGTCCACGCTCATGGTGACCGCTTCCGACCTCGACAATGCCGCTCAAGGGGTCCAAGAGCCCAGTGCAAAGAATGTCCGCACTCCAGGGAAAAAGATCAGCAACAAGAATGCCGAGGGCCTTGTGCTGCCCGTCTCAACCCCGAACGTTTTAAGCGCTAGGGCCACATCTACCAACACCGAGAAACCCGATGACGCCCCGGGCGATGCTGGACCTCGAAGGGGCCTTGTTCCAGACTTGGCCAGCGGAATTCCCTTGCCCTCGCAAACAAATACCTCGGCCCAGGCGCCTGGTCCTGCCATCCCCAAGGCCACAGCCGATCGCCTCACCATCATGGTGAAGGAGTTCATCGAGTGTGTCGTTTGGGTGCCCACCGGTGACGGCGGGTTAAGGGCGGTTGCTGATCCGGCTCAACTCGAAAGGATTGAAAACACCCGGAATGGAAGGAGCTACCGGTTGGCTGGGGTCGACGTCTTCGATCCTGCCGTGGATTTCCTTGAGATCCAGAAGGTGTTAAGCCGCGTACGGAAAGCAGATGAGTCCATGTTCCGGATATTCACGAGATACCCGGAGCGCGTTCACCAATATGAAAGGTGGGAGATGGCACAAGAGTGTCTTTGGCGCCTACCGGTCAACTTGTGGATTGAAATCCCATTCGATTCCCCAATGGATATGGCGAGCTTGGACTCATTCGCTGAGGTCGACCACGTGGCCAAGTCGGTTTCGTTCGTGGGATTTCGCTCAGATCCGGCCCACCCACTTGTACCCGGCGAACTGCAGCAAAGAATCCGGAGATGCAAATTAAGAGAGATCGTGATGGTCCCGGGGGGTATCAGGGAGTCACCGAGCCGTACTTTCTCGGATGCGGCGTGCCTAGCGTCTCTTGTCGTCCGACGGGAGCAAGGCTGCGGCCTGGTTGCGCTGTGAAGCTGCCCTGCCGCCAAAAAAGCGACTCGGTGGTATTAGACAGCCAGGATTGTAGGCGCGAAAGTCGACAACAAAAGAAGCTGACTCCCGCTACTCGTAATGCGAGCCGCATCCTCCTCTCTATGCGGTCATTATTGAAAGATGTCGCTGACTCCGACGAAGCAACTGCACAGAAGATCATCAAGTTCGTCTTGGGGCCTAGTCGCAGGGATGGAAAGATCGTCTTCATTCTGGACTACGAAAAGGCCAATCCGCCGCAGTTGCAGAAAGAACAGTTTTAGGGAAAGCCAAACCGAGGCCTCGAGTGCAAGAGATAGCACCTTCCCCCAGCCATGCTGACATGGGGGGATAATGAGCAGACCTGCTCATTGTCCCGTTTTCGTCCGGCAGCCAGTCGCCAGACGGCCGGCTCCTGGCAAGTACTTTTCCCCTCCCCCAATATCCAATTCGGCTGCTGTCTTATGGCCGCTGTTCCGACGCGCCGATGAATCGCTTGTCGCACTTCTGTGACTTTTCACCCGTTGAACTCTGTGTTCATTCCAACTGAGCTTAGCCCCATTGCAGCGTCGTCCTCGTTCACCCCATCACTTCCATTCACCACTAATCACCCGCTGCGGACGCAGCTTTGAGGAGTACTCTGCCGATGATCTATTCCGTTCATACCTACACCGTCAACCAGCCTCGCCCCTTCCTGCTGGCATTTTGCGACGCCGGGATTTGGCATCTTCTCGCACGCCGGCGTTTCTCCGGCTACATCGGGACCAGCGTTCTGCGCAGTCGGGCAAGCTCGTCGCAATGGCTCGTCATCCACTTCTGGAGTAGTGAAGAAGCTCAGGTGAAAGCCCTGCAGTCACCCACCATGGCGGTTCTTGAGGAATTGACGCGCCAACTCACCCTGGCATCTCTCGATCTCGGCGTGTTCGCATTCCAGCCCAAACTTGAGGAAGATTATCACCTTCTCGAAACCTTCCAGTCATTGGCAACTTCCATCGCAGTCTGACCCTGCCGATGCAGTTGGGGCCGCTCGGGGATGGGGACAGCGATGGTTATCCCCATGTCGCCAGTATTTGCGAATCAAAGCGACGGCTCATGCGGTGCTTCTCTGCGACTCGGCACTCGGGACCCTGCCCGCAGCGATTCGATATAGACCAGCCTCACATGGAAAGAGGATCTTACGTGACCAACAACAAAGCTTCGAACATTGCAGTGCTCCAACTCGAAGACTCTGCTCGTCTGCTCCAGCGTCAAACGTTGACGCTAGCAACTTCTCCCATGAAGAAGACGAGCACGGCTCCAGAGTTGCTGTCAATTCAGACTTCACCCGAAGGTGACCATCGTGAATCAACCCTAGTTTCGCCTACCCGGAGGGTCTTTATGTCCTTCGCGCGCTGCAACGGCTGGCGTTGTCGGTTTCATGCGGACGATCTCGCCAAGACACCAATATCCAGACGGTTCATCTTCCAAGACGAACAGAAACTCCGCGCCATTTTGCGGCGTAGTAACAAGCTTGTCGATTCAGGCACTCACGAGATGCTGGAAGCAATGATCGCCGCAGGTCACGGGGGTGTTTGGCTTCGCCTGACGATCGAGCAGTATGCCTCCGTCGTGTCCCCATCTGGGCGCATGCGGGGATGACGAGGATATCAAGGGCATGGAAACATCATAGACCTGCTCGCACCACCTAAAGCGTCTGCCGCTCACATCCTTTTCCGCGGTCCTAGATGGATCCCGCATCTGTGCGGTCTCGTGCCAGCAGATCCCGATCGAGATCATCGACAACCGGCTTCAAGCCAATCAATGTCCTAACCTCGCTCCTTTCACTTTCCCGGCCGCTGTGTTCAATCGCCGCGGCCTTTTTCGTTTTCACGGAGGATTCTCATGAAAGATGTCGCAACCTTCCTGACGGAAGTTGCCGAATCTCGCCTCTGCGCGCAGATTGCGGCACGCGCCGGATTTGTCGTGCCTCCCGATCTCTGCCTACCTAGGGCCCTCGAACTCCCTATCAAGCACCGTTGGCTCATCTCTCCCGTCCTGGCGAGGTCAGAATATGCGGTGCATTCCGCTCGCATAGGTGTTCCAACATCTGAACGCGAACAGATCGAGTACTGGTTTGTACGGTACGGTGCCGAAGCGAACTGGCTGCTTGAGACCGGCGCGGGCGTGATCGCTCTGGAGATCGAACTATCGTTGGCAAGGCATTCGCTCGCCTACCTTGCCGGGGATGACTGGTCCTGGCAGCGCAGCCTGCATTTCGCAGTGCTGGGGAAACGGCATGTGTTGTTCGAATACGGTGGCGGCCTCACATTGCCTGTTCGTTATCCCGGATTGCGCCTGCACTCCAGTAACTCCCCCATCCTGATTCCCCCGTCGAAAACCCCCTCATCCATCGAACTCAGATGGGCAAATCTTCACGCCCCACTGCTTCCTCCGCCAAACTGGCTTCGCGAGATCGCAGGCCTCGACTGAGCGGAGTCCACTTTCCACACCTCCCACAACTGTACTTTTCACGAGGCAATATGACGATCACTCGTTGTATAGCATGCGGTCTACGACAGTACGCGCTCAGCTCTACCTGTCGCCGCTGCCGCGCTGAAATTGGGATCTCGATAGTCGAGATCCCGCTTCTTAACGAAGGTCATCTTGAGCACCCTTCACAATCGAGCCTTCAGTTCGGACAGGTACTTCGTCGGATGCGCCTGAGGCAGGGAAAGACACAAGCCTTAGTGGCAGCTTCTGGCCGTCTGGGCCGAGCGCATTTATCTCGCATAGAGGCAAATCTCTCCACCCCGAATCTCGATACTTTGCTGCGCATACTCCAAGCTCTTGGCGCAGATTGCCTTTACGTGAGGCTTAGAAAGCAACCGTCCGACCCGGCAGCAGAGCCGATGTGACAAAGTCCGCACCATTCATTCCACTTCTCGCGTGCTTTGTGTTCCTTATGTGCCATGCTCCTTTCATGGCTCTTCCTGAAGGGCAATGAAAGGAGCGCCAGTTGACCCAACACGAAATGAAAGATCTCGAAGAACTGGAGGATGCACGCGCTGACCCGCAACAGTACGGGCTTGATGCCGACGGCTGGCCCACGGCGGAGGAATTCAATGCCATCATGTGGTCCGGATCGAGCTTGGAGATCGACGACTGCTAACTTTCTTGATCGTTAGGCCGACGTGAAAGGTTATACCGCCCTCCTGAAATTCGCGGGGGGGGACAGGGTCGTAGCGCGTATCACTTGGCCGCTGAGGAATGCCTTCTATTCTTGCCGAAAGATCTCGCGTCCGCGGCTGGCCGGGCATTCAAATTCTAGATTTTCGCATTTTGCACACTGCTGATGCTCATGGTCGACGGGAACATGAACGCAGCCACTGTGCTCCAGCCTCAGTTCTCCCAACTACTTCTGGGCTACACAGCAACGGTCGCAGGAGCGGCGCTGGTTTGCCAATCGGCAAAAAAATGGCGCCCCACCATCTATGCGGTTTGCCATTCCTTCGCCTACGCTCGGGGTATGGGCTCTTCGGGCACAAACCAACCGGATGGGGAACGGGATCGGCAAGCCGCTGATTCAGAGAACCTTTTGCCGCTGAATGGCGAACCGGGCCGCGAAGTGATGTTGGACGCCAAGGATGTGGCACTCTGGCTCAAGGTTACCGAAGATTGGGTGTGGGATCACTCGACGCGGAGGGCACCGTTTCTACCGGCAATTTGGATTTCGGAGGGAGCGGTCCGGTTCCGCCCAAGTGGAATTGAGAGATTCATCCAAGAAAGGGAACGCCTTTCATCCAGGCGCCACAAGCGCCGCTAGAATGGCTGGAAGGCCCAATTCTTCCCGCCACAGAAACTGAGGAACGAATGGGTAAGGCCACGTACGGAACGGGGTGCCTGAAGTTGCGCGGAAAGAAGTGGTATGGCTATGCGCGCAATTCGGTGAATGACCCCATCACAGGAAGGAAAGTCTCGAAACAGAAGCCGATCATTCTCGGCCTGAAGTCGAGGATGACCAAAACGGAAGCGCGAGAAGCGCTGTCCCGCGAGATCGCCAAACAACGGGGCTGGTTCACCAACGGGCAGACCGTGAACGACGGCTCCGTCACTCTTGACTGGTTTTGCAAGAACCGCTATTTCCCGCTCAAGGAGGGCGACTGGACTGAGGAAACAGCGAAGACCAAAAGGGGACTGATCCAGACCAACATCCTGGATGACTTGGGGGAGATCCCACTGAACAACTTCAATCGATTCACGTTGCAAATGCAGGTGAACAAACTGGCAAAGACCTGCTCCAAGGATACCGTCCTGCAGATGCGCGCATACCTGCGCGACATGTTCGCCGAGGCGGTGGATCAGGATTTTCTGTTCAAGGACCCTGCAGCGCGGATAAAGGTTCCCGCGCATCTGCGTGACACCGACAAGACAACGCTCACGTGGGAGCAATTGCGGATGGCGCTCGAAATCCTTGACGAGCACGATGCCATCCTGCTCGAACTGGACATGACCGACGCGCTGCGGCCGGGTGAACTATTCGCGTTGCGGTGGAAGTGCTTCGAACCCGAGAACACCAGGCTGGTCATTCTGGAAACGGTGTACAAGGGCAAGATCCGGCCATGGGGGAAAACCCGCAAGAGCCTCGGGCCGGTTCATCTGCCGCCTGAGCTGGTCTCCGATCTCGTCGCGTGGAAGGCGAAGTGTCCGGATTCATCTCCGGAGGCTTTCATCTTTCCGAACGAGAACGGGGGGGTCCTTGACACCGGAAATTATCGGAAGCGGGTGCTCAAACGTCTTGCAGGAATTCTCGATCTGCCGAACCTGACGTTTCAGATCATTCGCCGAACGATCGCGACACTCAGTCAGACCAAGGGGCACGTGAAGTCGACCCAAGGTCTCTTACGGCACGCGCGAACGCCAACGACAACTGACGTGTACCAGCAAGTCATACCCGAGGGCGTCGAGAAGATGGTCGGCTCGATCAACGACGAGCTTCGGAAGCCGAGCAAGGCAGCGGCCGAGACAAGGAAAATCGCGGCAAACCTGCGCGCGAAGAAGCGGAGTCGCTCCCTGCGCAACAAGAGAGAATTGAGTCCAATTGAGACCAACAGCTAGCCATACCCGGAAGGGGTATGGGCCGTTAAGTCTCTTATTTTCAGTGATTTATTGGTGGACCTGATCGGGATCGAACCGATGACCTCTTCCATGCCATAGACCCAACATTAAGCATTTCAACAACTTACAAGACCCCGGTGGCACCCTAAGTCCTTGTAAGCGAATACCACCCCGAGAACCAGCGTATTGCAAAACGTATCGCGTTTCACCTGTGTTGGCCGCGCCGCATGACCGCCACGTTAAGACCGAAGCAGAGAACCACACCATCGGCATCGTACTCTGCAAGAAAAAGAATTCCGCTTTGGTCGAGATTACCCTTCCCAAAGATGCCAACATTCACGCCCGCGAATACCAGCTCTACCTGCCCAGCAAGGAAGAACTGCAACAGAAACTCACGGAATGGATGGGAGAGCTGGAAGAGTAGAAAGCCGATAGCGGTTCGAGCTTCTCCTTGGCAATACATTACATGTTACCGGTCGGGAATATCTATCTCTTGGTTATCTTTTATGAAAGTTTTATTCCCGAACGGGAATATAATTCTTGACGTGGGTGAAACCAAAGATTAGAATTCCCGTACGGTAACACATACGAGGCTCATGAAGTATACGACACAGGCAATTGGCCAAATCATCCGGGAAAACCGGAAGCGGTTGTGCGTCACGCAAAAGGATTTGGCGCTGACCTCCGGCACGGGGCTGCGCTTTGTCATCGACCTCGAAAAGGGCAAGGAAACCTGCCAGATTGGTAAGG
>CAZLMY010000117.1:0-18231 GCA_964560845.1 uncultured Occallatibacter sp. | reverse complement strand
CGTTTGAGAACTTTCTCTCCCAGCCTACGACTCTGTCCGATCACCTGGCGTGGCAACTGGGAGCTCTGACACTGGAGCCGAATGTGCGCTTGGCTGCGGAATTTGTCATCGGCAATCTCGACGAGGACGGCTATCTTGCAGCCAGCGAAGAAGAGATGGCCGAGGCCTTGGCTCAGAGTTTCAGCCAGGAATCCCCGCGAGCCCAACTGAGCAACGGGGAGTTGAATCACAACGGCCATGAGCCGGGCCTAGCTGCGGCCTTCGAACTGGTGCGCCAGGGCATGATCGTAGTGCAGCACCTCGATCCGGTCGGCATTGCCGCGCGGGACCTGCGCGAATGCCTGTCGATCCAGATTTCTGCACAGCAGCATGAGTTCAGTCAGGTCTACGCCAAACAGGCGGCGGACGCGGTTGAGAATCCCCATCGCAGTTTCCGCGCCGAAGCAGAAAGCCAGCTTGAAGAGCGGCGCCGCAGCATGGAAGTGGCCGCGCTCATTGTGGATCGGCACCTGAGTCTTCTGCAAAAACGCGACGTGAAAGATCTGGCCCGTGCGGCACAGGTTACCCCCGCCGAGGCCGATGCAGGCATCGAATTCATCCGAACGCTCGACCCTCGTCCAGGGCGCCTTTACAACCGCGAGCAGACACGCCTCATCGAGCCCGACGTGGTGTTTATCAAGCGCGGCGGCGAGTGGGTGGTCTCGATGAACGAAGAAGACCTGCCCAGCCTGCGCCTAAGCATGCGCTATCGCCGCATGTTGACCGCCGAAGGCACCGACAAAGAGGTCAAGGAGTACGTCAAGGAGCGCTTCCGTTCAGCCATGCAACTGATGCGTAACATCGCCCAGCGGAAGAGCACGATCCTGCGTACCTGCGAAGTGATCGTTCGACGGCAGCAGGACTTTCTGGATATCGGTGTGGAGGGACTGCGCCCCATGATGATCAAGGAAGTGGCGGAGGAGATCGGTGTTCATCCCTCCACGGTGAGCCGCGCTGTGGCTAACAAATATGCGCATACGCCGCAAGGGGTCATCGAACTTCGCTTCTTCTTCACCGAAGGCTCGAACGGGCCTGAAGGCGCCGACACGCCCCTTGTGGTGCTCAAGCGCAAGGTGAAGAAACTGATTGAAGAGGAAGATGCCGGTCATCCGCTGACCGACGACCAGCTCGCGGCTGTGCTGCAGTCGCAGGGCATTCAGCTCACGCGCCGCACCGTGGCCAAGTATCGCGAAGATATGAATATCCCTTCGACCCACCAGAGGCGAAGGCGCAACGCGTAGAGACCCTTCGATCTGCATCCAGAAGGCCTCGCCGTCGCTCCTCAAGGCAACGAACACCGATGCCAAATCATTGAAAACTGACAACTGCCGATTGATGCTATAGAATCCTCTTTCCTCAACAGAATTTTCATGTTGGGGAAAACCGGAAGCGGAGGCTGACCATGGAAGTGGAGTTCACCGCAAGACAAGTGAAAATCTCCAAGGCGCTGCGTACGCGGGCTGAAGAGGGCATGGAGCGGATTGGCCTGATTTTAGGCAAGACGGCGCGGGCCAGCATTACGTTTGGCACGCAGAAGCTTTTGCAGATCGTCGAGATCAGTGTGACTTCGCGGCTGCATACCATTGCGGCGACAGGGAAGGCCGAAACCCTGGATGCCGCGCTGCGACAGGCCGTGGAGCATGTGGAGAATCAAGCGCGCCGACACCGGGACCGGCGTCTTGAAGCCAAGCGGCTGCCCAAGGAAGAGAAGGTGGTTTCCGCGCCTCCCGTTTCCCGCGTCAAGTCGCGTGCCAGTCAAGCCAAGGCCGTTGAAGACGAGGTCAAGCCGGCAGGCAAACGAAAGACCCGGACCTCGATTGCGGTTCACTCTTTCCCCACACCCAAGACGGTGGTGGAACCGAACATTCTGAAGAGCTCCGAAGCCATCAGCCGGAAGCCCATGACTATTGAGGAAGCCGTGAAGGAAGCGGAGTTTCGCGATCGCGATCTGCTCATCTTCAGCAACCCGGCAGGCGAAACCTTTGTGCTTCATCGTCGCCGTGACGGGCAGATGGAACTGGTAGAGCTGCAGTAGACGTTTCTCGGCAACTTTGCGCGAAGCCGAATGCCGGCCTTGCACCCCACGGAACGAAGAACGAGTGGTTGGGTGCAACGGTCGGCATTCGTGCGTTTGGGAGAGGCTGTTTTGACCAGGAAATGCCGATCGTTGCCGAACTCCGGAAGCTAACGCGGCGTCTCAAGAGGTGCAGGTGTGAGACTGCCCGTAATTGAGACAAAAATAAGGACTTTGGTTTTACCCCCTGACCGTTTCAGGGGATGGAACAAGGTGGGAAGTAACGCATACGATCTGGGTTAGGCCACCGCGACGGGAACCTCGCAGGCGAGCCAGGGAGAAAAAGCAGATGCCGGGTGCGCGAGTTCCGATGAATACCATGAGCATGAATCTTCCCGAAAACTCGGAGTCGGTGCAGCAACAGGAGGTCCTGGATGCGCTGCCTGTGCTGGTGTTCCTGGAGCGAGACGGCCTAATCGTGTTCGCCAACACCGAGGCCCGCCGGATGCTTGGCCTGCCGGAAGGCGAGTGGATTCCGCGCCCGGTGGAAGATGTCCTGTGGGGATTGTTTCCGGGCACCGCCGAGCCGAAGACATTGCTGACCGGGACCAGTGTGGGCAGCCCGTTTCACGCCACGGTCCCGGTCGGCAATGGCCGCCTGTTTGCCGTCGAGGGCACTTACAGCATCCTCAACGCAGAGTTGCGCGAAGCGGTGATTGTGGCTCACCCTGGCGACCGCGGCCGGGCTCCCAAGTCCTGTCTCATGGATGATGTGCTGGCCAGCCTCCCGGAGGCTGTGCTGATTGTGCACGGCAAGCATGTGCTTTATAGCAACCCCGCCTTTACCAGGATGTTCGGCTATAGCGCCGACGAAGTCAGCGGCGACAATTTGCGCAACCTGACAGTGCCCGAGAACCGACAGCACGAGAATGCGATTGTGCAAAAGGCCGTCGACGAACACGGTTATGCCTCGATTGAAACCGTGCGCATCAACAAGAAGGGCGAGTCGATCGACGTGGGCCTGCTTGCGGCTCCGCTGCTGGTGGATGGCGCCAAGGTAGGTTACGTTCTCAGCTATCGCGACATTGCCGAACGCAAGCAGAATGAAGCCAAGCTGCAACATAACGCCATGCACGATGTGCTTACAGGCCTGCCCAACCGCGCGTTGTTTCTCGATCGCCTGACCCTGGCGCTGAGCCGCCGAGTGCGACGCAGGGACCAGAGCTGCGGTGTGCTCTTTCTCGACCTCGACCGCTTCAAGGAGATCAACGACACCCTGGGACACGCCGCGGGAGATGTGTTGCTGGTTGAGGTAGCGGGGCGGCTGCGCGGGGCCTTGCGTCCGCAAGACTCCGCTGCGCGCCTGGGCGGCGACGAGTTCGCGGTCCTGGTTGAAAACATCTCCTCCATCGCCGATCTCGATGTGGTGGCCAGCCGCATTATCCGTGAGATGGAACGCCCATTCGATTTGTTGGGGCGAATGGTCCATTCCTCGGCAAGCATCGGTGTTGCCATGGCCGGACCCGACCATACCGCTCCTGAGCTGCTGATACGCGATGCGGATTATGCCATGTATCGCGCCAAACAAGCCGGGGGCGGACGATACGAGATCTTTGACAAGCGTCTTGAAGTGCACGTGACCATCCAGCAGGATCGCGAGCGCGAATTGCGCCAGGTGCTGGACGCCCGGAAGTTTGAAATCTGGTACCAGCCCATCTACCGGCTGAACAGCGGTAAGGTCGAGGGTTTCGAGTCGCTGTTGCGCTGTCGCCGCGAAGACGGTACCGTGCACAGCTTCGTCGATTTGCTCGAAGTGGCCGAGGATACCGGTCTTTCCATAAGTCTGGGCCGTGAGACCATCGAAACCGTTTGCAGGCAATTGCGCACCTGGGGCGACGCGTCGCCGCACGGCGATCTCACGCTGACCGTCAACCTGACCCAGCGGCAGTTTTACCATTCCGAGATGGTTTCGCAGTTGAAGACCATGCTGGCAAGCACCGGCGTCGATGCTACGCGATTGCTGGTCGAGGTGGATGAAGCCACATTGAACGAGAATTCCGACGCGGCGGCGGCCATCTTGCGGCGCATGGTGGACTGCAACGTGCGCATCGCCATTGATAACTTCGGTGCCAGCCTTGCGCCCCTCAACCACCTGGTGCGGCTGCCGCTGGATGTGATCAAGCTAGATCCCCAACTCACCGCTGTCTCTACCCTCGCAGGCCGGCAACTGGCCATTCTAGAGTCGCTGATTCATCTTGGCCAAACTCTGGGGATTCAAGTGGTGGCCCAGGGAATCGAAACCCAGGCGCAACTTGAAGCGCTTAGTCGCATGGGCTGTGAATTGGGGCAGGGAGACTTGCTCTCCGCCGCATTGGAACCGGGCCAGGCGTTGCGGCTCGCAGCCGAGAGCTACAGGGGAATCCCTCCCAGCGTTCAACGGGCTACGCCCTAAACCGCAAGGCACTTGGCCGGCCTGCTTCATTCCGCTGGGAAACCGCCGCTCCACCGGTTTACACTCAGGAGCGCAGCGTTTTCTCGCGCGCTTGCATACCCAAACGGAGCTCGAATGCAAAGGTTTACATTTGTCCTCGCACTGGTCGCCGCAGTTTCCCTTTCGGCCTTGATCGCCCCCGCCCAAACGCCCAGCCAGCGGCTCGAGATCGACCGCAAGGGCGAAACCATCGTCCTCGAGCCCTACGCCCCCAACATTCTGCGCGTGACCCTGAGCGTGACCCGCGAGCCGGCCGTGGCCGCGCCGGGCTATGGCTTCGTGGCGACTCCTGTCGAGACTGGCTGGAGCGCTACCGAAACCGAGAAAGCCAATCTCTACCAGTCTTCCCGCATCGTGGCCACGGTGGACAAGGATCTGCCCCCAGCCCATCCAAAGCAGCAGACGGAAATCGACATTGCCAAATACTTCAATGGCTCGGTGCCCGACGCGCACATCACCCTGCGCACTCCCGAGGGCAAAACATTGCTGGAGATGACCGGCTGGACCCAGGCCGAGCCCAACCAGAAGGATGGTACCGCGGACGTGCTGCGCGACCGGCGGCCGACCGATTCCCCGTTCTTTACCGTCGGCGCCACCTTCGTCTCTCCAGACGACGAGCACTACTACGGTTTGGGCGATAACCACGAAGGCTTCCTCGACCATCGCGGCCACGCCGTCCGCTGTTGGAACGATTACTTGGCTACCGCCGCTCCCACCACTTGTGTGCCTTTCGCCGTGACCAACAAGGGCTACGGCCTGGTGTGGGACAACCCGTCAAAGACCATCATCGAGCCGGGCTTCAACGAGCAGACCCGCTGGACTTCACAAGTGGGAGATCGCGTATCCTTCTTCGTCATCGCCGGCGCCACTGCCGACGAGATCTACGCCGGCTATCGCCTGCTCACCGGCCCCACGCCGATGCTGCCCAAAGCGGCTTACGGGTACATCCAGTGCAAGCAGCGTTATGCGAGCCAGCAGGACGTGCTCGACGTGGCCAAGGGCTATCGCGACCGCCATTTGCCTGCCGACGTGATGGTGGTGGACTGGTTCTACTACACCAAGATGGGCCAGATGGATCTGGACCCCAAGTTCTGGCCCGATCCGACGGCCATGAATAAGCAACTGCACGACATGGGCTTCGAGACCATGATCAGTGTCTGGCCGCGGTTTGTTCCGGAAGACCGCTATTACGCAGAATTGCGCCAGAAGGGTTGGCTCATTGCCAAGGCCGACGGCACTCCTCTCGACGGCCAGCCCTACGATCGCGCCGGTTCCGACATCGACACCACCAACCCCGAAGCCGCCGCCTGGTACTGGAAGACCATCCGCGAGAACATTATCAGCAAGGGCTTCGACTCGCTCTGGGCCGACGAAACCGAGCCCGATCTGCCCCCCAACGGCGCTTATCTGCATGTTGGACCCGGCACGCAGTTCTTCAATGTCTACCCGTTCTTCCACACCAAGGCCCTTTACGACGGCTTCCGCAAGGACGAGCCCGGCAAGCGCGCACTGATTCTCTCTCGCGACGCCTATCTGGGCGTCCAAAACAACGGAGCCATCGTATGGTCGTCCGACATTTACCCCACCTGGGACACGCTCAAGCGGCAGATTCCCACCGGCCTCGATTTTGCGGCCTCGGGCATCACGTACTGGTCGAACGACACAGGCGGCTGGCAATATCTGCCTGCTGAGCACCATGGGGCGCACCCCCCGCTTCTTGACCCCAGTGACGCGCGCGCCAATGTGGGCGGCTACGACGACTACCCGGAGCTTTACACCCGCTGGTTCCAATACGCGTCGTTCCTGCCCATCTTCCGCGCCCATGGCAGCCGCCCGGCCAACGAGGTCTGGTCCTACGGCGCCCAGGCCGAACCCATCCTGGAGAAATACCTGCGCCTGCGCTACAGGCTCATGCCCTACATCTACTCGCTGGGCTACCAGACCTGGCTGACCGGCGCTCCCTTCATGCGCGCTCTTCCGCTGGATTTCCCCAACGACCCCAAAGTGGCCGATCTGCGGGACGAGTACATGTTTGGACCCGCCTTCCTGGTGGCCCCGGTCACCGAGCAGGGTGCGACCGGCCGCGAGGTCTATCTGCCCGCCGGCGCAGACTGGTACGACTACTGGACCAACGAGCGCTTCAAGGGCGGCCAGACCATCACCGCTCAGGCGCCCATCGACACGCTGCCGTTGTTCGTCCGGGCCGGCTCGATTGTGCCGCTCGGCGCGGCGGTGGAGAGCACGCATCAGGTGCAGGCCGTTGAAAAAGTAAGGGTCTATCCCGGCGCCGATGTCAGCTTCACGCTGTTCAGCGACGATGGCATGACCTACGCCTACGAAAAAGGTGCGGGCTCGGTCACCAAACTGCATTGGAACGAGGCCGCCCACAAGCTGACCCACGACGGAGCTGCCGCCTGGACCGGACCCGACTCGAGCATTGTCGAATTCGCCGGTCACTAGAAATGCCGGCTGCAGGAAGCTGGGTGCCCCATCCTTTCCGCGCTTTTTTGCGGAAAGGGTGGGCAAGCCCAGCCCTCGACCTGCCCCCGGACAACTGACCACTGTCCACCGATCGTTGACCACTGTTCGCTGGCGGGTCGCCTACCCTTCCCGGGTGCCCGTGCGTCTAACCCCCAGTTGCCTGATTTACAATCAATCGGTAAGCAGGAAAGAACTGAATGAGGCTTTTGTTCATGAATTCAGGCCAGGCGCGCATGCGATTGGTTCAGGCGGGCTCGGTCCTTGCGGCTGCGGTCTTGTTTGCCGGTTGCGGCAGCGCATATCGCCCCGTGGTTACGCCCATCAACCCCAGCGGACCGGCCCAACAGCCGCAGTCGTTTGCGGTGGTGGTGTCCGTGCCCTCGTCCTCCACGCCCGGCATCGCCACCATCATCGATTACGCGGGAGACACGGTGCTGGCGCAAGCGCCCATCGGCCCAGGCCCCAGCGTCTTCACCATTGACGGAACCGGCTTTGATGGCTACACCGTCAACAGCGATGGCACGATCAGCAATTTTCCCGTCAGCAGCTCGCTTCAGGAAAAGCAGGTTACTTATACCAGCCTGTCTTCGTCCGGTCAGGCTGCGCCTCCCCATCCGCCCGCGAACATCTTTTCGCCTTCATTCGGTATGTGGACCGCCGACCAGGGCGGCAGCTACATCGATTATTTCAGCGGCAGTCCCGAGGGATTCAAGCTGGCCGTGCCGGTGACCGCGACTCCTGTCACCATCGCGGGACCGGCTTCGTCCGCACAACGCGATTACGCCATTGTCCAGAAAAAGGCATCGCCAACCGGCGTGGAGTGCAACCAGTCGCCTACCACTGGACCGGCCGGCGAAGCGGACGCCATTGAAATTGCCACTTTCACCATCTCGGCTGAGATCCCGGTGGGCAAGTGCCCGGTCTTCGGCATTTCCAGCTCCGACGCCAAGCGCTTCTTCGTACTCAACCGCGGCGATGACACCATTACGGTCATCAACAGCCAGAACAACACGCTGGATGCCTGCACCCCGTTCGTAAACCAGACCGGCCAGACGGTCACCTGCCATCCCAGCCTTTCGGTCAGTCCCGCACCTGGCTTTACCCACGCCGGCCCGGTTTACGGCGAGTACAACGCCGCAACCAACCAGCTGATCGTCGCCAACTACGACGGCAGTTCCGTCAGCGTGATCGATGTAAGCCTGGACCAGTTCGGCAACGATAGCCCCACCTTCGGAACCACTTTTACGATTCCGGTGGGCGCCAAGCCCGCCAGTGTTACCGCCTTGGCTGACGGCAGCCGCGCCTACACCGCCAACCAGTCGGACGGCACTGCAAACGGCACAGGAAACGGAACCGTGACCATCGTGAACCTAAGCAGCCACACGGTCGAAAAGACGTTGCCGGTCATCGGCCATCCGCGCACTGTGGTCTCCACCGAGAACTCGGAATACGGGAAAGTCTATGTGGCCTCGCCCGATAGCCCCTACCTCACCATTATCCGCACCGATCAAGACATTGTGGATACCACGATTCTGGTCGAGGGCAACATCCTCGACGTCCGCGTATCCACGCAGAACGCCAGCAGCGGGAACAGCAATGCGGTTAGCCGCACTCCCGGCTTCGGCCAGGTCTGCAACCTGCCCGATGTGACCGGCGCCTATCCTGGGACCACCGCGCAGCCTTCGTCGTCGCCTGCAAATTGCGCCGCGCAGAACCCGTCGATGCTCCAGTAGTTCAGCTTTTCATTGACGCAGCAGGTTCAGACAGCCAAAGAAGCTCCCCGCATGGGATAAGCTTCTTTGGCTGTTTGTTTAGAGGGGAACCGATGGAAAAAGAGAAAGCAAGCAAGATCCGCATCGATGTTCTCCTGGTGGAACAGGGCCATGTTCCCAGCCGCGAACGCGCTCGGGCGCTGATTCTGGCCGGCCGCGTCCTGGTGAAGGAGCAGAAGGTCGAGAAGCCCGGAACCACCGTGCCCTCCGACGCACCCATTCGCCTGCTGGGTGAAGATCCGCCCTACGTGAGCCGCGGCGGCCTCAAGTTGGCCGGAGCGCTGGCGCACTGGCCCATCGTGGTCGCCGGCCGCGCCTGCCTCGATGTGGGCGCTTCCACCGGCGGTTTTACCGATTGCCTGTTGCAGCATGGCGCCGTGCATGTCAGCGCCGTCGATACCGGCTTTGGCCAGATCGCCATGAAGCTGCGCACGGATCCCCGCGTGCGTTTGCTGGAGCGCACCAACGCCCGCAACCTGGCTCCCGGCGCGCTTGAAGAAGGTCGTGAGGCACCTCCGCTCACCCTGCTGGTGATGGATGTGTCCTTCATATCCGCAACGCTGCTGTTGGGGCCGGTTTTGGCCGCAGCTCCTGAGCTTGAGGAGGCGGTGGTGCTGGTGAAGCCGCAGTTCGAGGCGGGGCGCAGCGCCATCGGCAAGGGCGGCATTGTCCGCGACCCCGAGGCGCATCAGATGGCCATCGACCGCGTAGCGGATTGTGTGCGCGGGCTCGGCTGGGAAGTGGTGGAGACCATTCCCTCCCCCATCACCGGCATGGAAGGCAACAAGGAGTTTCTGCTCTATGCGCGGCGAGCTGTTGCTTAGCGCCAGCAGCGGCGCAACTTCCGAATCGGCGATGATACGACCGCAATGCCCGCCCGGCACTGTCCTCCTCTACCCACAGCGGTGTCATCCTTGAACGCGGCTCAGGATGACAGTCGCGTGATGTGTTGTGAGCGGTTAACCGGCAAACCGGAAACAGTACCCACTCCAGGCCCTCCCCTTCCGGCCCTCAGTTGTTACACTGAGACCCATGCTGCGCGTTGCCATTGTCTCTAAGCCACACAAAGAAGAACTCACGCGGCTGTTGCCGGAGTTGATCGGGTGGCTGCGGCTGCACGATTTCGAGCCCCTTCTCGATCTCGAAGGCGGCTGCTACACTTCCGCTGCTCCGTCCATGGACCGCTGCGAAATGCCTGCCTGGGCGCCTGAGCTGGTGATTGTGCTGGGCGGCGACGGTACGCTGCTCTCGGTGGCACGGACCTTCGCCGCTACCGGCACGCCCATTCTCAGCGTCAATCTCGGCTACCTCGGCTTTCTGACCGAGGTGCGCCTGGCCGACCTCTATTCCACACTGGAAGGCTGGTGCCACAACTGCCACGGCCTCGACGAACGCTCCATGCTGCACGCTGCCCTGTGGCGCGGCGGCGAGTTGCACTCCAGCTACGAAGCTCTGAACGACATCGTGGTCTCCAAGGGAGACATTGCCCGCATGGGCGAGTTTGCGGTCGAGCTGGACGGCAAGAGCGTGGCACGCTTCCGCGCCGACGGCGTGATTGTCTCTACTCCCACCGGTTCCACGGCTTACACCCTGGCTGCCAACGGGCCCATCCTCACCCCCGACGTGGACGCCATGGTGGTAACCCCCATCTGCCCGCATCTGCTCACCCTGCGGCCCATCGTGGTGCGCGGCGACGCCTCGTTAACGGTGCGCGTGGTGGGAATCCCTAACCTGGCGCTGCTCACCGTCGATGGTCAGCAGAAAGTGGAGCTGCGGCTAGGGGACGAAGTCCGCTGCCGCCGCTCTCTGCATACGGTCAAGCTGGTCAGGATGAGCGAAGGCAGTTTTTTTGAAGCCCTGCGCAGCAAGCTGAGCTGGGGAGAACAGTAAGGGCCCGGCGGCGGAACCAGAGAACGGAACAGCGAGCCCGAGAGTGCCGATTCGGGAGGTATGAAACCGCTCGGCTAAGCGGCGTAAGTCTTTTGTTTTCAGCGTCCACGCGGCGCAGCGAGAGGTTGTTATCGATGTAACTTATTTATTTTCTAGGAGATATATCAAAACAGGGGGAGGGGGAGGATAGGGGGAGGCCTTTCTCAGCTCGTTTTTGGCCCCAAAATCCCCAAGAAGGCCGTTCATTTCTCTATCATGCGCCAATCGGGTCTAATTTTACGCAACGGCCAAAGATCGGATGCCGATTTTGTTTGCGGGGCAACGGCGATAGGTCCCGAAGGATATCCTGCGCAACGTGTGCGAAATCGAAAAGCAGAGCTTAGCCGCCCGTGGCGAAAGTCATCATTCCTGAAGAACATTCCTCAGGGGCTAAAGCCAACCCTTTATTATCAGCATCTTGCGGCACGAATGAAGTCGTGCCCTGACGCACAGGAGAGTTTCACCACGGCAGTTAGCCGCCTTCCCTGCTGGCGAGACGACGCAAAGCGAAAAACGAATCCGTGGTACACTTGCGTTAGCGCTCAGTGATTTGGCCGTGAGCGGCGAATTGGCCATCAGAAGGCTGGTTTGCCCGGCACAGATTTACCCCCAAGCCCCTACAGCGTATACCCATGAGTCTCCTATCCGGTGATTCTGTGTCGGACCTTGAAAAGCCGGTCTGGCAGTCATCTGCGCAGCATCCTTGAGTTGGATTGGCGCGAATGAAACCGGGAAAGTCAGGGAGCGGGTAGCCCGTCGGCAGTGAGCCGGCAGGCAAACCAGTAGCGTGTGGCAGCTCCGGGTGAGCAAGCATTCTTCCCCAGTTGAATGCTGGTTGACCAGTCCAAAGACCTTACGGTTCTCCCTTACGCATAGTTCGACAAGCAGGCCCGCGCCTGAGAGTGTTTGTGTGCGCGCCTCATGACCGGTTCCGATTGCAGGCCCATGGCAACGCGCGGGCTCGCGGAATCAACAGGATACTAGACAATTTTGACGACTCAGTTTTCGCAGTTTTCTCTTTCGGCCCCGCTGATGGCGCGGCTTGACGCCAACAAGTTCGAAATTCCCACGCCCGTGCAGGAGGCGGCAATTCCTCCGGCTCTTGAAGGCAAGGACGTGCTGGCCACGGCCCAGACCGGCACCGGCAAGACCCTCAGCTTTCTGATCCCCATCGTCGAGATGCTGCAGAAGTCCGATCAGCGCGGCGCCGAAGCTCTCATTGTGCTGCCCACGCGCGAACTGGCCATGCAGGTTGAGAAGGCCTTCCGCACCGTTCGCACCAGCTCTGCGCAGACCGTGGCCCTGGTGGTCGGCGGCATGGCCGAGCGCTCGCAGCTTGAAACCATCCGGCGCGGCGCACGCGTGATTGTGGCCACGCCCGGCCGCCTTGAGGACTATCTGAAGCGCAAGCTGGTGAAGCTCGACGGCGTCAAGATCCTGGTGATGGACGAAGTGGATCGCATGCTCGACATGGGCTTTCAGCCGGCCATTGCCCGCATCGCGGGCGTACTGCCCACCACCCGGCAAACCCTGTGCTACTCCGCCACGCTCGAGGGCGCGGTGAAAGAAGTGGCGCGCAAATATCTCAACGCTCCGGTTCGCATCGAGATCGGTTCGGTCCTGAAGCCTGCGGAGAACGTCGAGCTGCGCACCTTCGAAGTGGATTCGGACAAGAAGCAGGAGCTTCTGGAACACCTGCTGGGCGCCGAGACGGGCAGCTTCCTGGTGTTTGTGCGTACCAAGCATGGCGCGGATCGCGTGGCGCGGCGTTTGGTTCGCTCCGGCCACTCGGCCACCCAGATTCACGGCGACCGCACCCAGGCTCAGCGGAACCAGGCTTTGCGCAGCTTCAGTGAAGGGCACCACCGCGTTCTGGTGGCTACCGACGTGGCGGCGCGCGGCATCGACGTGGCCAACGTGGCGCATGTCATCAACTTCGACATGCCCAAGATGGCCGAGGACTTTGTTCACCGCGTAGGCCGCACCGGCCGGGCCTCGGCTCACGGCGTTGCTTCTACTTTTGCGGTACCGGCGGAACGCAACGATCTGCGCAAGATCGAGCGCACTCTGTCCATTACCATGAAGCGCTTCCGGGTTCGCTCGGCGGATTTGGTGGCGGCATAGAGGTTGTTTCCTGCCGTAAACTTTCAACCTTGGCCCACCCTTCATAGGGTGGGCCAAGGTCGTTTTGGGGTCGAATCGTCTCTTGCAATTGCATGAATATCTTGAGGTCACGAATCAAGCATTTTGAAAGGGCATGGCTTTAGCCGTGCCGATTGCGCAGTCGCGAGATTTCCGACTTTAGTCGCAGAGGGATATCGCGAGGGATTTCAAACCTTCCCTCAGGGGCTGAAGCCCGGAGTTTTTCCGGCCACTTTGCGGCACGGCTCAAGCCATGCCCATTCAAAACAGTTGCTTTTCTGGCTCACGATCTTGGTGTAACCGCCTCCTCGAAAGGTCTCTGCCGATCTGCGAGAGTGCTTAAGATGGGTGGGGCGGTTTCAGCATGGTTTCAGACGTAACCGCAGGCCCAAAACAGAGTCGAACCGTTGACTGCCGAATGGGCATGATCGAGGTGCGTGGTGACGCGGCAAGTTCTGGCGGTGGTTTTTCTTCTCGTCCTTTCGGGTTCTCTTGTAGGGGCCACCTCTCAACAAGCCGCCGGCTGCTCGCTAAGGCAGCCCTCGCTATCGGTCCCACGCAAGAACATATTCACCGCCCAGCAGGAGCAATGGCTTGGCGATGCCCTGGCCGACAAGGTGGAACCGCGCCACGTGCTTCTTCCAGCGGAGCAAAGCGCATACCTGACCCAACTGGGACAGAAGCTGCTGGCGCAGTTGCCGCCCACCGCGCTGCCCTATTCCTTTCGCATTTACGAGGCGGCCGATGTGGACTCCTTCAGCTTGCCCGGCCACGTTTATGTCAGCCGCAAACTGGTTCTGGACACGCTGAGCGAAGATGAACTGGCCGGAGTTTTGGCCCATGAGATCGGCCGCATCTACATCCATCACGCAGCTTCGGCCATCACTCTGCAACTCGACAAGTTGATGAAGGTGAAGTCGCTGGGCGATCGGGACGATGTCTTCGACAAGTTTCAGAGATTGCAGAATCTTGAGAAGACAACGGCTTCGCGGCTCACCGAATCGGAGGAGCAAGCCGACGCGCTGTTGGCCGACCAGGTGGGCTTTTACGCTCTCATCGAGGCAGGGTACGCGCCCAAGGCGTACGCCACATTTCTCGACCGCGTGAATCTCAACGAGGGCCGTACCGGCAATTTTTTCACCGATCTTTTGGACAGCACGCCGGAGGTGAGCTTGCGCCTGCGCATGGCCAAGAAGCTGATTGCATCGCTTCCTGAAGATTGCCGGCACCCGCGCCCACTCTACGGCAGGAAATTCAAGCAGTTTCAGGATTGGCTCAGCGCCCAGCGAGTCGACCCGATGGTGGCTCCCACCGAGGGGCTGACTTCGATTCAATTGGACCCGCCCTTGAGCCCGGCGCTGGAATCGGTCCGCCTCAGTCCCGACGCCCGGTATGTGCTGGCACAGGACGATTCCAAGATTCACGTGCTCACCACCGCACCATTGAAGCTGCTGTTTTCGATCGACGCCGCCGGCCCAAGCCTGGCGCAGTTCACACCCGATTCCGCCGGCGTGGTGTTTCGCTGGCGAGATTTGCGCTTCGAGGACTGGAATGTGGCCACCGGCCAGCCAACCACCGCATTGGATTTCATCGACTACAGCGGCTGCCTGCAGAGCAGCCTGTCGCCCGACGGGCACACGTTTGCCTGCTTCAGTCAGAACGGCAATACGGTGTTGCTGAAGCTGACCGATGTGGGCACCGGGCGCATCGTTTACCAGATCCCGAATTTCTTCGTTCCCAGCTTCGATGCCCGACCGTGGAACGGCTCCATCCCGCTCAACAACGGAACCCGTCAGGGTGCGGTGGCGTGGAGTCAGGATGGACGCTACTTTCTGGCAGCATCCGGCACCGTGTCCTTTGCCTTCGACCTGACCACCGGCACAACCGTGAACCTGGGTCATGCGTTGGCTCACGTTTACGAGAGCCGCATGGCTTTTGTAGATTCCGACAAGCTGGCCTTCGAGTGCGACTGGGGAACCAAGAACGGCGGCCCGCTGGACACCTTCAAATTCTGCTACACCCACTTTCCCGATGGCCAGCCCATCAAGACTTTTACCCTGGGGCGCAATTGGGTGAGCCGGGTCACGGCCGGGGCGCAGTTGTTGACCGGTCCCTGGGATGGCGCGGCGGCGGCGCTGTTCGACCCCGCCACGGCGACCGCAGGGCAGCTCTTCAAACTGGAAACGGTGGATCTGGCCAGGAATACGCTGGCTGTCGAAGCAGAGGGGGGCGGGCTCTCCGTGGGGCCGCTGGGCGGGAAGCTGGAGACGGTGCCGCTGCCAGTGACGCCGCTATCTTTCCTTGAGGCTGTGGCATTCAGCGCCGACGGACGTTCTCTGGCCTATTCGAACCGGGCGCGGGGCGCCACTTGGGACTTGAGCACGGGCAAGCAACTCTCGCACTCCGGCCCGTTTCGTTCCGCGGCCTTCGATGAACAGGGGCATTTGCAGGCCTTGGCTGCGGATCGCGAACTGAAGCCCTCTCGCGACGAGGCTATTGACCGCCGAACCGGCAAGGTGTCCCAGACCCTGAGCGCTTTGACAGAGAAAGTGCAATACGGCAGCGTGCTGGTGCGCTATCGCCCTCTGGATAAGGACCAGACCGTCAGTGGCAATGCGGCCATCGAGGCCTTCGATGCGGTCAGCGGGAAACCGCTCTGGTCGCGGCGCTTTCCGCACGAGGCTCCCGGCCTGGTACAGGCGGACGGCGACAAGCTGCTGTTGGTGATGGACCGGCGCACTGTAACGGCTGGAAACGAAGTCGACCGTTACAGAAAACTCGAGGTGCGCACTGCCGACCTGGTCAAGGAATGGATCGAGCGGGGCATCCTGGTTGAGGTCATATCGGGCCGCACCGGGGTCCCCGAGCGTCTGGTGCTGGCTCCCGAGGCAAGCTCCAGCGAGACGGACCAGCGCACTGTCAGCCTCTACGGCGACATGCTGGCGATCCACGGAAACGACGAAAACACGGTGATCTACCGCGTCTCCGACGGCGCGCGGCTACTAGCGATCTTCGGCAATGCCCTGGCGGGCGACACAGGACTGGGCCTGATTGCCGCCACCAACCGGCCCCAGGAACTGACGATTTACGAAGTGGCCGCGGGAAGGGAAGTGCGGCGTGCGACGCTGGATCATCTGGCTCTGGCTGCCCGCTTCGTACCGGAAAAGAGACAACTGCTGGTGCTGACGGCTACCCAGCGGGTGTACACGCTTGATTTGTCCTCGGCCGGTGCCAAGGCCGATGGCGCTCGATAGCCAATCCAGTCACGCAGGGCCGTGCCGGCTCACTCTTCCTGTTGAGGGGCTGCGCGCCGTGGGGCGGATTTATTTCCTGGTAGCGCCGCTGTTCCTGGTTGCCTCTCTGGTGGAGTTCACGGCCCGATAAGGGAGCCGTGACGGGCCTGTCGGCTGCTGCTTTCCGTTGACTCCGGGTGTCGATTCGCGTATTCTGGAATCCTTGCGCGGTGTTGCGCCTGGGGTCTGCGTGTCGGGCCTTCGAGGACAGATAGTCAGTCCCCGGAGCGATGGTTGCGAACCCGGATCCGACTGGTCGAAGCCCCGATGGGCCCGGTTGGAACAGGCCACCGGCTGCCGAATACGGAATTTCATGCGTATTTGGACGAGCCAGAGCCCCTGGAGGGCCAGCATCCGCAATCCTCACCCGAACAGGATTGTTTGGAAGTGGGTGGAATCTGACCCGTGCGCGACTATGCGCAGGGGTTGTCGTTTTGCGCTGGGTTTTTGGTAAGGCAAGTTTTATTGAGGGCAGGAGAGCGATGGGTACCTTTGTTCCGAGCGGCAAGGATATTGACCGCAAGTGGTTTGTAGTAGATGCCAGCGGCCAAACGCTGGGGCGACTGGCGACCAAGGCTGCCGATGTGTTGAGCGGCAAGCTGAATCCCCAGTATGTGCCGTACATCGACATGGGCGATCACGTGATCGTCATCAACGCGGAGAAGGTGCGTCTGACCGGCCTCAAGGCTGAAAAGAAGCTCTATCGCCGCTACACCGGGTTCCCCGGCGGGCTCCGTGAGGAGTCGTTTATTCGCCTGTTGAACCGCAAGCCGGAACAGATTCTGGAGCAGGCCATCAAGGGCATGCTGCCCAAGAGCAAGATGGGGCGCCAAATGGCCACCAAGCTGAAGGTCTATCGTGGCGACCAGCATCCCCACCAGGCGCAGCAGCCGGTAGCACTGGCCATCGCGTAAAACAGCCGCTAGCGGCTAGCTTCTAGCTGCTAGCTGGGGCATTAGGAATTCAGGTTTTGCGGCTTTTAGCTAGAGGCTAAAAGCTAGAAGCTAGGAGCTGAGAAAAGAATGGCAGATTTGGTTCAGTATTACGGGACGGGACGGCGCAAGTCGGCGATCGCTCGTGTTTTTCTTCGTCCCGGAACGGGCGAATGGAAAGTCAACGGCAAGGCATTTGAAGTCTACTTCGTGACCGAGCAGCAGCGCGTTGCCGCCAAGCGGACGCTGGTTGTGGCCGAAATGGCCTCCACCTTCGACGTGGTGACAACCGTGAAGAGCGGCGGCGTTGCGGCCCAGGCCGATGCCGTCAAGTTGGGCATTGCCCGTGCTTTGATCCAGTTCAACCCCGAACTGCGCAAGATGCTCAAGGCCGAAGGCCTGCTGACCCGCGACGCGCGCCAAAAAGAGCGCAAGAAGTACGGTCAGAAGGGCGCTCGCGCTCGGTTCCAGTTCTCCAAGCGCTAACGCGCTTAGCTGTCAGCTTCTAGCTGTTAGCTTTCAGCTCTTTCTTGCGAGTGCGAAACAATGGGTTGGCCGCCAAGGCTGGTCCTGGCACGAACAAGCTAAAGGCTGAAAGCTAGTCGCTGGAAGCTAGGTCGTTCCACCATTTCCCGCGAGAGCGGGATCAATCCGGGCCAGACGAAGGTTAGCCCGGATGCAATCCACAAAGGAGGCCCATTGGCCACGATCACAATGAAGGAGCTGCTCGAAGCTGGAGTTCACTTCGGGCATCAGACCAAGCGCTGGAATCCCAAGATGAAGGAATACATCTTCGGCGAGCGCAACGGAATCTACATCATCGACCTGCAGAAGACGCTCAAGCTCTTCAAGGAAGCGTCCAAGTTTGTCACCGAGCTGTGCGCCAGCGGCAAGACGATTCTCTTCGTCGGCACCAAGCGTCAGGCGCAGGAAGCAGTGGCCGAGGAAGCCACGCGGGCAGGAATGCCGTACATCAACCAGCGCTGGCTGGGCGGCCTGCTGACCAATTGGGTGACGGTGCAGAAGAGTGTAAAGCGCCTTCAGGAATTGGATGAGATGGCCGTGGATGGCCGTTACGAGCTGCTGACCAAGAAAGAAGTCATCAAGCTGGAGCGGGAACGCAAGCACCTGCAAGCCA
>CAZLMY010000116.1:0-18364 GCA_964560845.1 uncultured Occallatibacter sp. | reverse complement strand
AGAAGGGCGCCAAGTTCATCGACGACTTCAAGCGGCTGGCCAAGGGATTCCCCGAGGCCGCGGCCAAGGTGCGCGAGCTGGTTGGCGCCGAGGACGGCGACTTCGTCATCATTGTGGCGGGCGACCCGGCTCACCACATCAAGGCCAGCGACACCAAGTTCGAGGGCCGGCTCTCGGAGCGCGAGATCAATGTCTACATGGCGGCGGGCAACTTCCGCACTGAGTTGGCCAAGAAGTATGCCGATAAGCACGGGGCCTTTGGCGTGACGGAAGCGGTGGTGCGCGACGCCGACCCCAAAGGTGGCAGGGCGATCGATGGCTCGGCGGCGTTCAATCCGATCTGGATTGTCGATTTTCCCATGTTCGAGTACGACCTGGCGGCGGCGAAGTGGATGCCGGCGCACCATCCCTTCACCTCGCCGCACGAGGCCGATATGGCCAACCTGCTCACCGACCCGGCCAGCGTGCGCGCCAACTGCTACGACCTGGCGATGAATGGGCTTGAGCTTGGCTCGGGATCGATTCGTATCCACCGCAAGGACGTGCAGCAGCAGATCTTCCAGTCCCTGGGCATCAGCGACGAGGAAGCGCACAAGCGGTTCGGGTTCTTTTTGGATGCGCTGGAGTACGGGACGCCGCCGCACGGGGGCATTGCGCTGGGTCTGGACCGCATCGTGATGCTGCTGGCCGGAGCGCCGAGCCTGCGCGAGGTGATCGCGTTCCCCAAGAGCGCCAAGGCCATCGACCTGATGGCGGATGCGCCGACCACGGTGAGCGATCATCAGTTGAAGGAACTGCATATCCGAGTGGCGCTGAAGAGCTAAGGGGCTGTGCGATCCCAGGTCCCAGAAGCGGAACCTGGGGCACCCCACATTGAGGAAGTTGTTTTCGACATGGACGATACCCGGCAGCGGTTTAGGTCGGTGCTGGCAGCGAGAGGGCCTCTTCTCACGGAAGGGGCTATGGTCGAGCGCATCCGGCGCGGCTCCGGGATTTCGCTGGATCCAGACGTAGCGCACGCATCGTTGCTTTATACGCAAGAAGGCCGCCAAACGCTCACCGCGCTTTGGCGGGAATATATTGAAGTTGCCCGCTCTTATGACGCGAACATGCTGGTTTGCACTCCGACCTGGAGGTCCAATCGCGAACGCCTGGCGCGGACCTGCTTTCCCGGTGTCGACCAAGTCTCGATCGATGCGGTTCGCCTGCTGGCCGAGTTGCGCGGCCGATACGGCGACTTCGGCAAGCGCGTCTTTGTGGGCGGGCTCCTGGGATGCCGGGGTGATTGCTATAAACCACAAGAGGCGTTGAGCGCGGAGGTGGCAGAGCGATTTCATACATCGCAAGTTCAAGCGCTTGTTCAGGCCGGAGTGGACTTCCTCATCGGCACAACCCTGCCTGCGGTTTCCGAGGCGCTCGGTTTGGCACGGGCGATGGGCGATTCCGGCTGCCCGTATCTGCTGAGCTTTGTGCTGCGCCCCGACGGGACGCTTCTGGACGGCACTCCGGTAGCTGACGCGATCGCGGCAATCGACGAGGTTGTTTCTCATCGGCCGTCGGCTTATCTGGCAAATTGTGTTCACCCTGTCCATTTTGAGAGTGCTTTGGGCGTGGCCGAAAAAGCCAGGACGGGCGCGACGGAAAGATTGGTAGGGTTGCAGGGCAATACGTCGCGCAAAAGTCCGGAGGAGTTTGATAACGCCGCTTATCTCGACGCGGACGATCCACTGGAATTCGCCAAGATTGTGGCGCGCATTCGCGGTCGATTCGGGACGCGCATTCTGGGCGGTTGCTGCGGAACGGATGCACGACATATCGAGGCTATTGCCCGATTATGCTTTCCCTGAGAAGCCCCACGGGGAAATAGGAAAACAGACGCCACGGGCCTTTTGGCATAACCTGGTGCGGACCATCGTACCAAGAGCCGAGGGGCTCTTACGCCCGGTCAAGCTCCGCAAACAGCTCGCTGAGCACCAAGCGAATTGGGGTGCAGGGGATGGTGAGCTCGCCGGAACGGACTTGTTCGAGCCCAGCAGATGTGAAGCTGTAGGCGAGGCGAAGCTCCGGGTCGATGATCCAGATGTTCTCGATGCCGAACTGGCGGTATTGCGCGGCCTTATCCCTGATGGCACTCAACCGGTCCTCAGGGGAGAGAATCTCGATGGCGATGAGCGGTGGCCGGGTAAGGTAGCGTTGGAAAGAATCGCCTGAACGGACCACCAGGACATCCGGAACGCGAAAGTTGGTTGCGGCAACCTGGGTGCGAAGTTCGGGAAAGACCTCAACGCCCCACTCCGCCCGTTTGATCGCGAATAGTACCGTCAGATACCGCTGAACAATGGAGTGCTCTTTCTCTCCCAAGTTCCGTTCCTCGATCCGACCATCCACGAACTCGCGGTCCGGGCTCCAACTGGTCCGCAGGTATTGCTCGACAGTCCAAAGGTCTTCCGAGTTGGGGAGGGTGGCCATGGAACGATTATCACCCCAAACCTAGCGGCGCTAGCGGGGAAATCCCTCGGATCGAGCAGGCTAGTCGGTGTCGGAGTCGGAGGCGTTCTCGGCTTCGCCCTCGACGGAGATGCGCAGGGAGTGGAGGAAGTGGAGGTCGTTCTGGGTGAACGGCGGGTCTTCGCCGGGTACGGGCGTGCCAGAGCCGACAGCCTCAGGCTCCTTTGCTGTCACCTCATTGAGGCCGATTGTGGCTTCCAGCATCAAGAGCACATCGAATCCGTGCTTGCGGATATCCTGCACCACTCCGGCGATCTGTTCGCTCTCAATGACCGACTCATGGATCGCTTCGCCGAGTTGCTGAATCAGTTCACGCAGACGAGATGTCACGGTACCTCCAGGAACTGCGGCCAGCGCTAGGATACCGCGCGGGTAGCGGCAAAGGATTTATCTACCTTACTTCCAACGCCGATTCAGGGCAACTGCGAAGCGACAGAAAGAGAAGAAAAAGCGGGAAAGCAAGAGGCGCTGCTACCATCATAAACGGAATGAAACCGCACTCCATCGGCCGGACGCTGGGAATCGGCTTGCGCATCGCCGGGCGCATCGCCGGCCAGCAGGTTGCGGCGGGCGGGCGTCCTGCGGCCCAGCCAAGCGCTGCGGCAGGCGCTCAGAATCGCGCCGCCGGCCAAGCTGCCGGAAAGGTCACCCGAGGCATGGCCCGCGGGGTGGGTGGCTTTCTGCGACCGTTTGGCCGCATCGGGGGAATTCTGTGGCTGGAAGTGACCGGGGTGTTTTTCTTTTTGCCGGTGGTGGTGTTTGCGCCGATCCTGTGGCGAACCCGGGCCAGCTACGCGCACGGACCGGAACACAGCACGTTTCTGCTCACTGCGGGTGTGATGGCGGTGTTCCTCTACTTAAGCGTGAGTTCGTTCTGGCGGGCGAGGAAAAAGTAGTTGGGGAACACTGAATACCACCTGGTAATGGCGGTCGAGGGTGAACGGGTATTTTTCTGCGAACCACAGAAGGTTACCGGGACCGAGGGTTCCGCAATTTTCGGTGGCCCGGGAGCAGCTAAGAGTGGCCATGATCGTGGAGCGGCCATTTTTCTAATTAATTCAGCAAGTTAGCGACCGCTTCGCGGTCATTGCGAGTTTGCGAGTTAGCGAACTCTTGGCGATCTCAAGACCTCGCGCATGGCGCCCCCCCGGGGTCTCAACGGCCGATTCCAGGCTCAATTCTTGGCAGCGCCGTCGGTACCGGGTCGGGTGAGCGCCCAGACCAGGACGCCGACAACCGCCAATTCGATCAGCATCAAGAACAGCCCGCCGCCCCGGCCGAGCTCCATCCGAATCAGCGCCAATGCACCCAACCCTGTGGTCACCATGGAGTTCCTCCGTGGGCAACAAATTGCCCAACCTTTCCAAACCTTAGGACACGGAATGGATAGGCAAAGTTGCTGCGGAGGGGGTGAGGATGTGCGAACCTTTTCCTAGGAAGCGCTGCGGTTGGGCGAGGCCTGCCAAGCTCGACGTTGCGGCCCTGAATGCGGTTGTAGAGTGTGGCCATATCGGAGTGGACCTCATGGATGGTGTCAGATGGGTCTTCTGCTCAAATGCGCTTCTGGGGGGTGGGGCGGGTGAGGTGCCAGATGGCCAAACCCAGGGCCAGCGCGCCCAATCCGTAGGCCAGCAGAGCATTGTGCCCTGTATGGATCTTCCAGCCTCGGTAAAGGGCGATGGCCGCAGCCACCAACATCAACATGCCTCGAACGTGATTCATCGACGTACCTTTCTTTCTGTCTTGCCGGTGGTCTCCACATTCTCAATGCTAAGCGAGCGTTGCCGGGAGTTTGACCTGAGCGGCGGCGAGTGCCTATCTTCGGTGGAGTAAAGTTGCTGAGAGGAATATCGATGACTACCCCTGCTTCCCCCGTCGCAGCCGAATTGAAGAAAACCGCACTGAACGCAACACACCGCGCCTTGAAAGCCAAGATGGTGGACTTTGGCGGATGGGACATGCCCGTGGAATACCCGTGCCCAGGGTGTGGCCTGATCGCCGAACATATGGCCGTGCGTACGGGCGTGGGGCTGTTCGACGTGAGCCACATGGGCGAGATCCAGTTCCGCGGCCCGGGCGCGCTGGCGGCCGTGCAGCACGTCACCATGAACGACGCCTCCAAGCTCAAGGACGGGCAGGCGCACTACTCTGCGCTGCTGACCCCCGAGGGCACTTATGTAGACGACATCCTGGTGCACCGACTGGGAGATAACGACTACCTGCTGGTGGTGAACGCAGGAACCAAGGATAAGGACTACGCCTGGATTCGCAAACAAGTGGGCAGCTGGCCGGGGATCCATATCAACGACTACTCCAGCTACTACTCGCAGTTGGCTGTGCAGGGGCCGCGGGCGCTGGAGACGCTGCAGAAGCTGACCAAGGTGGATCTGGCGGGGATCAAGAACTACTGGTTTGCGTGGGGGCTGGTTGCGGGCATCCACAACGTACTGATTGCGCGGACCGGCTATAGCGGCGAGGACGGCTTCGAGGTGTACATTCCGGCCGACCAGGCAAATTCGGAGGAGATGTGGAACGCGCTGATGGAGGCGGGGGGCGAATTCGGCATACGGCCGTGCGGGCTGGGAGCGCGGAACACGCTGCGCCTGGAGGCGGGGATGCCTCTCTACGGCCATGAGATTTCCGACGAGATCAACGTGTGGGAGGCGGGTCTGGAACGCTGGCTGAAGCTGGACAAGGGCGCCTTTATCGGACGGGACGCGCTGCTGGCGGTGGAGGCTGCGGGCGGGCCGAAGCGCAAGGTTGTAGCGCTGGAGATGGTGGAGCGCGGGATTGGCCGCGACGGGTACTTGGTACTGTCTTTGAGCGGGGAGCAAATCGGCACGATTACATCCGGCTCGCCGGCGCCGTTTCTGAAAACCAACATCGCCATGGCGCTGGTTCCGGCGGCGGTGGCTGCGAGCGGAGAGGACGTGCTGGTGCAGGTGCGAGCCAACCAGGTGCGGGCGAAACAGGTGGCGCTTCCGTTTTACAAGCGGGCGAAAAAGTAGCCTGAAGGCCAGGAAGAATCGGAGCTAATTTCAATCGGATGAGAACGATCTTTGTTGAAACGATTTCCGCAAGTTAGCGACCGCTTCGCGGTCATCGCGAGTTCGGAAGTTAGCGGAGTCTTGGTCGGGGCAGGTTTGATTCCAGGTGAATCGGCGGGGCCTGCCGGCCCTGGCACACATGAGGCGCCGACGCCCCGATCAGCTGCTCGAGGGGTTGTCAATTATCGCTTCCGTCATGGGAGGGCGCATAGGTTTCTGCGAAGGACTCGTCCGGCGAGGACGGGGGCCAGCCGATCATGACCAGGAAGACATCCAGGACAAACAGCGCGATGGCGATGTCGTTGTAGAGGGTGGCTTGGGGGATGTCCGGCCACAACTGATTGGCCGCCCAGAAGAGGAAGGCTACGGCCAGCAGTACGGCTTTGAAGACTTCTTTCCAGGCGGGGCGGTGGACTGCCTGGTACGCGAGGTAGGCGAGGGCGATGAGGGCCAGAGGAAGCGCGCCGAGTAGATCGTGGGCTCGGGAGGGAAAGAGATGGGGGAAGGCGTCCCATACCAGCAACACGACGACACTTGCGAGTGTGATCAAACCGAGGGCAACGGGGAGAGCCCGGTGGGACCAGTCGAGACGAATATACATGGCTTATTGTTGCCCAAGCGATCCAAAGAAGGAATAAGGAAGCGCCAGATGGTCTTGGGGTTAGACGGAGAGGCCGGTTTGGAGTCCTGAAGGGGTGGCGAGGCCCCAGGCCATGGCAGGGGTGTTGTGGGCGAGGCCGAAGCGGCCGTCGGGGCCGAGGAGGATGATGCCGCCGTGCCCTCCAAGGCGGTTGTAGAGGTAGGAGATGGCTTCGCGAGCGGCGATTTCCGGTGCGGTGCCGTTGGCGACGCGGTCGGTGGCCCATTTACCCAGGACGAGCTTCATGATGGGCTCTCCCCATCCGGTGAGGGAGACGGCGGCGGCGAGGTTGTCGGCATAGCATCCGCACCCGATGAGAGAAGAGTCGCCGACGCGGCCTGGAGTCTTGTTGAGGGTGCCTCCGGTAGAGGTGGCGGCCGCGAGATTGCCTTGGAAGTCAATGGCAACTGCGCCGACCGTATCGTGGCTGTCGTTCGAGCCGTCCTCGGCGCGCTTCGCGTTTTCCGAGCCTGAAAAACTCGCATGGTCTGGGTCGGCGGCGGTTTCTGGGCTCTTGTCGTCGTGAAGGATGCGGCCGGAGAAGGTTTCGTCGGCCAGTCCGGCAGATTGGCGGGCCTGGGCGTGGCGGAGGCGTTCGCGCTCGCGATCGAGGACCAGTTCGGAGTTTTCAATGAGGGTCATGCCGTGGGAGTGGGCGAACTGTTCTGCGCCGGGTCCGACGAAATAGACGTGGGGACTTTTCTCGAGAACGAGGCGGGCGGCCTGGATGGGATTGCGAAGGTGTTCGACGCATGCCACGCCTCCGGCTTTCATGCGTCCGCCGTCCATGAGCAGGGCGTCAAGCTGTACACGGCCATCGGCGGTGAGGAAGCTGCCTCGGCCAGCGTCAAAGGTGGGGTCGTCTTCAAGAACGGTAACGGCGGCTTCGACGGCGTCGAGGGCGGAGCCGCCGAGGGAGAGGATGGCATAACCGGCTTCGAGAGCAGCCTGCACACCTTGCAGGTGGGCTTGCGCAGCATCGGGTGGAATGGCCCAGGCACCGCCATGGACGAGGAGGATGGGATCGTGGGGAGCTTGGGAGGTCACGGGGATATGGTAAATCAGGGATCAGGGATCAGGGATCGGGAGTCAGAAGTCGGAGGTGACCGTGCAAATCACCATGTTGGCGCCGGGAGGAGATAGATCTTGGGACAAAGCGTTCCGGTTTGGGAGGGATGTCAAGTATTCAGCGAATTCGTTGCAGAGTTAAGTGCTTGAAAATATGCTGGATGAGTGGGGTGCGGCGAATTGCATGGAATTTGTATGGATTTAGGTAATCTAGGGACATTGAAGACAGAATGAGCAGAAGAGGAAAGCTTGGAAGCTTTCCAGAATCTTCTTCAGGCCATCTCCGCGGGTTGGCGCCGGCGTAGAGAGGAAGAAGAGGCATCGACATTCAGGAAGTGCTTTTCAAAGGGGTGACTCCGCATGGGGTTGCCCCTTTTCTGCTTTCTACGGGGAGCGAACGACCGTGGAAGAGTGGCCGGAATGGCGGAAAGATGGCCGTATCGAGGCAGCAGAAACAGGCTTCGGGAAGCAAGACGGTGCGGGGGGCGCGGGGGAAAGGGTTGGATGGGTTTCAGCCCAAGAGAAAGAGCGTAAGGGCCTTGTGCGAGGCGGCGGGAAAGGCCGTTACGGAAAACAGCGAGAAGATCAGCCAATTGCTACTGGACAGGACGCTGGAGGGCGACCTGGCGAGTGCGGAGTTCTTGCTTGTCTTGGCAAATCTGGGATTGGAACAGGGCAAGGTGGAGCAGGAAGTCCAGAGCCTGGCGCGGCAATTGGAAGCTGAGCCGGAGTGGTCGGGCGAGGGGGCCGAGGGGGCCGGAGAGTTGGTAGGGAGGAATCGGGAATAGGCCTTTGATGACTCACGGCCTGAAACGGACAGGCCATTGCGGCATTCGACCGAGACCCCCAACGACGAGAAGCAGTCGTTGGGGGCAAAGGCGGAAAAGCAAGAAAGAAGATTCGAGTGTGTGTCCAGGGAGGAAACCTGGCGAAGCCGCCGTGCACAGGCGGCATGGCCCGAAATTGATTTTGCGGGAGAGGAACGAGCCGAGGGAGTGCAGGGTTCGGACACTCCACGAGAAGGAAGAGATACGGATGAAGCTCACGAAGGACGCTTGTTTTGGGGCTGGCAGACGGATGGGGCTTGGACTTGCGTGGGGACTATGTCTGCTGGGGATGGCGCAACTGGTTGGGGCTCAGGCGGTCACCACAACGACGGTTCAAGGGACGGTATATGGAGCCAGCGGCCAGACCGGCGCGGGGACACTGAACGTGAGCTGGCCGGCGTTCACGACAGCGAGTGGGCAAGCCGTGACTGCGGGCGCGATGAATCTGACGATTGGGGCGGACGGTTTTGTGAGCGTGAATCTGGCTCCGAACCAAGGATCGACTCCAGCTGGACTCTACTATACGGCGATTTACCACATGAAAGACGGGACGACGAGCACGGAGTACTGGGTGGTGCCGTCCGCTGCCCAAGCGGCGTTGGGTCAAGTGCGGGCACAGCTGATGCCAGCGGCCCAGGCAGTGCAGACGGTGAGCAAGGCCTATGTGGACCAGGCGATTGCGGAACTGACCGGGAGTTTGCTGACGGCGTCAGGCGGGAACTTGACGGGGCCGCTCTATTTGAGTGGTGACCCGACACAGCCCTTGCAAGCGGCGGATAAGCACTATGTAGACACCGAGGTAAGCCTGATGGTTCCGCTGAGCGGCGGGAACATGACCGGAGCGCTGAATACACCGGCGTTGAATGGCGTGCAGGCACCGATCCCGGGAACATCGCAGGCTACGATTCAGGCGGCGGTGAGCGCAGCGGGGACGAGCGGTGCTGTGGAGATCCCGCCGGTGTACGCGGGAACGGATAGCTTCACGAACCCGAACGGGGTGTACGTGAGCGATCTTCGAACGATGAAGACGCAGCAGTACGAGCGCAGCGTGAAGGAATTTGGCGCGGTGTGCGATGGGCAGACGGACGATACCAATGCGCTGCAGGCGGCGCTGAGTTATGCAAACGCGCACGGGGTATCCCTGGCGATTCCGCAGGGGACGTGCAAGACGCGGGCGTTGAGCTGGCATGGGGAGTCGCTGGGCGGAATGGGCAAGCAGGTTTCGGCGCTGATGGGGTATCCGGGCCAGGATGTGTTGGCGACGGCTGCGGATAGCGTGAATCTGCTGAGTCATACGCGGATTCACGATCTGACGATTTATGTGGATCAGAGCTTGGACGTGTCCTGCTCGGTGGCTGCGGGACGGGCACCGGCGGGAAGTTGCGGGAAGAGCAGACCGCTCGAAAATAATTCGATTTTCTCCCCAGGCGGGAACGGACAGCTTGGAACCATGGGTACAGGAGCAGGCTGGGCCGTGGGCAATTGCGGGATCGCGATGCCGGCAGCGACAGGCGCGGGTGGGAATGGGCTGCAAGTAGCGGAGATCGAGAATTTGGAGATCGCAGCGACGGGTGTGGATCCGATGGCTGCGCAATTTCCCGGGGCGCACTCGACCCACACGTGCGGGCTTTACCTAGCTCAATGGCCTCAGTGGAGCGAGTTCCGAAACATCGATATGAGGGGACTGAATACGGGCATTGCCATTCCTGCGCTGCCGGGTACGGCGCCGGCGGGATTGAATGCGGATTCAAACCGGTGGCAGAACATTACACTGCAAACGGCTCATGGATTTAGCGCAGCGGCCGGCTCGAACAACGTGCTGGATAACGTGGTGGTGTTGGCGGGTAATTCAGCGGCTACGGGCGAGCCGCCGACAGGGCTGGTTCTGGACTTGAGCGGGACGCAACAGGGCTGGACCGTGCGGAATGCGGTGGTGATGCCGTCGTGGAGTGTGATCCAGCCTCAACTGACGGTGGCGGCAGCCGGGGGCGCGGTGACCGGGGTAACAGTGGGTACGGAGAAGGGAGCAGGGTTCGATCCTTACGGGGCTCAGGTTGCGCTGCAATTCAGCGGGAGTTGCACTGCTCAGGCGATGGCGACCGTGACCAGCACGGGGTCGATCGGGACGATTGCGGTGACACAGGGAGGGGTGGGCTGCTCAGGAACAACTACGGCGAGTGTGAACGCAACGGCGAATTGGGATACGGCAGCGCCGGTGAACCTGATTGGCGGGCAGAGCTTGACGTTCTATGGCGGGAATCTGCTGAAGGGGCACGGCGGATATACGGTGTGGAATGCGATTGGATCGAAGACCTACGGAACGCAGTTGGGCGGGGGCGGCGGAGTCACGGGCGGAGTGAGCTATGCGGCACTTGTGGTGAACAGTCCGTTGGGCAACGCCTACGAAGTGGAGCAGTTTCCGGGTGTGGATTTTGGGGCCAAGCTACAAGCGTGCCTGGGAACGCTGAGCACGGTGTATGGGGGCACTTGCGACGCGCGCAATTTTGCGGGGGCGCAGTCGATGGGGTCGAATCTGACCATCGCGACGGGGAATGCGACGGTAGAGTTGCCGTGTGCGACGATAGCCACATCTAACCAGATCGTGGTCACTGCGGGAACCAGGAACGTGGTCTTGCACGGGTGCGCTTTGCGAGGAGCGAGCACTGCGAGCGGGAGCCAGGGCGGAACGGTATTTCTGTATTCGGGCTCGGGAGCAATGGTGCAGGTGGGAGACCCGACCTATGCAGCGGACACGATGGGATTCCACATGGACGACGTGGCGATTAACACAACGGCAGCAAACACGGCAACGGCAACGGGATTGACGGCATACCGGACGCAGGAACTGGACCTGGAGGGCCTCTATTTTCTGGGAAATTCAAACCAGACGGGGATGACGCTGGATGGAACCGGCAACTATACGGGAGGCAGTTTCACGGCGATGCAACTGGGCGGATATGGGACGGCGGTCAATGCCATCGGGCACCAGGTTTCGAATGCAGCGACGACGGACTGGATGAATGCGAGCACGTTTGTCCGGTTGCATATCGATTGCCCGACGAGCGGGGGCAGCCCGATCAGCGGGACGACGGGCATCAATCTGCAGCAAGGGGACGGCAACACCTTTACCGGGGGCGATGTGGAGGGCTGCAACACGGCGCTGCATTTGGGGGCGAACGCGCAGAACAATACGATCGTTGGACTGCGTAACGAGAATTCGAACAACCAGGTGGTGGCGGATGCGGGGAGTTCTTACAATAACTGGATTACCGGCGGGACGATGTTTACCGGACAACTGACGGACCATGGGACGCGCAACAGCTTTCTGGACACATTTCACAGGAGCTTCAACGGCTTGAACGGCGATTGGTACGGGAGCCAGCAAGATGCCACGGTGACCAATCACTATCGCATCGGAATTGGGACAGGCAACGAGCGGGGGATGCTGGACCGCTACCAAACCGATTATGGATACCGGTGGACGACGGGGTTGAGCGACGCGACGGCGGGGGAGCAGTTTTTTCAAGTGCTGGACGAACTGAACAGCGTATACCGCTTGTCGATCGGGCAGTATAACCATGGGCAGTCGAGCACGAACAATCAAACGGTGATCAATGCAGCGGGGACGGGGGCGGTGGTGCTGAACGGCTCAAACAACTCGGGAACCGGGGGAGTTGTGATTGGCTCTGGCGGGCCGAGCGAGACCACCGTGGCGACGATCAGCAATGCGGGCAACGCGCAGTTCAATGGAACCTTGCAGGTGGCCGGATCTTCGACATTCACTGGCTCAACGACGGTGAAGAACCAGGCCGATGCGGAGATCGACCAGTTTCTTTGGGCGGGTGCGACGACAAGCCAGAAGGAGTCTTACACCTACAAGGACTGGAATGGGAACAGCCAGTGGTACATGGTAAAGGACACAGCAAATAACTGGGCATTGAATTCCGCGACGGGCGGGTTGGACAGCTTCAAGGCCTATCAGAGCACCAACAGTGGCGACACTTACATCAATGCTTCGAATAACGGGGGCATGGTGCGCATCAATTACGAACCGGGATCGGGTACGGGATTCAGCGTCTACGGAGGCGGCAGCAGCAGCCCGCTGTATGCGAGTTTCACCGCAGCGAATGCGATCAAGTTCCCAGGGCTTGCTGCGAGCAGCGGGTTGAACTGCCTGCAGATCGACAGTTCAGGGTATGTCACCAATACCGGGACTGGTTGTGGCACAGGAACGGGGGGCGGCAGCGGGACAGTAGGACAGGGGAGTGCCGGTCAGATTGCGTATTATCTTGGAAATGGAACCGCGATCGGAGGGATGACAACGATTCCTGTGGGATCGGGTGGCACCGGGGCGTTGACCGCTGCCGGCGCACTGGCGAATCTTGGGGGACTCGGTGTTGCGGGTGGAACGATGACGGGTCCGCTGAATGGAACCTCCGTGAGCCTATCTGGAACGGTGACGGCAGCGAGTGTTACGGTGGGCGGCAATCCGACCTCAGCGTTACAGGCGGCCCCGAAGCAATATGTGGACGCCGAAACCACGCGGGCCGAGGGTGCGGAAGCTACCATTACAAGCCTTGCGGCGTCGGCGCTGCCGGCAACCGGGGCGCTAAATGCAATTCTGCCTGGAGCGACTGTTACGGGTTCGGGCAATTCGCAGGTAGTGGCTCTTGCCGGAGCATTGAGTGCGGGTGGACCGCTAACCGGGAACACGGTGACGGCGGGGCCACAAAGCACAGTGCCCACAAGTTGGATATTCGATTGGACGACACCCGCCACGGCTCTCAGCAGCTTATTGCCTGGAGCCAGCCTGGCTCCGCTTGTAGCTCCTAACTTCAGTGGAGGAATTGTATCGAGCTACGCGGGGAGTGGTGCTACCGCAGCGGGCGCGTTCAGCGTGAATAATGGAGCGGCGAGCGGCCCCGCACTTTCGACGATCAATACGGGGACCGGGCCGCAAGCGACGTTCGGACCGAACACCACAATTGCGAATAACGGCGCGATCACAGCTCCAGCCTTCAATGGTCCACTGAACGGAAGCGTATCCGGGACGGCGACCAACGTTACCGGCATTGTGGCTGCAGCCAATGGCGGGCTCGGGGTAAACAACGGGGCGGCGACGGGGGTTCCGGTATTTGCGGCAGGTACGGCTACGGTTACAGCCCAGGTGGGAATGGCAAGCGGGTCCCCTGTGAAAGCCACCAACACTTACGGTTGTCTGGATGGCTACGATCATCTGCCTTGCGTGGTTTACAACCAGACGCCAATGAGTGAGTCGACGGTCAGCGGGACGATGGCGACGGTATACACGACCACGGCGGCGGGGACATATCGTGTTACCGGGGATCTCTATGTAACGACAGCCAGTTCGACTGCTTACGGCATTTATCAATCCATGTCGGCGGCAGAGGTTGGCGGCGTCGGGGCGGGGACAGAGACGTTGAACAGCACGAATGTCGGGACGTCGGCGTACAAGAACTACAGTTACTCTTACATGGCGATTCTTCCATCCGGAGCGAGTATCCAGACAGATTCAACGACCAACAGCGGCACCAATACCGGGGGCGTGTGGAAGCGGTGCGTGACCGTTGAGCGTATGCAATAGGGGACGAAGGTGAGGGCACCACGACACGGAGAAATCAAAGGAGCGGAGATGAAGGCGATCATACTCGGACTGGCAGTTGCTGTCTGTGGGTGGGCTTGCCACGCGCAGGTTGTCCTACGAGGGAATACCGTGATCACTGGCGGCACAGCTGGGTGCCCAACTACGGGCTGCACGCTGACAGGAACGCTGAATGGAACATCGGTGAACATGTCCGGTTCCGTTGCAGCCCCGGTGACGCTGTCTTCCGTATTGCCTGAGATCGATGTGGATGCCTTTGTATCGAGCGCTGACGGCCACGCAGGGGCCGACTACTGCTACGCCGTCAATCAGGCGGTGGCGGCAGTTCCGAACGGCACCAAAGCCACAATTAGAGCCTCATCCGGATCGCACACGGTGTGGACCACGTGCAATATCACCAAGTCGATTCACATGCTTTGGAACGGAGCCGTTCTGAACCCACAATCGGGTGGCGCGGCGGGCGTTTGGGGAGCGACTCCGTTGTCGCTATCCGGTTGCACTCTCACTGGGGGAAGCACGGTGGTCACATGCGCGTCGACCGCCGGCGTTGTGGCAAATATGGTTGTGGGGGGGACCGGGGTTCCTGCCGGCGATTACATCAATTGTGCCGGGACCTGGAGCGGTGCGAGCTGCAATGCATCGAGCACACAGTTTACTCTGGCTCTGCCTGCGCGGCTTGACCTGGTGTGTTCAACTACGGCGGGGAGCACGGCTGTTCGCGGGTGCAATTATATGACAGGAATCGCGAGCGGGCAGACGATCTCAGGGGTCGGCGTTCCCGCAGGCACTACCATCAGCGGCCTTCACTACGGCGGGTCTTCGGCCACCGATACGCAGGGGTTCACCTTATCTGCGGCAGCAACATCCTCGGCAATACCCGATTATCTGACTGTCACCAGTTCATGGTCTTCAGCACTGGTGGCCGAGAGGGTTGCCCCCGTGGTCGATTGGATTGGGACCTCTGCGGGAATGGAGAATCCCTCGAGCCAGATGATCAACGCCGGCGAATCCGACTTGACGATCACAGACACCGGATGGAGGACTCTGACGGGGGTGATCGGCGAAAGGGTCAATGGGATCGATCAGTTTGTCAGCACAAACTTGAGGGTCAACAATTTGCTCGGCTCCGCGCTGGTAATCGGTGGAGTGACTCCGTCGAACGCTCTCAGTGGTGTGGTGAGGGAGTCATTCTGGCACACCCCGCAACTGCGGGATTCTGGCGAACATTTCACGGGGCAAGCCTCGTTCATGTTAATGACGGGTGGAGTAGGATGCCCGAACAATTGCCCCACCAGCGATGAAATCAATCAAATTGGCTTTACCGGCGCTCAGGCGGTGTTTCCGTTCTCAGCGGCGCTGGTGGTGGGCACCTACAACGCGACCCACACGGGCACGAATGGACCGCGGCAGTGGTATTTCAGCGACAACACCCAGTTCGAGGGCGGTCAGGAATTCATGACCTACTCGGGGAATGAAGGGATATCGGCACCGGACGATCTGATTACGATCTACCAGGCGGCGAACTATGGATTTCACAGCTCCGAACTTGCGGCACCTGGATACGGACGCTTCATTGTCCGTTCCTACAACAGCGGAGGCACCAACTACTTCAACAGTTCGTATCTGTGGGCTACGTCCAAACCGGTCACCTACACCGTGTCGAGCACGGGCGGCTCAAGCACAATCACCTGGGTGAGCGGAGGCAGAGGCGGTTTCAACCCGACCGGAATCTGGAACGGGCAGGCCGCAGAACTGAACGACGGTGGAAGTTGCACCCCGTGCAATGTGTATCTGGCTCCGACAGGAGCTGTGAATAGTGCGGGAACGGTGATGACCCTGGCTGCGCCGTTGTACGGCGGCACAACCAACCCCAGCGCGACTTTGACGGTTGGCCTCACTGGTTACTATACGTACTTCCCCGGCAGCCCCACTGTCGACTTTCTGTCGAATGGCTACGGCGACCCAGCTTATTTTGGCGTTCTCGGAATGACGGCTCCGGCACAGGCGTGGGTGAATACGCTTTCCAATCAGGACGACTACAACGGCGTGACAACATGGGAATCGTCGAGTTCCACGGGAAACCTGAATCCTTTCAATTTTCTCGCTCCGAATACGTTCACCGGCAGTAGTATGTCAGTCGGATTCGGTGTAGCTCCGTCGACGAACAATATGGGGCTTCTTGTCTTGAACAATTTCGGAGCAGGATCTGCCAGCAATTACTTGCAACTCCAGATGGCGGGCACTTCGAAGGGTGGCCTGAACATCAACGGCGCGGGAAAGGTCTATACCGCCAACAATATTCTGGACGATGGGAGCGGGAATCTTGCTGCTACGACCGTGACGGTGAACGGGACGAAAATGAGCAATGCTCCGGTAATGATGTGGAGCACGGCGGGTTGTGCATTGAGCGCAAGCGGCATTGAATGCGCGAAGATTCAGGCTTACGCTGCAATGACCTTCAAGCAGATATCGGTCCTGGTCACGGGAACCGGAACCTGCACCACCTATCCGATAGTGGGGCTTTACGATCAGACGAACTCATTGGCAGGGCCTTCTGTGACGACCAACAGCGCGTCTGCTCCAGCATTCCTAAGCTCCTCTTCCGGCTCCCTGAATGTTGCGGCTGGCGATGCGGTCATCATTGGGGTGCTCAATGGCCCGACGTGCACGACGCCTCCTACGGTGTCTGTAACGTCGCAGTACATCATGCAATAGGCAGGGGTTCGCGACGTGATTGCGTACACTGCGGCTTGGCGCCGTGGTCATTGGGCCGGCGAAGCCGGTGGGGAGCATTGTGAACTTTCCCACAAGCGACGCTGCGAGCCAATCTTTCGCGGTCCGAGGAATGCGGACCGGCGAACTTGAAGTGTCTTCGAACGACAAGCGGCGACCAAACCGGGGGAAATCGGCCTCTCCCCTTCAGCTTCCGCGCGAAGGCTCATAGCGGGCTCTTGCTGCGGCCGGTGGAAGAAACTGGGGGCGGCGTCAGCATGGAAGAACAGCGAAATGTGGGTGCTCTGAAATGGGATCTCTGCCCTCAGAACGTGGACCGGGAAGAACTGGAGCGTTTTGGAAAGATCATGGATATGCGCCCGGCGAGCTTGCGAGGGCAGACGGTGGGGATGGCGCTGGCGGAGCAACTGCTGCTGGTGCGAACGCGGGAGGGATGGACGGCGCCGCTGAAGGCGAATGCGGCGCAGCGGGCGTTTGAGCGGCGCAGGGGCGAGCGGAATATTGTTCTGAAGGCGCGGCAAATGGGTCTCACGACGTGGGCGGCGGCGCGGTTCTTTTTGAAGACCATTACGCGACCGGGGACGCTGACGCTGGAGGTAGCTCACACGCAGGAGGCGGCTGAAGATATCTTTCGCATCGTGCATCGGTTTCTTGACTGGTTGCCGGAGGAGCTGCGGGAGGGACCGCTGCGGACTTCGTATGCCAATGTGCGGCAGATCGTGTTTCCGGAGATGGACTCGACGTACCGAGTGGTATCGGCAGGGGATCGAAACGCCGGACGGGGATTGACGGTACAGAATCTGCATTGCTCGGAGCTGGCGCGTTGGCCGGGCGATCCGTGCGAGACGCTGGCGGGGTTGCGGGCGGCACTGGCACCGGGAGCAGAGCTGATCCTGGAGTCGACGCCGGATGGGGTCGGAGGGTGCTTTCACGAGGAATGGCGGAAGGCGGCCGAGACGGGGATGGTGCGGCATTTCTTTCCCTGGTGGATGGAGTTACGCTATCGGACCAAGGCTGTGGAGGAGGCCAGTCTGACGGACGAGGAACGGGCGCTCATGGAGCGGCACAGGTTGGACCGGGAGCAGATCGGATACAGGCGCAAGATCCGGGCAGATTTTCGAGGTTTGGCCCGGCAAGAGTATGCCGAAGACGAAGAGAGCTGCTTTTTGTCGAGCGGCGACTCGGTGTTTGAGCTGGCGGCAATTGATGGCCGACTGGCTGAGGCACCCGATCCGGTGGAGCGGCGCTGCAACGGGGACCTGGAAGTTTGGCTGCCTCCTGTAAAGGGCAAGGCTTACTTGGTGGCGGTGGACCCGGCCGGAGGTGGAAGCGAAGGGGATTACTCGGCAGCGCAGGTGCTGGAGATGGAAACCGGCCTGCAATGCGCGGAGTATGCCGGCCACGTGGGGGGGCTGGAACTGGCGCGGCTGGTGACGGCCCTAGCGGCCGAGTACAACGGCGCCTGGCTGGTTGTGGAGCGGAACAACCATGGCAGCGGCGTGCTGGCTCTGGTGGAAACGGTCTGCGGCTACGCGCGGATTTACCGGCAAGGGGGACAACCGGGGTGGCTGACTACATCTTTGAGCCGGCCCGCGGTGTTGGGTCAGCTGGGAGCGGGGCTGGTAGAACAGCCGGAGAGGTTTCAGAGCAGGCGGTTGCTGGGGGAATGCCGGAGTTTTGTGCGCAGAGCGAATGGAAATTCCGGAGCGCGGGCCGGCACGCACGACGACCGGGTGATGGCCATGGCAATCGGTCTGGGTGCGCGGGCAGAGTTACTGGAAAAACGAACCACTAGCTTTTGGCCTATATCGAGAAAAACGCGGTGGGGCCAGCCTGCTTCGACTGAAGGCTAGATGCAGTCCTTTCTAGAGCGGTTCTAATTTAAGTATTTACATCTATGCGATAATATTCCTGCCGG